>JBDIAP010000136.1:0-10467 GCA_039812485.1 Kineosphaera sp.
CGAGCAGGCTGGCTCCGCCGAGGCGCAGAACCTCGCGCCGAGACAGGCCGAGACGACGGCCGACGTCGTCGGCCGTGCCGGCAGCGAACAGCTCGGACGCGGCACGGTCGAACCCACTAGGTCTCACCATACGAACCCCTTTGTCGTGATGTGGACCGTAGGGGCCACGGCGAGCCTCGTCAAGGCCCGCGATGCCACGGGTGACCTGGGGCCGAACCGACTACCGGTCGCCCACCGGGTCCGCCGGGGCCGACGTCTCGTCGGCACGCCGCGTCCGCGCGGGCCCACCCGCCGACGCGCCTGTCCCAGAACCGGACTCGTCATCCCCGAGATAGGGCTCGAGGTCTGCGTGCGCGCTGCCCAGCACTTCGCTGACGACCACCACGTCGTCGGCCTCGACGGCGCCGCGGGGCTCGGTGCGCGGTTGCGGGTCGCCGTGGGGGTCGGCGTGCGGGTCGCTGTGCGGGGCGCTGTCTGTCGGCCGCGCGAGGTAGTGCAGGGCGGCGACGATGAGCCGGTGCCGCGCGGCCCGCGCCGGCGACAGCTCCGCGGGCGTCGACGCGCTCGCGCCGGAGCGCGGCCCGACGGCCGGGTCACCCGCCCGCGCCTGATCGAGTTGTTCGGCGCGGTCGTCGATGAGGTTGAGCGCCGCGTCGATGCGATCGGCGACGGGCTCCAGGGGCCCCTCGTCATACCCGCGCTCACGCACGGTCTCGGCCAGGTCCCGCAGCGAGTCGGGGTCGTCGACGATGCGCGCCGACGCCTCCCGCGAGCGCCGGAAGTCGAGCGACCCCAGCAGCCGGTGCACGACGGAGCGCCGCACCGCGTCACGCGGCGACGGGCCCGGCGGCGTGGCGCTCACAGCGTCGAGTGTAGGTCGGGTGCGCCGCAGCGCATCTGGGAAGATGCGCACATGCCCGCACTGTCCGACATCGTGCCTGCCCAGCCGCTCGGGGCCCTCGACGGCCGCTACCGCCGCGCCGTCGCGCCCCTGGTCGACCACCTCTCCGAGGCCGCCCTCAACCGGGAGCGGGTGCGCGTCGAGATCGAGTGGCTCATCCACCTGACGACCCAGGGTGTCGTGCCCGGTGTCCGCGCCCTGAACCCCGCCGAGCAAGGGCGGCTGCGCGCGATCGTCGAGGAGTTCGGGGCCGACGACATCGCCGAGCTCGCGACGATCGAGGCCGAGACCGTGCACGACGTCAAGGCGGTCGAGTACTACCTCAAGCGCCGCCTGCCCGCGACGCTCGAGGGCGACGACCCGGGCGAGGCGGCCCGCCTGTCCGAGCTCATCCACTTCTGCTGCACGAGCGAGGACATCAACAACCTGTCCTACGCCCTCATGGTCAAGGGCGCGATCACCGCCGTGTGGCTGCCGGCCGCCACCGACCTCGTCGACGAGCTCGCCGCGATGGCACGGCACCTGGCCGACACCCCGCTCCTCGCCCACACCCACGGCCAGCCCGCGACGCCGACGACGATGGGCAAGGAGCTCGCGGTGCCGGCGCACCGCCTCCGCCGGCAGCTGCGCCGGGTCGAGCGGGCCGACTACCTCGGCAAGCTCAACGGCGCCACGGGCACGTTCGGCGCCCACGTCGAGGCCGTGCCGCAGGCCGACTGGCCGCGCGTGAGCCGCACCTTCGTCGAGCACCTCGGCCTCGAGTGGAACCCGCTGACCACCCAGATCGAGAGCCACGACTGGCAGGCCGAGCTCTACGCCGACATCGCCCGCTTCAACCGGGTGCTGCACGGGCTGTGCACCGACATGTGGACCTACATCTCGCTGGGCTACTTCGCGCAGGTCCGCGGCCAGGGCACGGTCGGGTCGAGCACGATGCCGCACAAGGTCAACCCGATCCGCTTCGAAAACGCCGAGGCCAACCTCGAGGTGAGCAACGCCCTGCTCGACGTGCTCGCCTCGACGCTCGTGCAGTCGCGGCTGCAGCGCGACCTCACCGACTCCTCGATGCAGCGCAACATCGGCACGGCCGTGGGCCACAGCCTGCTCGCGATCGACAACGTGCGCCGCGGCCTGGCCGGGCTCGACGCCGTGCCCGCGGCGATGGCCGCCGACCTCGACGCCAACTGGGAGGTGCTCGGCGAGCCGATCCAGTCGGCGATGCGGGCGCTCGGCGCGCAGGGCGTGGCCGGCATGGAAAACCCCTACGAGCGTCTCAAGGAGCTCACCCGCGGGCGCCGCATCACCGGCGACGACCTGCGCGAGTTCGTGCGGGGCCTCGGGCTGCCCGCCGACGTCGAGGCGCGCCTCGTCGAGCTCACCCCCGCCCGGTATGTCGGCCTGGCCCCGCAACTCGTGGCCGAATACCTGGTCTGAGCACCGACCCGGGGACGTCGGCGGGCCCGGGCGGTGCCGCTCGCGCCGACGACCGGCTCGAGCATGACCGACAGGTGGGCTGCCCGCCGCCCGCCGACAACCCGGCCGGCGTCGGGCGCTCGATCAGTAGCGGAACCGTCCCACGAGGCCCCGCAGCTCCGCCGCTCGGGCAGCCAGCTCGGTCGCCGCGCGCTCGGTCGTCGCCGCCGCCCCCTTGGAGTCGCCCGCGGCCGACGAGGCCGACGACAGCTCGCCGGAGATGACCCGGGCCACCTTGTCGGCCTCGGCGACGTTGCGACCCATCTCGTTGGTCGTCGCGGTCTGCTCCTCGACCGCGGACGCGATCGTGGCCTGGGAGTCGTTGATCTGGCTGATGATCGCGCTGATCTGGCTGATGGCGGCGACGGCGGCCTCGGTGTCGAGCTGGATGGCCTCGACGCGGCGGCCGATGTCCTCGGTGGCCTTCGAGGTCTCCTGAGCCAGGTCCTTGACCTCGTTGGCGACCACGGCGAAGCCCTTGCCGGCCTCGCCCGCGCGGGCCGCCTCGATCGTGGCGTTGAGCGCCAGCAGGTTGGTCTGCTCGGCGATGCTCGTGATCGTCTTGACGACGTTGCCGATCTGGACGCTGGACTCGCCGAGCTTGGCGACGGTCGCGTTCGTGGAGTCGGCGACGTGCACGGCCTGCGCCGCGATGCCCGCGGCGTCGTTGGCCGACCGGCTGATCTCGCGGATCGAGGTCGTCATCTCCTCGGTGCCGGCCGCGACGGTGCGGATGCTGTTGCTGACGGTGTCCGCCGAACCCGACGCCACACCGAGCCGCGAAGCCGCCAGTTCGGACCCCGAGCCGACCTGGTGCGAGACGGCCTTGAGCTGCTCACCGGCCTCGGCGACGACACCGGCGGTCGCCGACACCTGGCCGAGCAGCTCGCGCAGCCGGTGCTGCGCGGCGCTCAGCGAGTCGGCCATGCGCCCGATCTCGGTGCCGGGGGCGACCTCCGGCTCGTGGGTGAGGTCGCCGTCGGCGAGCGCGTCGAGAGCGTCGTCCATGGCCTGCACCTGGCTGCGCAGCACGCGCGCGGTGAGCAGCGTGACCAGCGCGATGAGGCCCAGGGCCAGCACGATCGTCACGATCTGCAGCACGCGCGACACCGCCGCCGCCGCGTTGGCCTCGGACTGGATCGCCGCGACGCGCTGGTTGACCGCCGTGTTGACCTGGGTCGCGCCCTGCTGCGCCTGCGCGTAGGCGGCGGCCGCCGGGCCGGCGATGACGCTGTTGGCGGCGCGCGTCGCCGCGTCGGTGTTCTCCCGGTAGGAGGTGAGCGCCCGGTCGCCGGCGGCGAAGAACTCCGCCCAGGCCGCCTTCGACGCCTCGAACTGGGCCCGCTCCTGTTCGGTGAGCCGGTCGACCGGCATGGCGTCGAGCTGCTGCTGCAGACGTTGCGAGCTCTGCTGGTAGCCGGCGAAGTTGGCCTGCTCGGGGCTGAGCGCCACGGTCGCGCCCGCACGCCCGACATCCCAGCTGTAGGCGAACTGGTAGCCGCGCACCTCCGAGCCCGTGCGCCCCAGCACGGAGGTCGCGATGGCCGCCTGCCGCACGGCGTCGATCTCGTCGAGGTAGCCGTGATAGCGCGCCTGCGAGGCGAACGACAGCACGCCGACGAGCAGCGCGGCGACGGACCCGATGACGCCGACGACGACGAACCGGCCGACGAGCCCGAATCGGCCGATGAGGTCGAATCGACGGCTGCCGCCCTCGCCGTAGCCGGGCTGCTGTGCTGTTGACATGCCACTCCTCCGTCGGGCCAAACGCTGATGTGGTCGTCCGGCCGCGACGCCCACCACCTGTGACCCATTCGGCCGATTTCGCCGCGACTCAAGGGCCTTGGCAGGACCCGGCGCCCCCGATCGCGAGACGTCGGACGCCCGCCGGAACACGGTGCGGCGCTCCTCGGTTGGACCAAGCAGACCCACCACACTGGGAAGCACAAGGAGAAGCGACGATGACGACCACGACGTTCACAGTCAGCGGCATGACGTGCGGGCACTGCAGCTCGGCAGTCAGCTCCGAGCTCGGGGAGCTGCCGGGGGTGACCGGGGTGCAGGTGGAGCTCGTGCCGGGGGGCGACTCGACCGTGCGCGTCGAGGGTGACCCGCTGCCCGATCGCGCGGCGATCACCGAGGCTGTGGCGGAGGCGGGCGACTACTCGGTCTCCTTCTGAGCGGTTCGCGGCGCGCCCCACCAGGCACGTCGGGGCTGCCGCGTCCGACGCCGACGCCGACGACGCACCAGCGCCCGATGAGGGCATCTTCGTTTCGAGCAGGAGCACGACCCACATGACGACGGCGACCAGCCACGACCCCGACACCCACGAGCCCGCATCGCACGAGATCGACCTCGCCATCGGCGGGATGACCTGCGCGTCGTGCAGCTCGCGCATCGAGCGCAAGCTCAACAAGCTCGACGGCGTCGAGGCGAGCGTCAACCTCGCGACGGAGAAGGCGCACGTGCGCTATCACGACCCGCTGGGGCCCGACGACCTCGTCGCCGTCGTGCAGCGCACCGGCTACACGGCCGACGTGCTCACCGCGCGGGCGCCGCGCACCCCGTCGCCCAGCGCCGCCGACCCCGCTACCGCCCCCGCCGCGCCGGAGGCCGGTGTCCCGTCGGCGAGCGCACAGTCGGCCGCCGCCCAGCCCGCAGGCCCACGACCGGTCGCCGTGGCCGAGCCGAGCCCCGCGACCGCCGCGACCACCTCGGCGCCCCCGTCGCGCTGGGCGCGCTGGCGCGCCCAGTTCGAGGCCGCAGACCTGCGCCGGCGTCTCATCGTCTCGGCCGTCCTCACGCTGCCGCTGGTGCTGCTGGCGATGACCCCGCTCGGGCACGGCCTCGGGGTGGCGCGGCCCTGGGTCGAGCTGCTGCTCGCGGCCCCGGTGGCGATCTGGGCGGCGTGGCCGTTCCACCGCGCCGCGCTGCTCAACGCGCGGCACCTGTCCTCGACGATGGACACGCTCGTCTCGCTCGGCGTCACCGCGGCCTTCGGGTGGTCTCTCGTCGCGACGGTCGCGGGCGAGACCGGCCACCTCTACTACGAGACGGCGGCGGTCATCACGACCTTCCTGCTCGCCGGCCGCGTCGCCGAGGCGCGCGCCCGCCGCGAGGGCCGCTCGGCGCTGCAATCGCTGCTCGACCTCGGCCGCGGCGACGTCACCGTGCTGTCGCAGGGCGTCGGCGGCACGACCACCCACACGAGGGTGCCGATCGAGGACCTCGCGGTCGGGCAGCGCTTCCTCGTGCGCCCCGGCGAGAAGGTCGCGACCGACGCGGTCGTCCTCGAAGGGTCGAGCGCGGTCGACACGTCCCTGGTCACCGGCGAATCCGTGCCCGTCGACGTCGGCCCGGGAGACCGGGTCGTCGGCGGCACGATCAACGTCGGCGGGTCGGCGGGTGGCGTGGGCCTGCTCGTCGTGCGTGCCGAGGCGGTCGGCGCGGACACCCTGCTCGCGGGCATCACTCGGCTCGTCGAGCAGGCGCAGACCGGCAAGGCACCCGTGCAGCGCCTGGCCGACCGGGTGTCGTCGGTCTTCGTGCCGTTCGTGCTCGTGCTGGCGGCGCTGACGTTCGCGGGCTGGCTGCTCACCGGCCACTCGGCGACCGCCGCGCTGAGCAGCGCGGTCGCCGTGCTCGTCGTCGCCTGCCCGTGCGCCCTCGGGCTGGCCACTCCCACCGCACTGCTCGCCGGCACCGGCCGCGGCGCCCAGCTCGGGGTGCTCATCAAGGGCCCGGAGATCCTCGAGTCGACCCGCCGCGTCGACGTCGTGCTGCTCGACAAGACCGGCACGGTGACGACCGGGCAGATGCGCCTCGTCGAGATCGCGCCCGCCGGTCGGCTCTCGTCCACGGCCGCGCTGCAGGCCGCCGCGGCGGTCGAGGCCGGCAGCGAGCACCCGGTGGCCCACGCCATCGTCGCGAGCGCCCGGGAGCGCGGCCTCGACCTGCCCGACGTGCGCGACGTCACGGCGCTGCCCGGGTCGGGAGTGCGGGGGTTCATCAAGGACACCGAGGTGACCGTCGGGCGGGCCGCTCTCTTCGAGCGCGTGCCGTCGCAGATCGCGCGGCCGGACGCGGCCGGCACCACCGTCTACGTCGGGTGGGGCGGGATCGCCCGCGCGGCCTTCACCGTCGCCGACGGCGTGCGCTCCGACTCGGCCTCCGGCATCGGGCGGCTGCACGATCTCGGGCTGCACACCTACCTGCTGACCGGCGACAACCCGACGACGGCCGCGGGTGTCGCCCAGCAGATCGGGGTGGCGCCCGACGACGTCTTCGCGGGGGTGCGTCCGGCCGACAAACACGCGGTCGTGCAGCGCCTGCAGCGCGAGGGCCACGTCGTCGCGATGGTCGGCGACGGCGTCAACGACGCCGCGGCGCTGGCCGCCGCCGACCTCGGCATCGCCATGGGGTCGGGCACCGACATCGCGATGGAGTCGGCCGACATCGTGCTCATGCGGCCGCAGGTGGCCGCGGTCGCCGACGCCATCGAGCTGTCGCGCCGCACCCTGCGGGTGTGCCTGGAAAACCTCGCGTGGGCCTTCGGCTACAACGTCATCGCGCTGCCGCTCGCGGCGTTCGGGCTCGTGTCGCCGATGATCGCGGGCATCGCGATGGCCTCGAGCAGCGTCATCGTCGTGCTCAACTCGCTGCGGCTGCGGGGGGTCGGTCGGCGTGCGCGCGAGGAGGACGAGGAGGACTGGGCCGAGCCGGCGGGGGCCTGAGCCCGGATCTGAGCCGGGCGGCTGGGTCGGGCGGCTGGGTCGGGCTCGGACCCCGTGCGGCCCCGGCGGGTGGCCCCCTGCGGGGACCCGCCGCTCAGAGCGTGATCGGGCCGCTGGGGGTGTCGAACGTGACGCTCAGCAGGCCGGCGGTGCCGTGCGGGGCGACGAACTCGAAGTCGACGACCGTCGAGGTCTCGCCGGCCTCCAGACCGAGCCAGTCGCGCACCCGGTCGGGGTCGCCGGCGATCGTCAGGGAGCGGATGACGACGCTCGGCTCGTCGGCGACGGCCAGCGAGGGGTGCAGGCCCATGTCGTCGAATTCGACGAAGAAGGGCAGCTGCGGGTCGCTGATGAGGCCGTTGACGCCGAGCTGACGCCAGTGCAGGTGACGCCCGTCGGGGAAGACACGGTGACCGGGCATCGACGCGCGCCCGAGTCGGCGCTCCTGCTCGGCGATGTCGTCGACGCGGCACACCCAGCCGAGCCAGCCGCCGCCCCGCTCCGAACAGGCCCGCACGGCCTGACCGAAGGGCGCCTTGTCGCAGACCGGGTGGTCGAGCACCTCGACGACCTCGACATACCGGCCGTGCGCCAGGGGCAGGATGACGTTGCGCGTGCCGAAGCTCGGGTGCACCCCGCCGTTGACCGCCCGCACGCCCAGCGCCTCCGCGATCCGGTCGGCCGTGGGGCGGACGCCGTCCTTCTCCGCGGCATATGAGACGTGGTCGAGTCGCATGGCGTCATCGTGACACAGGCGCCCCGGTGGCTCGGCTCGCGGGGTGAGGCCGCCGCTGCCGCACCGCCTCGTAGGCGACGACGGCCGCCGAGATCGACACGTTGAGCGAGTCGGCGCGACCCGCCATCGGGATGCGCACGCGGTGCGTGGCCGCCTCCAGCAGCTCGGCATCGAGGCCGACCTTCTCCGCGCCGACCGCGACGGCCACGGGACCCGTGTAGTCGACGTCCGCGTAGTCGGTCGTGGTGTCCGGCGTCGTGGCGACGACGGCGATGCCGCGCTCGGCGAGCCAGGGGAGCACCTCGGCGGTGCTCGCGGCCACGACCGGCACGCTGAAGACGGTGCCCTTGCTCGCGCGCACGAGGTTGGGGTTGCCCCAGTCGGTCACGGGGTCGGCGGCGATGACCGCGTGCGCGCCGGCGCCGTCGGCGGTGCGCAGCATCGCGCCGAGATTGCCCGGCTTCTCGACGCCCTGGGCGAGGAGCAGCAGCGGGCGGTCGGGCAGTTCCAGCTCGTGCAGATCGACGCCCGCGGCGTCGACGACCGCGAGGATGCCGTCCGGCCCCTCGCGGTAGGCGACCTTCTCGAACGCGGCGCGCCCGAGCCGCACGGCCTGCTCGGCCTGCGCCCGCAGCGCGCTCAGGCCCTCGTCGCCGGCAGGCCCGAAGAGCTCCGGGCAGTAGTAGAGGGTGCGCAGCCGCGCGCCGGCCGACGCGGCGAGCGTCGTCTCCTCGAGCCCGTCGACGAGCGTCGCGCCGGTCTCGTCGCGCACGCGGCGACGGCGCAGCGCGGTGAGCGCCTTGAGGCGCGGGTTCGCGGGGCTGGTGAGGTGCAGGTCGGCCATGGCCCCAGCATCATCACACGCGCGCGCCGGTCACCGGCCTGGTGCTGGCGTGCCGGGTGGCCGAGCCTGATGTCAGGCGATCTGGGCGACCGGCGTCTGCGGAAACAGGGGTCCGTCGGGCAGGCCGTCGCCGTCGACGAGCAGGTCGGCCATGTCCCGCAACGCGCGGGTGTAGCCGAGCAGGAAATCGTCCTCGCTGACGACGCAGCTGGAGCGCACGGGGCGATCGCCCTGCGGATCCATGCGCTGCGCCCAGGCGCGGATGCACGCGGCGATGGCCACGTGATTGGGGTAGAGCTCGGGATACTTCTCGACGAAGTCGTCGTCCAGCCCACCGGCCGACGGTCCGACCTGCTGCTGCGTCCGCATGTGTGTTCTCCTCCGTGAGCAATGCGTCCGAAAAGGTCACTCTTCTCATCGTCCGCACACACCCCGCCCATGATGGGTTTCCGGGTGGTCAGAATGCGATCTGAGCGACATTTTCTGCACGCTTTGCGGTGGCACCCCAGATCACTGGCGACATCGCGAGAGCCGTTGTCCGGCAACATATCTCCCGAGACGGGAGCAAATAGGGAATTCATCGCCCGCGTCTTGGACGGATTTATATCGGACGTCCTGGAACGCTGTGGTCGCGTCTTGGACGCGTCCTTATCAGTCGTTCGTCCGACAGGTCGCCGACGCCTTGCGGCTCAGCGCGCGGCCGGCACCCGGGTCAACACCGCGACGAGCCCGTCGTCCCGCACGTGCCCGGTGACGAGATCGGCCGCGGCCTTGACCTCGTCGGGCGCGTTGCCCATGGCCACGCCGCAGGCCGCCCAGTCGAGCATCTCGAGGTCGTTGCGCTGGTCGCCGACGGCGACCGTGCGGTCGAGCGTCACGCCGAGTCGGCGTCGCACGCCTTCGAGCGCGCTCGCCTTCGAGACGCCGGCGGGGGCGACGTCGAGCCAGGCCGTGTAACCGACGGCGTAGTTGACGCCGTGCAGGCCGATGCGCTCGACCGCGTGGCCGAACTCCTCGACGTGCGCGTCGGGGCTGTAGAAGGTGAGCCGCGTGGTCGGCGATCCCGTCAGCTCTTCCCACGGCGAGACCGTGAGCCGGCCGGAGAGGTCGCCGTCGGGGAACGGGCCGCTGATGTCGAAACCGACACCGACCCGCTCCACGGCGAAGACGGCGCCCGGCCACGCGTCGCGCAGCAGTTCGAGCGCGGGCCGCGGGTCGAAGGTCACCTGGTCGACGATGCGGAAGCCGCCCCGCTCGCGGGGATCGAGGCGCAGCGTGACGGCGCCGTTGGAGCACACGGCATAGCCGGTGCGCAGGCCGAGCGCGTCGATGACCGGCCGCGCCTCGAGCAGCGATCGGCCGGTCGCGATGACGATGTCGTGCCCGGCGGCCGCCGTGTCGCGCACGGCCGCATAGACCTCGCTCGAGAGCGTGCCGTCGTGGTGCAGCGTCGTGCCGTCGATGTCGAGCGCCACGAGGTGACGCCCCGGGGGCGTGCCGAGACCGTCGCCGGGCGCGGGCGAGGCCGCGCCCGTCAGGTCGCCCGAGGCGTCGCGCATCACGTCGCGCGACGCGGTCAGCGGGCTCGTGGTCCAGGGAGTTCCGGCGTTGCCGGAGTCGAGCGTGAGGCTCACGTGTGTCCTTTCGGTGATCCGCCCCTGCGTGCCACCGCGCTGCCGTCGTGAGATGACGGCGCCGGCTGCGGCGGCGAAAACGGGCCCCT
This sequence comes from Kineosphaera sp., assembly GCA_039812485.1. GTDB lineage: Bacteria > Actinomycetota > Actinomycetes > Actinomycetales > Dermatophilaceae > Kineosphaera. The sequence goes on from JBDIAP010000136.1 coordinate 10,412, forward strand.
CCCGGGCTCCGCAGCGGATCTGGTGCGTCGTTGAGTCAGCGATGGTCAACACCTTG
>JBDIAP010000137.1:0-10343 GCA_039812485.1 Kineosphaera sp.
GCGGGCGTCTGCGCCGGCTGCGCCCCCTGCGTCGGCCGCCGACCCGCCCGGTCCGCACGACAGTGCGGCGGTGTCGCCGACCGGTGGCGTCATCGTGCGTTTCAGGCCCGGCACGGCGGCGGCCGGGTCCGGCGCGGCGCGCGACCGCGCGCTCGACGCCGCTGGGGCCGGGGCGCAGCTCGACGCCGCGCGCCCGCTCGGCACCGGCGCCACGCTCGTCACCGGCGCAGCACCGGAGCAGGCCGACGAGGTCGCCGCCCGGCTCTCTGCCCGGCCGGACGTCGCCTACGCCGAGCCCGACGTGCGGCTGCGGCTCTCCGCGGCGCCGAACGACCCCTACTACGGCGCCTACCAGTGGGATCTGTCGTCGAGGACCGCGGGTGTCGACGCCCAGGCCGCGTGGCCGCGCGCGCAGGGGGCGGGGGTCACGGTGGCCGTCGTCGACACCGGCATCGTGCGCCACCCCGACCTCGCCGGCCGGGTGCTGCCGGGCTACGACTTCATCAGCGACGCGCGCACCGCCCGCGACGGCGGCGGCCGCGACGCCGACCCCTCCGACATGGGCGACTGGCTCACCGACGGCGACTGTGGCGGTGACGAGAAGGCCGCCGCCAGCACGTGGCACGGCACCCATGTGGCCGGCACGATCGCCGCCGTCGCCGGCAACGGCATCGGCATCGCGGGCATCGCGCCGAAGGCCTCGATCCTGCCCGTGCGGGCCATCGGCCGCTGCGGTGGCTCGCTGTCGGACATCGCCGACGGCATCACGTGGGCCACGGGCGGCAAGGTCGCGGGAGTCCCGGTCAACACCCGGCCCGCCCGGGTCGTCAACCTCTCGCTCGGCGGCCCCATGGCCTGCCCGGCGACGCTGCAGACGGCCATCGACGGCGCGATCGCGCGCCGGGCCGTCGTCGTCACCGCCTCCGGCAACTCGGGCATCTCGGCCGCCAAGGAGGCGCCCGGCAACTGCGCCGGGGTCGTCAACGTCGCCGCGACGACGTCGTCCGGGAGCCGGGCGAGCTACTCCAACTACGGGTCGGCCGTGACGCTCGCCGCGCCCGGCGGCCAGAGCAGCAGCGACTCCATCCTGTCCACCGTCGACGGGGGGGCGCGCGGCCCCGAGGGGCCGGACTACGCCTTCATGGTGGGCACCTCGATGGCGGCCCCGCACGTCACCGCCGTGGCGGCGCTCGTGCTGTCCGCCGACCCGACCCGCACGCCGGCCCAGGTGCGTGCCGCCCTGGTCGCGAGCGCCCGCCCCTTCCCCGGCGCGTGCTCCGGCTGCGGGGCGGGCATCGTCGACGCCGGCCAGGCCGTCGCCGCCGTGCTCGGCCCGCTGAAGTCACCGGCGACGCCCAAGGACACGCCGAACTCCGTGCCGGGCGGCACGACCTCGCTGACGACGACCGCCGCGCCCGTGCCGGCGACCGCCGCGGTGCCGTCGCGCGTCGCGACGACACCCACCGCCGCGCTGTCGTGGTCGACGTTCGATGGTGCCCAGGGAAGTGTGCGATATGACGTGCAGTGGCGCCCGATCACCGTCGTCTCGGGAGCCCGTCGGTACGGCGGGTGGACGACCCTGGCGACCGGGACGAGGGTGACGACGCTGACCCCGGCCGGCACCGCCGGGTCGGCCTACCAGTTCCGCGTGCGAGGCCGCGACGCCGCCGGCGTGCTCAGCGCCTGGTCGCGCCCGACGACCGTCGCCGTGGCGGCCGACCTCGGGACGCGCTCGGGCTCGTGGACCCGGGGCTGGGTCTCGGCGTCCGACCGCGCCGCCGTCGGCGGGACCCTACGCATCAGCTCAGCGCGGGGGGCCGCCGTGACGCTGCCGGCGACCTATGCCTCCGGGGCGGCCGTGGTCGCCGCGACAGGTCCGCGCGGCGGGAGTTTCGACGTCTACGTCGACGGCCGGCGCGCCCAGCGCGTCACGACCGCGTCGACCAGGGCGGGAGCCGCGACGACGGTCGCGACGGTCCGCATGCCCTACGGCCGGCACACGATCAGGATCGTCCGCGTCAGCGGCACGGTCGCGCTGGACGCCATCGCCACGTTGCGGTAGGTCGACGGCGAGGGTGGTGGGCGCATCTCGGGGGGTGCGCCCACCACGGCCGGCGTGATCGACGATGCCGGGATGTCAGGCCGGGACGTCGCCCGAGCCGGCCCGAGTCAGCCCAGGACCCCAGTCAGCCCAGGACCCCAGTCAGCCCAGGACCCGAGTCAGCCCAGGATCGGTACCCGTGCGCGCACCTGCGCGACGAGCGCGGTGTCGATCTCGCCGGTCAGCTCGCCCGGCTCGTGGCCCAACCGGCCGCGGACCCCGCCGAGCGGATCGACGAGCGCGCTGCGGCCGATGCCGAGCGGGTCGGCGCCCTGCGGTGGCGTCCACGCCTGGTCGCACGCGAGCAGCCAGGCCTGGGCGTCCATGGCCCGCGACCGCACGAGCAGATCCCACTGCTCGGCCTTGCCCGGCCCCTCGCCCCACGAGGCGGGCAGCACGACGAGCTGCGCGCCGGCCCGCCCCAGCGCGGTGAACTGGTCGGCAAACCGCACGTCGTAGCAGGTGGCGAGCCCCACGAGCACCCCGTCGACGCTCGCGGTGACGAGCGCCGACCCGGGCGCCACGGTGTCGGACTCCCGCGAGCCGAAGGCGTCGTAGAGGTGGATCTTGCGATATGACACCTCGCCGCCGGGGCCGGTGAGCAGCAGCGTGTTGTGCACGCGGCCGTCGTCGGAGGGCTCGAAGAGGCCGGCGACGACGGTGACGGCGTGGCGGGCGCCCGACTCCCGCAGCCCGTCGGCGAACGGACCGTCGAGGGGCTCGGCGACGTCGGCCAGTCGCGTGCCGAAGCGCGCCATCATGGCCTCCGGCAGCACGACGAGCCGGGCACCGGCGTCGGCCGCGCGCGCGATGGCATCGGCCGCGACCCGCAGGTTGTCGCGGGGGTCGGCACCGGCCGTCACCTGGCAGGCGGCCACCCGCAGCGTGCGCGACGAGCCGGCCACGGGGTCTTCCCGCTGTTCAGGACTCATCGGCCCACCCTGTCACGCGCCGCCCGGCGCGTCACGGGTCGAGCTTCAGGCGCCCGCCTCCGAGGCCGCGGGCAGGCGCGGGTCGGCCAGACCCATCGACCGGGCGCAGCGCATGATCTCCAGCATCGTCAGCCCCGCCTCCGCGAAGGGATAGAGCACGCGTTGGCGCTGCACCGGCCGGACCGGCGCGCGACCGGGGCCGTCGAGGGCCTCGCCGAAGGCGATCGTGTCGACGGGCAGGTCGCGCAGCTCGCGGCGGGGCTGGCCCGCCGGTCCCCAGGTGCGCAGCACCGGCAGGCCGAGGGAGTCGGCCACGACGTGGGCCAGCGTGTCCGCCTCCGGCGTCGGGGGCTGGATCGGATCGAGCAGCAGCGAGACGTGCTCACCGCCCAGAGCGCGTGCCGTGATCGTCAGCAGCAGGGTCGACTGGGCGTCGCAGGCGAACGCGACGGCGAGGCGCCCGGCCCCGATGAGCGTCGCCTGCACCCGGCCGATCGTCGCCGCGTGATCGGGGTCGAAAGGCTGGTCCTCGCACCGAGGGTGGGTCCATGCCGATCGACCGTGACAGCTCATGACCCCCAGTGTCACGCGGTCGCCGCGAAATACGCATCCCCGACATGCCGCGGAAAGATGCGAGATCCGCTGTGGCGCTGGGTGTCCGGCGCGGGTCCGCCCGCGACGGTCGGCCGGGACGGGCCGACGGCGCGGCACGGTGTGGGTCCGAGCCGACCCGACGCGGCGTCGGCGGCGCTGTTGCCGCGGCCCGGACCGGTGCATAGGGTCCGGGGCAGGAGCGCAGCGCACGCGACGAGGCGACCACGGCGGCCACGTCGAGGCGCCCCAAGCCGGGAGGCGACATGACCCTGCAGGCGGTGACCGAGGCGTTGCTCGCGCGCCTCGGGGCGGACAGGGTCATCACCGACCCGCTGGCGCGCCGCACCTACGAGTGCGACGGGCTCGCTCACTACACGTCGGTGCCCGGGCTCGTCGTGCTCGCCGACCAGGCCGCCGACGTCGCCGTCACCGTCGCCGAATGTGCTCGCGCGGGAGTGCCTTTCGTCGCCCGGGGGAGCGGCACGGGTCTGTCGGGCGGGGCCCTCCCGCACGCCGACGGGGTCCTCATCGTCACCTCGCGCCTGCGCTCGATCCTCGAGCTCGACCCGGTCGCTCAGCGGGCGGTCGTCGAGCCGGGGGTCATCAACCTGCAGTTGACGAAGGCCGCCACGCCACTCGGCTACTACTTCGCGCCCGACCCCAGCAGCCAGCAGGTGTGCTCGATCGGCGGCAACCTCGCCGAGAACTCCGGCGGTGCGCACTGCCTCAAATACGGCTTCACCGTGCACCACGTCACCGGGGCGCGGTTCGTGCTGCCCGACGGCGAGGTGCTCGACGTCGGTGGCAAGGCCCCCGACCCGCCCGGCTACGACCTGCTCTCGGTCATCGTCGGGTCGGAGGGCACGCTGGGCGTCGCCACGCAGGTCACCGTCAAGCTCACCCGTCTGCCGCAGACCGTGCGCTGCCTGCTCGCCGGCTTCCCCGACACCGACAGCGCCGCGGCCGCGACGTCGGCGATCATCGCCTCGGGCTGCATCCCCGCCGCCATCGAGATGATGGACGCGCTCGCGATCGAGGCGGCCGAGGCCGCCGTGGGCTGCAACTACCCGGCCGGGGCGGGCGCGGTGCTGGTGGTCGAGCTCGACGGTCCGCAGGCCGAGGTGGAGGCGCAGTTCGCGCACATCGAGGCCTTCTGCCGCGAGCACGGCGCGTTCGAGCTGCGGATCGCGGCCGACGAGGTCGAGCGGGCGCTCATCTGGCGGGGGCGCAAGTCGGCGTTCGCGGCGGTGGGGCGCATCAGCCCCGACTACCTCGTGCAGGACGGGGTCATCCCGCGCACGGCGCTGCCGCAGGTGCTGCACGCCATCGGCGAGCTGGGCCGCGAGCGCGGCGTGCGGGTCGCCAACGTCTTCCACGCCGGCGACGGCAACCTGCACCCGCTCGTGCTCTTCGACGGCGAGGTGCCGGGCGAGGCGGAGCGCGCCGAGGAGGTCTCGGGCGCCATCCTCGACCTGTGCATCGCGCACGGCGGGTCGATCACGGGCGAGCACGGCGTCGGCGCAGACAAGGCCAAACACATGCCGCGCATGTTCACCGACGCCGACCTCGACACGATGCAGATGGTGCGGTGCGCGTTCGACCCGGCGTCGATCTCCAACCCCGGCAAGGTGTTTCCCACCCCGCGGCTGTGCGGCGAGCGGCCGGGGCGGCATCAGGGGGAGCACCCGCTGTCGCAGGCCGGCGTCGCTGAGGTCTTCTGATGGGCGCGGGACTGATGAGCGTGACGAGCGTGATGAGCGTGACGAGCCTGATGAGCACGGAGGGCTTCGCATGAGCGCGCCGGAGTCGACGGTACGGCGGCTCGCGGACGCCTGCCCCGTGCGCGACGCGACCACCGCCGACCCCGTAGGAGGTGTGCCACCCCGCTGGGTCGCCTCGCCGACGTCGACGGAGCAGGTCGCCGCCCTGCTGCGCGTGGCGCACGAGGAGGATCTGGCCGTCGTCGCCCGCGGCACCGGCAGCGCGCAGGACTGGGCCGCGCCGCCGCGCCGGCTCGACCTCGTCGTCGAGACCGGCGGCCTGGATCAGATCGTCGAGTACGCCCCGAACGACCTCGTGCTCCGCGTGGGCGCGGGAGTGCGACTCGACGCGGTCGCCGACCTGCTCGCGCCGCACGGCCAGCGTCTCGGCGTCGACCCGGTCCGGCGCGGCACCGTCGGCGGGGCGCTCGCTGTCGGCGCGGCGGGGCCGCTGCGGCTGTCGATCGGGTCCGCGCGTGATCTCGTCATCGGTATGACGTGCGTGCGGGCCGACGGGGTCGTCGCGCACTCCGGCGGCAAGGTCGTCAAGAACGTCGCCGGCTACGACCTCGGCAAGCTCTTCGCGGGCTCGTTCGGCACCCTCGGGGTCATCACCGAGCTGACGTTCCGGCTGCACCCGCTGCCCGAAGCGAGCTGCTGGGTCGGCGGCCTCCTGGAGGTGTCGGCCGTGCTGGACGGGTCGGCCGTGGCCGGGGCGCTGGAGGCCCTCGCGCAGGAGCAGATCGTGCCCGCCGCGGTCGAGCTCGATGTGCCGGTCGACGGGCGGTGCAGCGTCTGGGTGCAGATCGAGGGCACGGCCGCGGGGTTGCGGCAGCGTGCCGACGTCGCGGCCCACCTGCTCGGCGAGGGCACACAATTGCGTGCGGAGCCGCCGTTCTGGTGGGCCGGGCAGCCCCCCGGCACCGCGGTGCTCAAGGTGACGCATGAGATCGGCCGCGGGCCCGCGCTGGCCGGGGCGCTGCGCGAGGCCGCGGACCGCGCCGGGGTGCGGGTCGCCTACCGGGGGTCGCCGCTGGTCGGCACGGCCTGGCTCGGGGTCGACGCCGACCGGCCCGAATCGGCCGAGGCCTGTGCGCAGTTCGCGGCCTTCGTCGAGGCGGCTCGGGATCGGACCGCCCGCGCCGGCGGCACCCTCGTCGTGCTCGGCGCGCCGGGGTCGTGGCGCGCCTCGGTCGACGCCTGGGGCCCGGTCGCCGGGCTGGGCGTCATGCGGGCGATCAAGAGCCAGTTCGACCCCGCGGGCCTGCTGGCTCCGGGCCGCTTCGTGGGAGGCATCTGATGAGCGTGCCCCAGCCCCGCTCGGCGGGTCGCGACGCCCCGGTCGGGGGGCCGATCGGCGCCGGCGGGCCGACGCCGGCCGACCCCGCGACCGACCACCTGGCCGACCCCGCGACCGATCCCTCGGCCGACCCCGCGACCGGTGGCGGACCCGGCGAGCACGGGGCTGCCACCCCGGCCTTCGACGATCATCGTCCGCCGTCGGCGGCGCTCGTCTCCGACTGCGTGCACTGCGGCTTCTGCCTGCCGACGTGCCCCACCTACGCGCTGTGGGGCGAGGAGATGGACAGCCCGCGGGGCCGCATCTATCTCATGGGTCAGGGCCTGCGCGGCGAGCCGATGACCGACACGATGGTCCAGCACTTCGACGCCTGCCTGGGCTGCATGGCGTGCGTCACCGCCTGCCCGTCGGGGGTCAAGTACGACCAGCTCATCGAGGCCACGCGGGCCCAGGTGGAGCGTCGGCACGAGCGGCCGCGCGCGCAGCGGGCGCTGCGCGCGGCGATCTTCGCGCTCTTCCCCTACCCCGCGCGGCTGCGGGCGCTCGCCGGGCCGCTGCGCCTCTACCAGCGCACCGGCCTCTCGACGCGCCTGCGCGGCAGCGGCGTGCTGCCACGCATCTCGGCCCAGCTCGCCGCGATGGAGGCGCTGGCGCCCGACCTGCCCCGCTCGAGCCGGCCGGTGCCGGCGCTGACCCGCGCGACCGGTCCGCGGCGCGGCACCGTCGGCCTGCTGCTCGGCTGCGTGCAGCGTGAGTTCTTCCCGGGCGTCAACGCGGCGACCGTGCGGGTGCTCGCCGCCGAGGGCTACGACGTGGTCGCGCCGCAGGGCCAGGGCTGCTGCGGCGCGCTGTCGCTGCACGCCGGCCGGGAGGAGGAGGGGCTGCGCTTCGCCCGCGAGCTCATCGACGTCTTCGCGGCGAGCGGCGTCGAACGAGTCGTCGTCAACTCCGCCGGCTGCGGCTCGGCGATGAAGGACTACGCGCGGCTTCTGGCCGACGATCCCGCCTCCGCGGGCAGGGCGCAGGACGTCAGCGCGTCCACGCTCGACGTCGCGGAGTTCCTCGCGCAGGTCGGGTTGCGGGCCACCTATCACCGGCTGGAGGTCGAGGTCGCCTACCACGACGCCTGCCACCTCGCGCACGCCCAGGGCGTGCGGGCCCAGCCGCGCGACCTGCTGCGGGCCGTGCCCGGGGTCCAGGTGCGCGAGATCGCCGATCCGGAGCTGTGCTGCGGCTCGGCCGGCATCTACAACATCGTCAACCCCGAGCCGGCCACCCAGCTCGGCGACCGCAAGGCGGCCGATGTCGCGGCGACCGGCGCGGCGCTGCTCGTCGCGGCCAACCCCGGGTGCCTCCTGCAGATCGCCACGAGCCTGCGCCGCGCCGGCCACGAGCTGCCGACCGCCCACACCGTCGAGGTGCTCGACGCCGCCCTGCGCGGGATGCCGCCGCAGGCGCTGGGAGTGCACTGAGCTGCGACGGGCGTGGCTCGGCTACGTTGCCGTGACGAGCGGGCTCGCGACGAGCGACGCCCGTGCCCAGCGCCGAAAGGAAGACCGACCGATGGAGATCGTCATCCTCGACTCCCCGCACGCCATCGGTGCCGTGGCGGCCGACGCCGTCGCGAGCCTGCTGGCGCGCGCTCCGCGCGCCGTGCTGGGGCTGGCGACCGGCTCGTCTCCCCAGCCGATCTACGACGAGCTGGCCGCGCGATGCGCTCGCGGGGAGGTCTCCTTCGCGGCGGCGCGCGGGTTCACGCTCGATGAGTACGTCGGCCTGCCCGCCGACCACCCGCAGTCCTACCGCAACGTCATCGCCGCCGAGTTCGTCTCGCGGGTCGACTTCGCCCCCGGCGCCGTGCGGAGCCCGGACGGGCTGGCCGACGACATCCCGGCCGCCTGTCTCGCCTACGACGAGGCGATCGCGGCGGCCGGCGGGGTCGATCTGCAGATCCTCGGCATCGGCACGGACGGGCACATCGCCTTCAACGAGCCCGGCTCCTCGCTGGCCTCACGCACCCGGATCAAGACCCTCACGCGTCAGACGCGCGTCGACAACGCCCGCTTCTTCGGCGGCGACCCCGAGGCGGTGCCCCAGCACTGCCTGACCCAGGGGTTGGCCACGATCATGGCGGCGCGGCACATCGTCCTCGTGGCTACGGGTCGCGGCAAGGCCGAGGCCGTGCACCAGCTGGCCGAGGGTGCGGTGAGCGCGATGTGGCCGGCGACGATCCTGCAGCACCATCCGCACGTCAGCGTGCTGATCGACGACGCCGCCGCGAGTCGGTTGCAGCTCGACGCCTACTACCGGGAGACCTACGCGGCCAAGCCTGCCTGGCAGGGGATCTGACGCCCCCGTCGCGGCGCACGGTCCGGGCGTCCCCAGCGGGTCAGGCCAGGGCTCTGTCGAAGGCGGCGAGGGCCGCCGCGCCGAAGAGCACGAAGCGCACGAGGGCGATGCCCTCGGAGCCGGATCGCACAGAGTCCACGGCGATGCGGGCGACCTCGTCGACGTCCCACCCGTAGACGCCCGCGCTCACCGCGGGGAACGCCACCGACTGCGCCCCCAGCGCGCGGGCGACCTGGAGGCTCGTCGTGAAGCACGACGCCAGCAACGCCGGATCGGTCTGCCCCGCATGACGATTCGGGCCGACGGTGTGGATGACCCAGCGGCTCGGTAGGTCGAACGCCGCCGTCGCGACCGCCTGCCCGGTCGGCAGTCCGTCGGGCAGCGTCGTGGCCCGCAGCTCGCGACACGCGGCGAGCAGCCCCGGCCCGGCGGCCCGGTGGATGGCGCCGTCGACTCCGCCCCCGCCGAGCAGTCTCGAATTGGCGGCGTTGACGATCGCGTCGACGGGCTGCGTCGTGATGTCGCCGCCGACGGCTTCGATGCGGGAGTCCATGGCGCTTCATCCTGCCGTAGTGGGTCGCGGCCGGCCCGCGGTCGCCGCGGGCTTCGTCGGCCATGTCGCCGCATTCGGGCCGGTCGGTCGGGGTGTCAGCGCGTGGCGGGCGGGGTAAGTTCGAGGCGCAGCAACGGCCGGTCACGCGCGGGCGCCAGGGCCCCCGGCCACGGCAGAGAGGGTCAACATGACAGCACTCGGTGTCATTTTCATCGCCGCGGCCGCGGTCGTCGGTGGGGCCGCCTTCTGGGTGGCCACCTCCGCGGGCGCGGCAACGACGAGCGTGGAACTCTTCAACAACCAGCTGAGCCTCACGCCGCTGACGATGTTCCTCAGCGGCGGCCTGACGATCTTCCTCCTGCTCATCGGGTTGTCGATGATCATGTCCGCCGGCCGTCGCCGAGCGCGCAAGGCGCGGGAGCGGCGCGATCTCGAGAAGCAGGCCCGCGAGCAGGAGCGCGAGCTGGCTCAGACCAAGGCGCGGCTCGCCGCCGACGACCGCAGCCGACACGAGCACCCGCGGGCGGCCGCGCCGACCCAGCCGGTGCGGCCCGAGCCGACGCGGGCGCCGGACTCCCCGGGTTCCTCGGCGGGTTCCTCGGCGGCGTCGACGGCCGGTGGCGGTGCGACGGCGGCGGGGCCGCGGCCCGACGGCACCTTCGGGGAGGGCGGCAAGCCGGTGGCCTGACCCGCCCGCGGCGGCCCGTGACGCATCCGACGACCCGGTTTCCCGACAGGGAGCCGGGTCGTCGTC
>JBDIAP010000138.1:0-10173 GCA_039812485.1 Kineosphaera sp.
GCGCCGGCGAGCACGCGACGCCGTCGGGGCCGCGTCGTCGCCCCGGCCGGACCCCCGGCTGCGACCCCGGAGCCCGCCGCGACCCCCCAGCCCGCCGCGTCGGAGGGGTCCGGAGCGGCGGGAGAGCCCGCCACGGCGGGCGCCTCCGGCGAGTTTGGCTCGGAGTAGCACGTTCCAGTAAAGTTGTGCGTCGGTGCGCCCACCGAGATCCGTGTTTCGTCACTTCCCGCGTCGTGAGAACAGCTCGTGAGATCAGCTCGAGCGATCAGCGAGAGCCGGGGAGCGTTGCAACGGGCCGGTCGCAAGCGGTGCTTCGTCCTAACGAGTTGAGCAGGAGTGGTTTTCACGTGTATGCGATTGTCCGCGCAGGCGGCCGCCAGGAGAAGGTCGCCGTCGGCGACGTCCTCATCGTCGACAAGGTCGACGGTGCCCCCGGCGACAGCCTCGAGCTGAAGCCGCTGCTCCTCGTCGACGGCTCGACGGTGACCACCGACGCCGACGCCCTCGCGAAGGTCACGGTCCGGGCCGAGGTCGTCAAGGCGACCAAGGGTCCGAAGATCACGATCATGAAGTTCAAGAACAAGACGGGCTACCGCAAGCGCCAGGGGCACCGTCAGCACACGACCCAGATCAAGGTCACGGCGATCGACGCCTGAGCGTCGGCTTCCCCCTTTCACGAGCGATTTAGGCAGGTAGACATGGCACACAAGAAGGGCGCGTCCTCGACGCGCAACGGGCGCGACTCCAACGCTCAGTATCTGGGCGTCAAGCGCTTCGGCGGCCAGCTCGTCAACGCCGGCGAGATCATCGTCCGCCAGCGCGGCACGCACTTCCACCCCGGTGACAACGTCGGCCGCGGCGGCGACGACACGCTGTTCGCCCTCGCCGCGGGCGCGGTCGAGTTCGGCACGAAGCGCGGGCGCAAGACCGTCAACATCGTCGTCTCCAACTGAGACGTCCGTCGCGCTCGGAGCGCGACGCGTTCGTCGGGCCCGCGCGCTCGACGAGGCGACACGAGCAGACCGGCGGGTCCGGGAGCTGGCGGCAAGGGGTGGGTCAATGGCGACCCGCCCCTTTCTGTCGTTCCCGGCCCCGTCCTCGGCGGCCATCCATCGGCCGCGTAGCACTGGAGAGGATCCCACCCATGGCCGTCAACTTCGTCGACCGTGTCACCCTGCACGTGCAGGCTGGCAACGGCGGCCACGGCTGCGCGTCGGTGCACCGGGAGAAGTTCAAGCCGCTCGGCGGCCCGGACGGGGGCAACGGCGGCCGCGGCGGAGACGTCGTGCTGCGCTGCGACCCCCAGGTCACGACCCTGCTCGACTACCATCACACGCCGCATCGACGGGCCGAGAACGGCCGCCCCGGCGAGGGCGACGAGCGCAACGGCGGAGCGGGCGCCGACCTCGTGCTGCCCGTGCCGGAGGGCACCGTCGCCCGCACCTCCGACGGGAGCATCGTCGCCGACCTCGTCGGACCCGGCACCGAGGTCGTGCTGGCCCGCGGCGGGCGCGGGGGGCTCGGCAACAAGGCGCTGGCCTCGAAGCGGCGCAAGGCGCCCGGGTTCGCGCTGCTCGGCGAGCCCGGCGAGAGCTTCGATGTCGTGCTCGAGCTCAAGACGCTCGCCGACGTCGCGCTCGTCGGCTTCCCGTCGGCGGGCAAGTCGAGCCTGGTCTCCGTGCTTTCCGCCGCCCGGCCGAAGATCGCCGACTACCCCTTCACCACGCTCGTGCCGAATCTCGGCGTCGTCACCGCCGGTGACGAGCGCTTCACGATCGCCGACGTGCCCGGCCTCATCCCCGGCGCCCACGAGGGCCGGGGGCTCGGGCTGGAGTTCTTGCGGCACGTCGAGCGCTGCTCGGTGCTCGTGCACGTCGTCGACTGCGCGACGCTCGAGCCGGGCCGCGACCCCCTGTCCGACCTCGACGCCATCGAGCACGAGCTGCGGCAGTACGTGCCGGACGAGGCCCTCGGCGGCCGGCCCCTGGCCGAGCGCGCCCGCATCGTCGTGCTCAACAAGGCGGACGTGCCGGAGGCCCGCGAACTCGCGGAGTTCATCGCGCCGGACATCGAGGCGCGGGGCATCGAGGTGCACATCGTGTCGGCGGTGGCCCGCACCGGGCTCAAGGAGCTGACGTTCGCACTGGCCCGGCACGTCGCCGCCGCGCGCGAGGCCCTCGCGCAGGAGGAGGTGACCCGCCCTCGCGTCGTCGTGCGACCGGTCGCGGTCGACGACGCGGGCTTCGCGGTGCGCCGTGAGCAGACCCCCGACGGCGAGGTGTTCCGCGTCATCGGCGAGCGCCCGACGCGGTGGGTGCGGCAGACGGACTTCTCCAACGACGAGGCGGTGGGCTACCTCGCCGACCGCCTCGCACGCGCCGGCGTCGAGGACGAGCTGCTCAAGGCGGGCGCGGTCGCCGGGTCGACCGTGCTCATCGGCGCCGCCGACAACGCCGTCGTCTTCGACTGGGAGCCCACGATGGCCGCCGGGGCCGAGCTGCTCGGGCCCCGAGGCAGCGACGACCGGCTCGGCGACCGGCACCGCCCGAGCCGCGCCGAGAAGCGCATCGACTACGACGACCGGCGCAGCGCCAAGCGCGAAGCCCGCGACGAGCTCGCTACCGAGCGTGCGGCCGGGCTGTGGACCGACCCGGGGGAGTAGGCGATGGCCCACCTGGGCACCGCGCACCCAGGCACCCGGGCCGGGCACCCGGGCACCCTGGTCAGCTGTGCGCGAGTCCCCTGAGCCGCGCGGGCGACCAGCGGCGTCGGGTGTGCGCGGCGGGGGAGTCGGTCTCGCTCGGCGCGTGCTCGGCACCCGCCGCGAGGGGGACATCGAGCTCGCGCAACAGCCCGCGCACCCGCGTCTCGATGTCGGCGACGATGCCCCGCACCTGCTCCAGCGGCCGGTCGTGCGGGTCCTCGACGGGCCAGTCGACGTAGCGCCGGCCCGACTCCCGTCCGGTGTCGCAGCCCAGTCGCACGACGACGTCGGCGGCGTGCAGCACGTCGCCGTGCAGGGGGCTGGGGAAGGCGTGCTCGAGGGTGACGCCGCGCTCGGCGAGCGCGGTGACGACGCTCGGGTTGAGCACCCCGGTCGGGTGGATGCCCGCGCTGCGCACCTGCACGTGCTCGCCCCCGAGGTGCGCGGCGAGCGCTGCGGCCGACTGCGAGCGGCCCTCGTTGTGCTCGCACACGAAGAGCAGCACGGGCACGGGCTTGGCGCTGCGGCCCTGCGCCTGCGCGCGGGCCAGCAGCAGGTCGCGGGCGCGGTGCTCCAGCAGCGCCGGCACGAACTCCGGGTGCCGCGTCGTCGCCTCGAGGGCGGCGCGGACCTGCGTGACGACCTCCACCACGGTCTCGGGCTCGAACGTGTCGCGGTAGCGGGCGACGAGGTCTTGGGTGACGCGTGCCATGACGTCGGTGTAGGCGGAGCCGGTGCGGTCCACGACGTGCCTCCGGGTCGGTTCATCGACGGTGACGACCGCGAGCGCAGATGAACGCTCGGTGAACAACAAGCGTACCGACGGTGTCCGACCGTGCCCTCGGGCCCAACGTCCCGGTGTGCGGCCCGGGCGTCGGGCGTGCGGATCTGCTGCTGGGTGCGGCCCTGGCGGCGGGGCGCCAGGGCCGGGTCGGGCCGGTGGGGGGCCGATTCCGCTCAGGTCGGCACCGTCGGGGACGACTGTGTCAACGAGAGCGCGACCGATGGGGTCGCGCGTGACGCGCACCAGGACGGTGCGCGGCCGGTCCGCCGCGACGCGTCGTGGCGGACGCCGACGCAGGAGGTGTTGGGCATGTGGGTGCAGGACGTGCGCATGCCGCCGGAGCCCGCCGTGCCTGTCGTCATCCGGCCCGATTCGGGGGCCTCGACCCGCATGGAGACGTTCGCTCCGTCGCAGGGCGCCTACGACCGGCAGGCCCGGCGCCGCCCGGGCCCCGCGGGCGATCTCGAACACCTCACGGACGCCGACCTCGACCTCGTGTATGCCGTGACAGGTGAGACCGTCTGGCGCGGCGAGGTGCGCGGCGGCCTCCCCGGGCCGGTGACGGGGTTCACCCGTCAGCTCGCGATCGATCGGCGCACGGGCGCCCTCCCCGCGCACCGGGAGGTCACGGCGGCCTACCTCGTGCGCACGGGCAGCGTCATCGAGGCCAACGGCGGCGTCAACCCCTACTCCGGTGCCCACCTCGAACGGGCCCTCGCCTATCTCGCGTCGCGCGGTCAGGGACGCGTCGACATCGTCTGTTGAGTCGACATCATCTGTTGAGCGACATCGTCTGTTGAGCGACATCGTCTGTTGAGCGACATCGTCTGTTGAGCAGCGGCGACCCGCCCCGAGGCGCCTCGCGGCTCGCGATGCCGCGTCCGGGGCTGATGCCGTGAGCCGCCCGTGCCACGCCTCGAACCGACCGCAGGCCCCGAACGCCCGCGCAACTAACCTGGCTGCGTGACCACCCCGCACGGCTCCGATGCGCCGACCGCCCCGCAGGCCGCCGACCGAGGTGCCGCCTCCGCGCCGGCCGCGGCCGCGCCCGGCGGGCCGGTGCACCTCGGCACCTCTGGTGCGGGGCGCACCGATCGCGAGCTGCGCGAGCGCGAGCTCCAGGGCCGGGGGCGAGTCGGCGCGGCGCAGCGTCTCGTCGTCAAGATCGGGTCGAGCTCGCTGACGGACCCCGACGGGCTCCTCGACCGCGATCGCCTCGAGGTGCTCTCCGACGCGCTCGCGCAGCGCCGCCGGGCCGGCACCGAGGTCGTCCTCGTCTCCTCCGGGGCCATCGCCGCGGGGCTCGGCCCCCTCGGGATGACGAGCAAGCCGCGAGATCTCGCGGCCCAGCAGGCCGCGGCCAGCGTCGGCCAGGGCGCCCTCGTGGCCGCCTACACCGCGGCCTTCGCGCGTCACGGCCTGCACGTCGGCCAGATGCTGCTCACGGTCGAGGACCTCATCCGCCAGCAGCACTACGTCAACGCCCGCCGAGCGGTCCACCGGCTGCTGCGCCTCGAGGTCGTGCCCGTCGTCAACGAGAACGACGCCGTGGCCACGGACAAGATGCGCTTCGGCGACAACGACCGCCTGGCCGCCCTGCTCGCCCACCTCGTGCGCGCGGACGCGCTCGTCCTCTTCACCGATGTCGACGCGCTCTACGACGGGCCGCCGTCGCATCCGGGCACGCGCCCCATCTCCGCCGTGCACTCGCAGCACGACCTCCACGACGTCGCGGTCGGAGGTGTCGGCTCCGGTGTCGGCACCGGTGGCATGGTGACCAAGGTCGAGGCCGCCCGCATCGCGACCGGCGCCGGCGTCACGACGCTGCTCGCCTCGAGCGGCGACATCCACGCCGCGCTGGGCGGCGGGGAGGTGGGAACCGTGTTCCTGCCGACCTCGCAGCGGCCGGCGTCCCGCATGCTGTGGCTCGCCCACGCCAGCGAACCCGTCGGCGGACTCGTCATCGACGACGGGGCTGTGCGGGCCCTCGTCGACACGGGCGCGTCGCTGCTACCGGCGGGGGTCGTGGGCGTCACCGGCAGCTTCGAGCAGGGCGCCCCGGTCGAGATCCGCGACCGCCGCGGCCGGCCGGTCGCCCGCGGGCTGGTCACCTACGGCAGCGACGAGCTGCCGCGGCTCCTGGGCCGCAGCACCCGCTGGCTCGGCGAGGTGTTCGGCTCCGAGTATGCGCGCGAGGTCGTGCACCGGGACCGGCTCGCGCTCCTGTAGCAGGAGGGCACGCCGGGCTCGGACCGCGCGGCGCCGACCCACACGGGCTCGCTACCGTCGTCTCATGACATTCCGCATCGACCGGGCGCACGCGCGCGATCTGACGAAGGTCAAGCACCTGTGGAAGGCGATGATCGCCGACTACCGGGAGCTGTCCGACGGGGTGTGGGAGGTCCGCGAGCCCGGCGAGGCCTGGGCCCGCCGTCACCAGCAATACCTCGACTGGATCAACGACGCCGGCGGTGTCGTCTTCCTCGCCATCGACACCGACACCGACGAGGTCGTCGGCTATGCGGCGCTGCACTTCGTCATGTCGGGCGCCACGTTCGACCTGGGGGAGAGTTTTGGCGATCTCGAGACGCTCGCCGTGCTGCCCACCCACCGGGGCAAGGGGGTGGGGGCCGCGCTGCTCACCGCTTGCCGCAAGGAGCTGGAGCGCCGCGAGATCGAATACTGGTCGCTGGAGACGCTGAGCTCCAACGCGGGCGCGCTGCGCCTTTACGAGCGCTCGGGCTTCCAGCCGTTCATGGTGCGCATGGTCAAGCGGGTCGCGGACGACTGAACCGGCACCTCGCGGGTCGCCGCTGCGGCAGGGCGACCCACGCCCCGTGGTGGCGCGGCGCTGCTCGCACGCCCTGCTCGCACAGGTCGTGGTTCCGCGGGTCGAAACCCCGCTGGGCGAGCGCCGGCTGGCACCGTACCCTGCGGTCATGTCGACCACGCTCATCGATGACGCCGTCACCTCCTCGGTCGAGGGTCTCGCCCGCCGCGCCCGCGAGGCCTCCCGGGCGTTGGCGCTGCTCTCGCGCGCCGACAAGGACGCCGCGCTGCTGGCCCTCGCCGACGCCGTCGAGGCCGGCATGCCGCAGGTCATCGCCGCGAACGCCCACGATCTGCAGCGGGGTCGCGCGGGCGGCATGGCCGAGGGGCTGCTCGACCGGCTGCGGCTCGACGAGGCCCGGCTGCGGGGGATCGCCGACGCCCTGCGCCAGATCGCGACGCTGCCCGACCCGGTCGGCGAGATCGTGCGCGGCTCGACGCTGCCCAACGGGCTGCAGATCCGCCAGGTGCGCGTGCCGCTGGGGGTCGTGGGCATCATCTACGAGGCCCGCCCCAATGTCACCGTCGACGCCGCGGGCCTGGGGCTCAAGAGTGGCAACGCCGTCATCCTGCGGGGTGGGTCGGCGGCGCAGAGCAGCAACGAGGCGCTCGTGACGCTGCTGCGCGACTGCCTGTCGGCCCGCGGGCTGCCGGCGGACGCGGTGTGCCTGCTCACCGAGGGTGGCCGCGACGCCGGCCGCGCGCTCATGCGGGCGCACGGCCTCGTCGACGTCATCATCCCGCGCGGGGGAGCCGACCTCATCGCCACCGTCGTGCGCGAGTCGATTGTGCCGGTCATCGAGACCGGCAGCGGCAACGTGCACGTCTACGTGCACTCCGGCGCCGACCTCGACAAGGCCCGCGCGATCGTCCTGAACTCCAAGACCCACCGCCCGAGCGTCTGCAACGCCGCCGAGACGCTGCTCGTCGACGCCGCGGTCGCCGACATCGTGCTGCCCGGGCTGCTGTCCGAGCTGGCCACCGCGGGGGTCGTGCTGCACGGCGATGAGGAGACCCGCGCCGCGGCCGGGCGGGTCGGGGTCGAGGTCGACGCCGCGACCGACGAGCTCTACGCCCGGGAGTTCCACGCCCTGGAGATGACCGTCGCGGTCGTCGACGGCATCGACGAGGCCCTGGCCCACGTGCGCCGCTACTCCACCGGGCACACCGAGGCGATCGTCACCGAGGACCGCGCGGCGGCCCGCCGCTGGACCGCCGAGGTCGACTCCGCTGCGGTCATGGTCAACGCGTCGACGCGGTTCACCGACGGCGGCGAGTTCGGATTCGGCGCGGAGATCGGCATCTCGACCCAGAAACTGCACGCCCGCGGCCCCATGGCCCTGCCCGAGCTCACGACGACGAAGTGGATCGTCGAGGGCGACGGTCACATCCGCTGACGGGGCGCCGAGCACCCCGACACCGGGGGTGCCGGGGTGGGCGACGGGCCCTGCCGGGGCCGGCCGGGACGATTACGAATCCGGCCCCCGGCTCTGGCAGGATCGGACCTCATGGAAGGTTCCGAAGTCCGCAAACTCGCTGCTCTCGAAGACAAGCACTGGTGGTATGCCGAGCGGCGCCACCTGCTGGCCCAGATGCTCAAGGGGCGCGCCCCCGGGCGGGCGTTGGACATCGGAGCCGCCGGCGGCGGCAACACCCGCGTGTTGCGCGACATGGGCTGGCAGGCGAGCCCCCTCGAATACGGTCCGGAGGGCGCGGAGGTCTGTCACGAGCGCGGGCTGCCCGTCATGCGCGCCGACGCCACGATGCTCCCGCTGGCCGATGCCAGCCTCGACCTCGTCACGGCCTTCGACGTGCTCGAGCACCTCGAGGACGACGACGCGTGCGTGCGCGAGGTGCGCCGCGTGCTCAAGCCGGGCGGCACGTTCCTCGTCGCCGTCCCCGCCGACCCCAAGCTGTGGTCGGCCCACGACGACGCCGTCGACCACGTGCGCCGCTACACCCGCACGACCCTGCACGACGTGCTCGAGCGCGAGTCGATGCACGTCGTGTCCATGACGAGCTGGAACGTGCTGCTGCGCCCCGTCGTGTGGCTGCGCCGCAAGAAGAGCACCGGCTCCGACCTCGAGGACATGCACCCGGTCGTCAACGCCGGGCTCAAGACGATCGTCGCCGCCGAGCGCTACCTGCCGGTGAAGTCGCTGCCGGGCGTGAGCCTGTTCGCCGAGGTGCGCCGCACCGCCTGACGCTGCTCGGCATCCATCGCGGAGTCCGACTCGGGCTCCGCGATGGTGTCCAGCACGGGGTGTCCGCCGGCGAGCGTGGACACGCCGTGGGACGTCGCGCCGTTCGACGGCAACCCGTGGGACTGCCCGGCGAGCTCGCGGTGCTCGCGGACGGACGCGAAGCCGCGGCCGTTGCTGCCGGCGTAGTGGAGTGTGTCGCGCGACCGTGGGACGTCCGCCGTGAGGCCCGCCGCGACGTGTGGGTCGGCGTCGAGGCTGTCGTATTCGGTGATGTCGTCGGCGGCGCCGTCGAGCCCGTCGCCGAGGCCGGCGAGCTCTCTACCGGCTTCGGTGGCGCGCTGCTCGCGGTGCTCCCGGTTGCTCAGGTCGTCGGTGTCGTGCGCCACGAAGTAGGTCGGCCGGCCCTGCATCATCGTGTACATCCGCCCGACGTATTCGCCGAGCAGCCCCAGACAGATGAGCTGCACCGCGCCGACCGACGACACCGCCGCGACCGTCGAGGTCCACCCGGCCACCGCGCGCCCCGAGAACGACGAGATCAGCGCGTAGAGGAAGATCAGCATCGCGAACACGCCGCCGATGAGGCCGAACCACGTGGCCAGCCGCAGCGGCGCCATCGAGTGCGACGTCAGCGAGTCGAGTGAGAGCTTGATCATCTTGCTCAGCGGATACTTGCTGCTGCCGGCGGCGCGCTCGGCCCGCTTGTAGGTGACCTGCGCCGACGGGAAGCCGAGCGCCGGCACGACGAGCCGCAGCACGCGGTGGTGCTCGGGGAGCGCGTTGACGGCGTCGACCGTGGCCCGCGACATGAGCCGGAAGTCGCCGGCGTCCATCGGTGCCTCGGTCTTGGCCAGCGCCCGCATCGTCGCGTAGAAGGCCCGCGCGGTGCCACGCTTGAACGCCGTGTCGGTGCTGCGGTCGTTGCGCACCCCGTAGACGATGTCGACCTTCTCGTCGCGCGCGATGTGCAGCATCTGCGCGACGACCTCCGGCGGGTCCTGCAGGTCGGCGTCGATCGTCACCATGTAGTCACCCCGGGCCCGCGCCAGGCCCGCGGAGATCGCGGCCTGGTGGCCGGCGTTGGCGCGCAGTCTGATGACCCGGAACTGCGGCCACTCGTGCCGGATGCGCTGCATGACGACCGCGGAGGCGTCGGTGCTGCCGTCGTCGACCGCGACGACCTCGTAGGGGGTCTCCAGACCGTCGAGCACCGGGCGCAGGCGCTCGACGAGCAGCGGCAACACGTCCTCCTCGTTGTAGACGGGGACGACGACAGACAACTCGACATGCATGAACACCACCCTATGTGTCGTGGGTGGGTGGCGCCTGGCCGCTGCCTGGACGGCGAGTCGGCGCCGTCGGCCGGGGCGTGGGGTGCAGGCGTGGGGTGCAGGCGCGCAGTTCAGGCGGGCAGTTCAGCGGCTGCGGCCTGGCCCGTGCCGCTACTCTGTCGGCATGGCCATGCTCACTGCACTGTCCGCGCTCGTCGCCGAGGGCGAGGGCGGACACGGGTTCACCCGACCTCTGCCGATGCCGCCCGAGGTCTTCGGCATCATCGCCATCGTCGTGGGGGTGCTGCTCCTGGTGATCACGTTCTTCTGGCGGCACAGCGCGCCCGTGCCGATCGACGCCGAGGGTCACGGGGGACACGG
>JBDIAP010000139.1:0-10136 GCA_039812485.1 Kineosphaera sp.
GGTGTCGGTCGGGCGGCACCCCCTGCGGCGCGGCGTCGGGACCACCCTGCGCCGGCCACGTCAGCGAGGCGTCAGCCGCTCGCCCCAGACCCCTCGCAGACCCGGGGCACGTGCGTGACCAGCGACGACGTCCGCCTCCCGAATCTTGTCGGTGCGTGCTCCTAGGGTGTGCGTCGTGACCGAGGGAGTGCTGCTGGAGAGCCGCCGCGAGCTGCCGGACTGGGCCTGCGCCGCCGCCGCGCAGGTGGTCCGCGCGGTCGACGCCGGCACCTACGCGCGGGGCCGGTCCTACGCCGACCGCGGCCACGTGCTCGACGTGAGGGTCGTCGGCGCAGGTGACGGCCTGTTCGCGGCCGTGCGCGGCACGGGCCGGCACCCCTACCACGTGATGATCCACACGAGATCGTCCGCGCGGTCGTCGTCGCGGGGCTGGTCGGGCAGCTGCACGTGCCCCGTCGACGGAGACTGCAAACACATCGTCGCGGTGTTGTTGCGGGCCGAGCGCGAGGCGTGCGACGCCTGGCCTGCGGCCGCCGCCGAACGCGCGCCGCAGCCGTCCGCCTGGCAGCGGGTCCTCGACCCGATAGCCGGTGTGGCCCCCGCCGACGCGCGCGCCCCGGTCGCCCTGTCGCTGGAGTGGCAAGGGTCCGACCCGCTGCGCGGGCGCGTGCTGCTGCAGCCCGTGCGGCGCGGCGCGCGCGGCGGGTGGGTCCGCGCGGGGATGCAGTGGGGCCAGCTCGCCTACGGGAGGTGGGAGGCAGGCAGCGACGCCGCGACGAGGGCGCTGACCGCGATCCATCGTGCGGCCGACGCCGGCTCGGGGCGGACGCGCTGGTCGACCGTCGCGGCGGCCGACCGGGTGTATCTCGACGAGCTCGGTGCGCAGGCGGCGGTGCTCCTCGCCGCGGCGGTCGGCGCCGGCGTGGCGCTCGTGACCCCCGGGCAGCTGCGGGTGCACGTCGAGTCGGTGCCTGCGCGGGTGGGTCTCGATGTGCGGCGGCACGCGCCGGGGGAGGCATCGGGACTCGTCGTCGAGCCGGTGCTGAGCCTGGCGGGGGCGATCGTCCGCCTGCCCGACGCCGGGCTGCACGGCAGCCCGCCGACGACGGCACTCCTGCGCCTGGAGCCCGAGGGACTGCGCATCGCGGGCATCGAGCAGCCCGGCATCGACGTCGAGCCGATCCTGCGCGCGGGCGCGCTCACGGTGCCCGCCGACGAGGTCGAGCGGTTCGAGACGGGCTACCTGCCGGTCCTGGCGCGGCGGCTCGAGGTCGGCTCCTCCGACGGCAGCTATGTCGTGCCCGAGCCGCCGGCCCCGCGGGTGTGGCTCGAGGCGGCCTACGGGCAGGGGCATCGGCTGACGCTGACCTGGGGCGTCGGCTACGGCAGCGGTCCCGCGGCCCGGCTCGGGCTGCGCGGCGACGAGGCCGTGCGCGATCCGCGGGCCGAGGCAGCGGTGCTGCAGCGTGTCGCCGAGCGGGTGGCCGAGGTGGTGCCGCGGGCGGTGACGATCGAGGCCCCTCCGGGCCCGTCCACCGCGATCCCGGTGACACCGCGGGTCCTGCACGGCATGGAGACGGCGCGATTCACGGCCGAGGTGATGCCGCTGCTCGATCGCGACCCCGAGGTGGACGTCGCGATCGTGGGGGAGCCGGTCGACTACCGGGTCGCCGATGGGCCGCCGCTCGTGCGGGTCGGCATCGAGGAAGCCGCCGACGGGTCCACGGACTGGTTCGATCTCGACATCCGGGTCGAGGTGGGTGGCGAGGAGGTGCCGTTCCGGCCGCTGTTCACGGCGCTGGCCGAGGGCCGCAAACAGCTGCTGCTCGACTCCGGCACGTGGTTCGACCTCGATCGAGCGGAGTTGGAGCAGCTGCGGTGTCTCATCGAGGAGGCCCGCGCCCTGCAGGACGACGATGGCCCGCTGCGGCTGACGCGCTGGCACGCGGGCGTCTGGGACGAGCTCACTGAGCTGGGTGTCGTCACCGCGCAGTGCGAGGCGTGGCGCGCGGCCGTGGCGGGCCTGCTCGACGGCGCCGCCCGCGAGCCCTGCGACCCGCCGACCGGGCTGCGCGCGACCCTGCGGCCCTATCAGCTCGACGGCTATCGGTGGCTGAGCTACCTGCTCGATCACGGTCTTGGCGGCGTCCTCGCCGACGACATGGGCCTCGGCAAGACGGTGCAGGCGCTGGCCACGGTGTTGCGCCTCAAGGAGGCCGGCCGCCTCGACCGCCCGGCGCTCGTCGTCGCGCCCACGAGCGTCATCGCGACGTGGGTCGGCGAGGCTGCCCGTTTCACGCCCGACCTGCGGGTCACCGCCGTCACCCAGACCCTCGCGCGGCGCGGGCGGGCGATCGCCGACATCGCCGCCGCGGCGGACGTCGTCGTGACGTCGTATGCGATTGCCCGGCTCGACCCGCAGGTCGCCGACGAGCGGTGGAGCACCGTCTACCTCGACGAGGCGCAGGCCGTGAAGAACCCGCACGCCAAGACCCACCAGGTGATCCGGGGGCTCGATGCGGCGGCCAAGATCGCCATCACGGGCACCCCGTTGGAAAACTCGCTGACCGACCTCTGGGCGCTGCTCGCGATCAGCGCGCCGGGGCTGTTCCCGCGGCTGAGCAGCTTCGGCGAGGTCTATCGCAAGCCCATCGAGTCGGGCGCCGACCCGCAGCGTCTGGCGCGGCTGCAGCGGCGCGTGCGGCCGCTCATGCTGCGGCGCACGAAGGAGTCGGTCGCGCCCGAGCTGCCGCCCAAGCAGGAGCAGATCGTCTCGATCGAGCTGTCGACGGCGCATCGGCGGGTCTACGACCGGCACCTGGCGAGGGAGCGGCAGCGGGTGCTCGGCATGCTCGACGATGTCGACCGCAACCGCATCGCGATCTTCCGGGCCCTGACGACGCTGCGGCAGTTGTCGCTCGCGCCCGGGCTCGTCGACGCCGCGCACGCGGGCGTGCCGTCGGCGAAGGTGGAGGCGTTCGCCGAGCAGATCGCGGCGGTCGCCGCCGAGGGGCATCGGGCACTGGTGTTCAGCCAGTTCACGGGCTTCCTGCGGCTCGTGCGGGAGCGCCTCGACCGCGAGGGCATCGCTTACGGCTACCTCGACGGACGCACTCGCGACCGGCCCCGGCGCATCGCCGAGTTCCGCGAAGGGGACGACCCGGTCTTCCTCATCAGCCTCAAAGCGGGCGGCTTCGGACTGACGCTCACCGAGGCCGACTACGTCTTCCTGCTCGACCCGTGGTGGAATCCGGCCGCCGAGCAGCAGGCGATCGACCGCACCCACCGCATCGGCCAGGCCAAGACCGTCATGGTCTATCGCCTCATCGCCGCCGACACGATCGAGGAGAAGGTCGTGGCGTTGCAGGAGCGCAAACGCGAACTCTTCGCCCGGGTCGTCGACGGCGGCGGCGCGATCGACGGCGCGCTGACGCCCGACGACATCCGAGGGTTGCTCGATGTGTGAGAGACGAGGGCTGCCGAGGGGCGCCCGCTCAGCGGTTGACCCACTCCCGGGCGGTGTCGTAGTGGCACAGCGAGAACGTCTCGATCTGGGGCGGCAGCACGGCCCCGGCGGCGTCGGAGACGACCCGGAGCCACTTCTGGTCGGCGACGATGGCGCACCGCTCGATGTGACCGATGAGGGCCGCGTTCTTGAGGTCCTCCCACAACGCCCGCAGCTCGACGTGATGCATGTCGATGTCGCCGTAGCGGACGAGCAGCCGCACCGTGCCGTGCTCTTCGATGACCTTCTTGAGGGCCTGGCGAGCGGCGATGAGTTCGTCGGCGTCGAGCGCGCCGCTGTAGTCGATGGTGACGAGATTCGTGCTGTCCTGCACCTGGGTGGTCAACATGCCGTCCTCCTCGATGGCTGTGCTTGCGACCACCGTGCCACGCCCGGAACCTCTCGTGTCGAAGCGCTTTCGACCAGTTGTCGCCGCGCGCGCCGCCGGTCGTTGCGGCCGGCCTCAGCGCGCGAGCCCCCAGGCCCCGACCGCGGTCACCGCGAGTCCGCTCGCGAGCGAGAGCCCCACGACGCCGATCCGCGCGAGGCGGTTGGAGACGAGGCGAGCGACGGGTTCGGCGGCGACGCTGCCTGCGGCGGTCGCGAGGGCGGCCGCGACCCAGCCCCACCACGGCCAGGCCGGGGCGCCGCCGGGGGACACGAGCTGTCGCTGCACCAGGGTGAGGCCGCTGAGCACGACCCAGAAGGGCTGCATCGTCGCCGTGAACGACGGCCCGCTCCAGCGGCTGAGCATGCTGTAGACGGCGACCGGCGGCGCGCCGAGGGCGACGGAGGCGTTGAGCAGCCCGATCGAGGCGCCGGAGGCGACGCGCACGGCGGGCCCGTCGATGGTGCGGGTGCCGCGCGAGAACAGCACCGACACGGCCACCCCGAGCAGCGCGACCGCGCCGACCCCGATGCGCAGCACGTCGGCGTCGGCGGCGCGCGCGACGAGAAGGCCGGGCACGCCGGCGACCACGGCGGGGATGACGAGCCAGACCAGCCGCCCCCAGTCGATGTGACGCCACACGTTGGGCAGCATGAGGGCGCACGCGAGGATCGCGTAGATGTTGACGACGAGCACCGCGGCGAACGGCCCCGCGACGATCGCCACGATCGGCGCCATGATGATGCCGAAGCCCATGCCCACGACGCGCTGTGCGATCGTCGCGACGACGAGCGACGCGCACGTGATGAGCAGGGAGAGGGAGTCGGGCGGCACCCGGCCATCCTCGCCGGGCCCGGCCACGAGGCGCACCCGGGGGCGCGCCTGCTGCTCACTCGAGGCGCCGCAAGACCTCCCGGACGAACTCCGGCAGCCGCCCGTCGAGCGTCTGCCAGACGATGCGTGCGTCGAGGTAGTCATAGCCGCAGGCCAGCCGGCGCCGCATGCCTGCGACGCCGTCGAACGGCAGGTCGGCGTGTTCCTCGGCGAACGACTCCGGCAGGTCGTCGAGCACGGCCTGGAGGGTGACGATGAGCCGCTCACCCGCCAGGCGCAGCACCTGCCCGTCGAGATCGTCGGCGAGGAAGCGGTCCCGGCCGGCGGCTGTGATGTGCTCGCAGGTCGCGACGACACGGGCCAGGGCGGCCGCGAGCTCGGCGTCAGTCGACCAGTGGCGTCTCACGGCAGTCGCACCCCCACGGCGTCGCACTCTCATGGCAGTCACACCCTCATGGCAGTCACACCCTCATGGCAGTCGCACGGCGTCGCGCAGCGCGTGCCGGGCGGCGCGGCCCGCCGACCTGGTCGAGACGACGTCGACGCGGCGCCGCAACAGCTGCGCCAGCCGGCGCTCGAGGTCGACGACGTCGAAGAGGTCGGCCTCAGAGGTGAACTCGACGAGCAGGTCGATGTCGGAGTCGGGCCGGTCGTCACCACGGGCCACCGACCCGAAGACCCGCACGTAGCCGGTGCCGCGGGCGGCGATGGCCGCCGCGACGATGTCGTCGTGGTGACGTGCCAGGACATCCCGCGCATCCGGCCGGGCCGCCCGCAGCAGGCGGGCATAGGTCTCCGGGGTGGCGCCGACCCACCCGGACTCGATACGGGCGATGTGCCGCACAGCCACGCCGGACCGGCGGGCGAGGTCGCGCTGCGTCAGCCCGATCGCCGTGCGGGCCTGCGCGATCTGACGACCGTCCATGCGCCATCATCGCGCAGGTCGCACCCGGCCGCCTGTCGGTCACGGCGGGCCGCAGGCCCGCGAGCCGGTCTCGCAAGGCATCGGGGAGCCCGGCCACGCTACGGCGGCAGGCCGATCCGACACGGGCCCGCGAACTGCCTACCGTTGGCCCATGACTGACGCGACGAATCTCTTCCCCCTCGGCATCGACCTCGTCACCGAGCAGGTCGAGCGGCTGCGCACGTCTGGGATGTTCGGCGCCGCGGTCGAGGCGCCCGAGGGCTCGGGTCCGACCGAGCAGCTCATGGCATTCCTCGGGCGCGTCCGCCCGCAGTAGGCCGCGCGGATGCGCGACGTCGCCTCACGGTGTCGGATGGCGGTGCGCCCGTTCGTGGAACAGGTGAGCGTCGGCGCCGGGCCGACCGACGAGAGGAGAGCGCCGTGACCGAATACCTCATTGCCTTCAACGACGAGTGGGTGCCGCCCCACACCGACGAGCAGGTGCAGGACAAGGCTGTGCGGTCGATGGCCGTCGTCGCGGAGATGAAGGCCGCCGGGGTCTTCCTCTTCGGCAACGGCGGCCTCGACGCCTCGACGGCCATGTGCAGCGTGCAGGCGCGCGACGGCGAACCCGTCTTCACCGACGGGCCCTACGCCGAGACCAAGGAGCACCTCGGCGGATTCTGCGTCATCGGCGTCGACGACGACGAGACGGCGCGCTACTGGGCCGGCCGGCTCGCCGTGGCGCTGGAGTGGCCGCAGGAGGTGCATCGGTTCCCCGGTCGGCCCACGCCGCCCGCCGAGGCGAGCGGGACGTGAGCGTGTCGCCCACGTGCCTCCGGTGACCTGCCCTGGTGTGCACGATGCGATCACCCGCGCCCACCAGCAGGAATGGGCGCGGTTGGTCGCCGCCCTCGTCCGGCGCTTCGGTGATCTCGACGTGGCGGAGGACGCGGCGGGGGAGGCCTTCGCCGCCGCCGTCGACCACTGGCCTCGCCACGGTGTGCCGGCCAATCCAGGCGGCTGGCTTGCGACGACTGCGCGCCGCAAGGCGATCGACCGGCTGCGCCGCGAGTCGCAGCGGCAGGGCAGGCACGAGGCGGCCCGCATGCTCGTGGACGACACGCCGCCGGGGCCGACCGGGCCGATCGAGGACGACCGCCTGCGGCTCGTGTTCACGTGCTGCCACCCCGCGCTGTCCATGGAGGCGCGGGTCGCGCTGACGCTGCGGCTGCTCGGCGGGCTGACCGTCGCCGAGATCGCGCGGGCGTTCCTCGTGCAGGAGACCGCGATGGCGCAGCGGATCACCCGCGCGAAGGCGAAGATCAGGACCGCGCACATCCCCTATCGGGTGCCGTCCGCGAGCGACATCCCTGAGCGGGTCGCGGGCGTGCTCACCGTCGTCTACCTCGTCTTCAACGAGGGCTACCTGCCGGGGGCCGGGAGCGACCTGCTGCGGCCGGAGCTCACCGGGGAGGCGATCCGGCTGGGTCGGCTGTTGCACGATCTCCTGCCGAACGAGCCGGAGGTGACCGGACTGCTCGCGCTCATGCTGCTCACCGACGCGCGCCGGGCCGCGCGGGTCTCGGGGTGCGGGGCGCTCGTGACGCTGCCGGAGCAGGATCGCGGGCTCTGGGATCGGGCGCTCATCGCGGAGGGGCACGGCTTGGTGCGGTCGTGCATCGCGGCGGCAGCGGCGCACGGCGCGGCGCCGGGCCGATATCAGCTGCTCGCGGCGATCCAGGCCGTGCACACCGCGGCCGCGTCGGCCGCAGAGACGGATTGGGGGCAGATCGTCACCCTCTACGACGGGCTCGCGCGGCTGGACCACTCGCCGATCGTGCGGCTCAACCGGGCGGTCGCGGCCTCAGAGCTCGACGGGCCGGAGGTGGGGTTGGCCGAGCTCGACCGGCTCGCCGGGGCGCTCGCGGGGTACCACGCGTTCCACGCCGCACGCGCCGACCTGCTGCGCAGGGTGGGGCGGACGGGGGAGGCCGCGGTCGCCTACGGGCGGGCGATCGCGCTGACCGGCAATCCCGCCGAACGGGCCTACCTGAGCAGGCGGCGCGAGCAGCTCGGGAGCTGACTCGAGCCTCAGGAGCGGCTGGGTGTGCGGGTGACGCCACTGCGCTCTCGGGTGGCAGTCGAGGACGATCTACCACCAGGAGGTCGTGCTGGCACGGTTCCTCGGCTACCGCTGGAGGGGTCGTCGCTGATCCACACGAGGTCCACCTGGTCGCCGGCTCGTGTCGCGCCGAGACCGTGACGGTCGGGCGCTCGAGCAGCACGTCGGCGGACGGGCTCACGTGGCCTGGGTCGGCGGGGGGGCGCGCACTTTCGCGGGACCGGCTGGCGGACGATGATGGTGGGCATTCGGCGCCACCTCCCGATGACGCCGCGCGAGGAGCCTGCCATGACGACCTTCCGACCGGACCCGACCTTCTACCCCTCGCCGAGCATGGCGATGGACTCGCCGCCGGAGCGCTACGGCTACGTGGCCTCGTTCTGGCGCGACGAGGGGGAGCCGCGCAAGGACGCGGTCGCCGTCGTCGACCTCGATCCGGGCTCGCCCACGTACAGCGAGGTCGTCGGGTGGTGCGAGGTGCCGAACGTCGGTGACGAGTTGCACCACCACGGCTGGAACGCGTGCAGCAGCGCGCTGTGCCCGAGCAACCCGCACCCGCACGTCGAGCGCCGCTACCTGCTCTTCATGGGTCTGCGCAGCAGCCGGATCCACTTCGTCGACGTGCGCAGCGACCCGAAGAACCCCCGTATCCACCGGATCATCGAACCGGCCGAATACACGGCGAAGACCGGGTACAGCCGACCGCACACAGCTCACTGCGGTCCGGAGGGCATCTACGTGACGAACCTCGGCACCGCGCACGGTGACGAGGGGCCGGGCGGTATCGCGCTCGTCGACCACGACACGTTCGAGGTCATCGGCCAATGGGAGAAGGATCGCGGCGACCAATACCTCGCCTACGACTTCTGGTGGCACATCAACCACGACGTGATGATCACGAGCGAATGGGGCACGCCGCGCCAGATCGAGAACGGCCTCATCGCCGAGGAGCTTCTCGCGAACAAGTACGGCCACAGCATCCACTTCTTCGACATGAAGAAGCGCACCAACATCCAGACCATCGATCTCGGAGAGCAGTATCAGATGGCCCTCGAGCTGCGGCCCGCCCACGACCCGGCCAAGCAGTACGGCTTCGTCGGGGTCGTCATCTCGACAGAGGATCTGTCGGGCTCGATCTGGTGCTGGTACAAGGACGGCGAGACGTTCGCGGTGCAGAAGGTCTTCGACATCCCGGCCGAGCCGTGCGAGGACGTCGACCTGCTCCCGGACCTGCTCAAGGGCTTCAAGGCGGTGCCGGCGCTCATCACCGACATCGACCTGACCGTTGACGACAGGTATCTGTTCGTGTCCTGCTTCGGGCAGGGTCGCTCGATCATGCTCGACGTCTCGGACCCGCTGAACGTGCACCAGGTCGGGGAGATCCGCGTCGGCGGCATCGCGACCCGCGCGGCGCACCCGGCGCGCCCGGACACACCCTTGCTGGGGGCGCCGCAGATGGTGGAGATCAGCCGCGACGGCAAGCGCGTCTACTGGACGAACAGCCTCTACGGCGCGTGGGACGACCAGTTCTACCCGGACGGGGTCGGTGCGTGGATGATCAAGGCCGACATCGCCGACGGGACGATGCGGCTCGATCCGGACTTCTTCGTCGGACCCGAGCAGTTCCGCGGCAACCGGGTGCATCAGGTGCACCTCGAGGGCGGCGACGCCTCCAGCGACAGCTACTGCTTCAGTTGATGCCCCTGGCGGTGTACCTGCCGCTGCATCTGCCGCTGCACGGCGACATGGGGTCCGGGCAGGTCGGAGTCGATGCCGGCCTGCTGCTCGCCGCGGCCGGGCTCGGTGTGTTCCACGGCATCAATCCGGGCATGGGCTGGCTCTTCGCGCTCTCCTACGGCCTCCAGGAGCGCAGTGTCAGGGCGATCCTGCGGACGCTCCTGCCGATCACGATCGGCCACGAGGCATCGGTGCTGCCGATCGCGCTGGCCATCACGATCTTCGCCTCCCAGGTGACGCGGGCCGTGACGGTGACGGTCTTCGCCGTCGGGCTCCTGGCATTCGGCATCTGGCTGCTGTTGCGGCGCCGACACTTCCGCTGGGTGGGCATGCGGCTGTCACGGTGGGAGCTCGCCTGGTGGTCGTTCCTCATGTCGACCGTCACCGGTGCGGGACTCATGCTCGCACCGGTGCTGCTCAGCCGGCCCGCGGAGTCGATGGTCGGCGAAGCCCTGGGCGGCGCGATCGTCGTGGCCGCCCTCGCCGCGGGGGTGCATGCGCTCGCGATGATGGTGACCGCCGGGATCGTCGCGATCACCGTCTACCGGGTCGTCGGCCTGCGCATCCTGCGCACCGCATGGATCAACCTCGACAAGATGTGGGCCGCCGCCTTCGTCGTCGCGGGGGTGTTCGTCTGGGTGGG
>JBDIAP010000140.1:0-9671 GCA_039812485.1 Kineosphaera sp.
ACGAGATCGCGCTTGGTGAGGCCGAGTTCGGGGAAGTAGACGCGGTCGGGATTCGAGATGCGCACCTCGTGGGCACCGGCCGGTACGACGATCGCGGGCGTCGGCATGGCGGCTACGCTAACGCGCCGCTCGCCGCCACACCCGCCGCGGGCGGGACGGGACGGCGCTCAGGCGACGTGGGAGTAGCAGGACACGGGCCCGGCGATCCGCACCCGGACGCTGGCGCCGGGCTGGGGCGGCGTGGTGCAGCGGGCGCGGATCGGTGCGGCCGACCCGGGCAGGCGCAGCGCGACGAGGGTGTCATGGCCGAAATACTGGATTCCTTCGACGAATGCGACGCGCCCGTCGTCGGAGTCCGCGGAACCGGGAGCGCAGGCGCTCATCGCGAGGTGCTCGGGGCGCACGACCGCGATCCCCCCGCCGGCGGGCACGGCGACACCGGCGGGCAGCGCGCCGAGCGCGGTGGCGCCCGAGGCGTCGACGGGCAGCTCGACGGCGTCGCCCACGAAGCGCGCGACCCCCAACGACGCGGGACGGCCGTAGACGCCGGCCGGCACGTCGTGCATGGCGATCCGGCCCGACTCCATGACGGCCACCGAGTCGGCCATCGACAGGGCCTCCTCCTGGTCGTGGGTCACCATGAGCGCGGTCGCGCCCGCCGCCCGCAGCGCGGCGCGCACGTCGGCGCGGATCGCGCCGCGCAGGGCGGCGTCGAGCGCCGAGAACGGCTCGTCGAGCAGCACGAGCTGCGGCTCGGGCGCGAGCGCGCGGGCGAGCGCGACCCGCTGCTGCTGGCCGCCGGAGAGCAGCCCCGGGGCGAGGTCGTCGCACCCGGGCAGGCCGACGAGCTCGAGGAGTTCGCGGATCCGAGCGCTGTGCCGGGCGCGCCGACGGAAGCGCCCGGGCAGTCCGAAGGCGATGTTGTCGGCGACGTCCAGGTGCGGGAAGAGGGCGCCGTCTTGCGGCACGATCGTGATGCCGCGCCGCTCCGGCGGGACGAACAGCCGCGGCCCGGCGAGCAGCCGCCCGCCGACGCGCAGCGTGCCCGCGTCGGGCGCGAGGTGGCCTGCGACGATGCGCAGGAGCGTCGTCTTGCCGCACCCGGACGGCCCCAGCAGGATGCCCAGGCTGCCGGCGGGGGTGTGCAGGTCGACGCCGCGCAGCACCCGTCGGGCGCCGAAGGACTTGTCGACCCCGGTGATGTCCACGGACGTCATGCGCGGCCTCCTCGGGCTCGGGGTGGGGCGATGGCGCCGCTGGTCCGCAGCAACCACAGGGTGGGGCCGAGCCCGAGCAGGACGAGCATCGCGGCATAGGGCGCCGCCCCGCCGTGGGCGGCGATCGAGGTGTGCATCCACAGACCGGTCGCGAGGGTGTCGACACCGGTGGGGTGCAGCATGAGCGTCGCCGGCAGGTCTTTGGCGCAGGTCAGTGCCACGAGCGCCGCGCCCGTCGCGATGCCGGGCGCCGCCAGCGGCAGGGTGACGCGTCGCCACGTGCCGGCCGTCGTGTGCCCCAGCGACCGCGAGACCTCCTCGAGCGCGGGCGAACTCGACGCGATCGAAGCGCGCACCGCGCCGACCGCCACGGGCAGGAAGAGCACGACATACGCCAGGACGAGCAGCGGCCAGCGCTGGTAGAGGCCCGGCGCGGCCCGCAGCCCGAAGAACACGAGCGAGAGCGCGACGACGAGCCCGGGCAGCGCGTGCCCGGCCCAGGCCGCGGACTCGAT
The DNA here is from genome assembly GCA_039812485.1 of Kineosphaera sp. GTDB lineage: Bacteria > Actinomycetota > Actinomycetes > Actinomycetales > Dermatophilaceae > Kineosphaera. The sequence goes on from JBDIAP010000140.1 coordinate 1,733, forward strand.
GATCCGCACCGGACGGCCGCGGTAGCGCGCAGCGAGGATGCCGACGGGGACGGCGAGCAGCGTGCACGCGAGGGCTCCGGCGAGGGAGAACTGCGCGGTCGCCAGCGTGCTGCGCAGCAGCCGGGCCCCGTCGAGGCCATCGGCCCCGACGGCGGCGCTCGCGCCGATCCAGCGGGCGATGCTGCCGGCCGGCACCCCGAGCGCCAGCACGAGCAGCGCGACGACTCCGCCGCACCACGCCCAGCGGGCGGCGCCGGCGTCGCGCGCCCGCCCCAGCGGCATCGGCTCGTGCCCGCGGCTCACGCCGGCGCCGACGCGCGCGCTCTCGTCGGTGCGCCGGATCCGCCTCTCCCCGAGCGTGATCACGATCGTCAGCAGCACGAGGAGGCACGCCAGCACAGCGGCGGGAGTGCGGTCGAAGCTCGCGGCGTAGCTCGTGAAGATCGCCCGGGTGAAGACGTCGCACTGCAGGAGCGCGACGGCTCCGAAGTCGCTGAGCGTGTAGAGCGCGACGAGCAGCCCGCCGGAGGCCGCCGCGGGCCGGATCTGGGGCACGGTGACCCGCGCGAACGTGCGCAGCGGCCCGATCCCCAGCGACCGCGCGACCTCCTCCTGCGCGGGGTCGGTGCGCCGCAGGGCCGCCGCGACCGGCAGGTAGACGTAGGGGTAGGAGACGAGGACGAGCACCACGCTCGCGCCGAGCAGCCCCCTCGCCCACGTCGTCGAGGTCAGCCACGCGAAGGCCGCGACGTAGCTGGGGACGGCGAGCGGCAGCCCGGCGAGCACCGCGAGCACGCGCCGACCCGGCAGGTCGGTGCGGGTGACGAGCAGGGCCGTCGCGACCCCGAGCACCAGGCAGGCGCCGGTGACGATGACCGTGAGCGCCACGCTGCGGCCGAGGAGTTCGAGGGTGCGCGGACGGGTCAGGATGTCCAGGATCCGGGCTGGGCCGGCCTCCGCGGTGCGCACGAGCAGGTAGCCCAGCGGCACGAGGGCGACGAGCGCGGCGAGCCAGCCCCCGGCGAGCAACAGCGCCGGCGGGCGCCCTGGGCGGGTACGCGCGCGACGCGCCCGGGGCGGCTCGGCCTCCCGGACGCGTCGCCGCGCGCTGGTCGGGGCGCTCAGGTCAACCCCACCTGCCCGAGCAGCTCGAGGGTCTGCGGCAGGGAGTCGAGGTCGTTGAGGTCGACCGCGGGCCGCTTGAGCGTCGTCAGCGGCGGCAGCTCGTGCGTGGTCGTGCTGACGCCCGGGACGACCGGGTATTCGGCGGTCTCGTCGGCGAAGTAGGTCTGGGCCGGTGTGCCGAGCAGGAAGTCCACGGCCTTCGCCGCGGCCTGCGCCTGATCGGAGCCGGCGAGGACGCCGACACCGGCGACGTTGACGAGCGCGCCGGGATCGGTGCTGTCGAGGAAGCGGATCTTCGAGTCGACCTTGTCCTTGCCGACCTCGGCGACCCGCAGGTGCCAGTAGTAGTGGTTGATGAGGCCGAGGTCGACCTCGCCGGCCTCGACGCCCTCGAGCACGCCGGTGTTCTTCTCGTACGCTCGCGGCTCCTGCGCCTTGAACCTCGTCAGCCAGTCGCGGGCGCCGTCCTCGCCCTTGGCGACGCGCAGCGCGGTGACGAAGGACTGCCAGCTCGCGTTGGTCGGGGCGTAGCCGATCCTCCCCTTGTACTGCGGGTCGAGCACGACGTCGCTCGACGTCGCGTCGGCCACCGTCGGCGCCCGCTGCGGGTCGTAGGCGATGACCCGGGCCCGGGCCGAGGTCGCGACCCAGCGGCCCTGGTCGTCGGCGTAACCGTCGACGACCCGGCTCGTCACGCCCGACGCCAGCGGGGCGAGCCGGCCCTGCTTGGCGAGCGCGCCGAGCGCGCCGGCGTCCTGACTGAAGAAGAGGTCGGCCTGGGTGCGTTCGCCCTCCTCCAACAGCTGGGCGGCCATCGAGGCGGAGTCGCCGTAGCGCACCTGCACCTTCGTGCCGACGGCCTGCTCGAGCTGCTCGAGCAGTGGCCCGACGAGCTTCTCGTTGCGGCCGGAGTAGATGACGAGCGCCCCGTCGGCGGCGGTCGCGGCGCTCGCGCCGCTCTGCTCGGCTTGCTCCGGCGCGGCGGCCGGACCGGTGCCGCCGGTGCCGCAGGCGGCGAGGGCGAGCATCGTCGCGGCGGCGCCGATCGCCACGAGGGCGCGGGTCGTCGGCATCGGGTGTCCCTTCCGGAGGCTTCTCACACCGAGCACCCTAGAGGTAAGGCTAGCCTCACCAAAGGTGGCGCGGCGAGATGGGTGTCGACACCCATGCCGCCGTCGTGGCCGATACCGGGGTCAGCAGCGAGCTGACAGGTCGCGGGCTCGGTGGCCTACAGGTCCCCGGGCACGTAGGTGCGGGCCACCTCCAGGAGCACCTCGCCGAAGCCCATCTCGGCCGGCGCCCGCACCCGGTCGTGCCGCTGCGCCAGCAGGATGCGCCGGGCGGGCACGCTGTCTCCGAGGGAGAGGATGCGCACCCGCGGATGCTTGTTGACGACCGCGGTGCGCGGAGCGAGAGCGACCCCCAGGCCGACGCTGACCATCGCCTGGGCCTCCTGATAGTCGTTGGCCTCGAAGGAGATCCGCGGCTCGAATCCGGCGGCGAGCGCGCTGCGCCGCAGCACCTCGACGACGGGGTGGTCGTTGGCGCGGATGATCCATGATTGCTCCGCCAGCTGCCCCAGGGCCACCTCGCGGCGCCGCGCCAGCGGATGATCGGCCCCGACCACGAGCACCGTCGGGTCGTCGAAGAGCGTGCGCAGGTCGAAGCGGCGGGTGTCGAGGCGATCCCACTCGTAGTCCCACAGCAGGGACAGCCCGACCCGCCCGTCCTCGAGCATCGCGATGAGCGCGTCCTCGCGCTCGCTGCGGATCGTCAGGGTCACGAAGGGGTGCAGCTCGCGAAAGCGGCGCACGGCGATCGGCACGAACGAGCTGCCGACGGTGGGGAACGTGCCGAAGTCGAGCCGCCCGCGGCGCAGCCCGGCGATCTCGCGCAGGTCGGCCTCGGCCGCGCTGAGCTGCCGCACGACCTTGCGGGCATGGGATGCGAGCACCGTGCCGGCGTCGGTGGGCACCATGCCGCGGGCGTGCCGCTGCAGCAGCGGCTGCCCGGCCTCCCGCTCGAGCCGACGCAGCTGCTGCGACACGGCCGACGGGGAGTAGCCGAGCTGCTCGGCGGCCGCGGTCACCGAGCCGGACTCGACGACCGCGAGCAGGATGCGGAGCCGATGGACGTCGAGCATCGCGTCTCACCTTCTGGACGGGTAGGGGCGGCCGGGTGTGAAGTATTGCTTCACCCTACTCACACATCGCTGCATGCGCTTCATGACCGGCCCGTCGACCTCGGCAGCGACGCCGATCCGGGGCCTCGCCGCGCCTCCTGGCAGCCAGCACCACCTGATCAATGAAGGTCTACTTCAGAGGTCTGCGTTCTTTCGATCTGGTCCTTCATTTCTCAACCCGACAGGGTGGCGGTCACCGCGACGAAAGGAGTGAGAGTGATCGCCATACCGGCCACGTGGATGCGTGGCGGCACGAGCAAATGCTGGGTCTTCCGCCGCGAAGACCTCGACATCCCAGGGCTGTCCGTCGACGAGGTCCTGCTGCGGCTCTACGGCAGCCCGGACCTGCGCCAGATCGACGGCGTCGGCGGCGGCACGTCGACGACGAGCAAGGCGGTCATCCTCTCGCCCTCGACGCGACCCGACATCGACGTCGACTACACGTTCGCCCAGGTCGGCATCGACGAGGCCGTCGTCGACTGGGGCAGCAACTGCGGCAACTGCTCGGCCGTCGTCGCGCCCTACGCCGTGCACGCCGGCTGGGTCGAGCCCACCCCCGGTAGGACGACCGTGCGGGTGCTCAACACCAACACCGGGCAGGTCATCCTCCAGGACGTCCCCACGCCCGACGGCCGGCTGCTCGACACGCCGACGACGGCCATCCCCGGGGTCCCCGGGCTCGGCGCCGAGGTGCGGATGGGCTTCGTCGACCCCGCCGGCCGCAGCACCGGGCGCCTGCTGCCCAGCGGCAACCCCGTCGACGAGCTGCCGACGCCCGACGGCGGGCGCTATCGGGCCAGCCTCGTCGACGCCGGCGCCCCGGTCGTCATCATCGACGTCACCCAGCTGGGCCACCCCTCGACGACGAACCCGCACACCGTCGACCTCGACGCCGCCACCCTCGCGACGCTCGACGACATCCGGCGCGCCGGCGCCGTCGCCATGGGGCTGGCGGCGACCCCGCAGTCCGCGGCCCGCGCGGTGCCCAAGCTCGCCGTCGTCGGCGCCACGGCCCGCGACGACGCGGACCTCGGCATCCAGATGCTCTCGATGGGCACCCCGCACCCGGCCGTGCCGATCACCGGCAGCGTCGCCCTGACCCTGGCCGCCGGCACGCCCGGCACCGTCGTCGCCGCGCGCCTCGCGTCGGCCACTCCTGCGGCCACTACTCAGGCCACTACTGCGGCCACTGCTCAGGCAACTGCTCAGGCGACCGCGCCTGCCACGGGGCGCACCGGCCTGCGCCTGGACACCCCCGCCGGCCTCGTCGAAACCTTCACCGAGACCCGCACCGACGCCGACGGCGACCACGACGTCGTCGGCGCCACCCGCACCTACCGGCGGCTGTGCACGGGAGACGTCTTCCTGCCCGCCGACCCGGCACCGCTGCCTACCCTCACGACCACGACCGAAACGGAGACTCGCCATGGCTGAGCGCCTCGACGACGTCCGCGGCGCGCCCGACCCTGCGGGCCCCGCCCCACACCCCGATCAGCCCGCCGACCCGCCACTGCCGAGCCGCCGCACCGCCCTGGGCATCATGGGCGGCTTCGCCCTCCTCGCCGGCCTCGGCACGGTCTTCGGCGGCGACCTGCTCAATCCGCCGGCCTCGACCGAGGACGGCAACTACGAGGGCGAGACGCTGGAGTTCCTCATCCCCATCGCCGAGGGCGGGGGCACCGACACGTGGGCCCGTTTCGTCGGCACCGAGCTCGTCAAGGTCATCCCCGGCCACCCCGGCTTCGCGCCGATCAACGAGGCCGGCGGCGAGGGCATCACCGGCACCAACCACTTCGCGCTGTCCGCCCGCGCCGACGGCACGAAGGTGCTCGTCAGCACGGCGACGACCGTCGTGCCCTACCTGCTGAAGAAGAAGGCGGTCAAGTACGACTACACCCAGATGCAGCCGATCCTGGCCAACGGCACGGGCGCGGTCGTCTACGCGCGCTCGGCCGCCGGGGTGCGCGACCTGCGCGACGTCCTGAACCGCAGCACCCCGCTGCGCTTCGGCGGCATCACCGCGACCGGCCTGGACCTGACGACGCTGCTCGCGTTCGACCTGCTCGAGATGGACGTCGAGGCGATCTTCGGCTTCGAGGGTCGCGGCCCCGTCAACCTCGCGCTGCAACGCGGCGAGATCGACATCGACTACTCGACGACGTCGGCCTACCCCGCCGCCGTCGCGGGCCTCGTCAAGGACAAGTCGGCGGTCGCGCTGTTCAGCCTCGGGCAGGTCGACAACAGCGGCAAGGTCGTGCGCGACCCGAACTTCAAGGACCTGCCGACGGTCGTCGAGGCCTACACCCAGCTGCACGGCAAGGCCCCGGACCCCGAGAAGCTCGCCGCCTACCGCACGGTCCTCGGCGTCACCTACACCTATCAGAAGGCGCTCTGGGTGCCCGGGCCGACGCCGGCCGCCGCCGTCGAGCTGCTGCGCTCCAGCGCGGAGAAGCTCGGAGCCGACCCGCACTTCCAGGAGGCGGCGAAGAAGGTCCTCGGCGGCTACCCCCTCGACGCGGCCGGTGACCTGCGCCAACGCATGCAGCGCGCCTACACGGTCGACGACGCCCTGCGCGAGCGGATCGTCACCTTCTTGAAGTCCACCTACAACGTCTCGATCGACTGAAGGAGCCGACGATGCTCGATGCTGCGCTCCAGGCGCTCCAATCCCTCGCCCAACCCTCCCTCCTCGTCATGCTGCTCGCCGGGGTCCTCGCCGGCCTCGTCATGGGCCTCATCCCGGGGCTCGGGGGCACGGGCGCCGTCGCGATCCTCCTGCCGATCACGTTCGGCATGGATCCGTCCCAGGCCTTCGCGCTGCTCATCGGCGCCCTCGCCGTCGTGCACACCTCCGACACCGTCTCGGCCGTCCTCCTCGGCGCACCCGGGTCGGCCTCGGCGAGCGTGACGATGCTCGACGGCTACGCGATGGCCCGCAAGGGGGAGGCCAAACGCGCGCTGTCGCTGGCCTTCCTCTCCTCGATGGCCGGCGGTCTCATCGGCGCGCTCGGCCTGACGCTCGCGGTGCCGCTGGCCCGCCCGCTCGTGCTGTCGTTCGCGAGCCCCGAGCTGTTCATGCTCACCGTCCTCGGCGTCGCGCTGGCAGCCGTGCTCTCCCGCGGCAACGTCGCCAAAGGCCTGGCCACCGGCTTCCTCGGCCTCCTGCTCGGCCTCGTCGGCATGTCGCCGACGACCGCCGAGGAGCGCTTCACGTTCGACTCGCTCTTCCTCGGTGACGGGCTCTCGCTCGTCGCGGTCGCCCTCGGCATCTTCGGCCTCGCCGAGATCGCCTCGCGGGTCCAGCAGCGCGTCGTCGACGGCGACATGGTCACCCTCGGCGGCGGCTGGGGCGCCGGCATCCGCGAGTGGCTGACCCACTGGGGTCAGGTCATCCGCGGCGCCCTCATCGGCATCTGGGCCGGCGTGCTCCCCGGCGTCGGCGCGACCGCCGGCACGTGGCTCGCCTACGGGCAGGCCGTCGCCACCGCCAAGGACAAGCGGACCTTCGGCAAGGGCGACCCGCGCGGCATCGTCGGCCCGGAGAGCGCGAACAACTCCGTCGAGGCCGGCGACCTCATCCCCACGCTGCTCTTCGGCATCCCCGGCGGTGTGCCGTCGGCGATGCTGCTCGGGATGCTGCTCACCTACGGCATCCAGCCGGGGCCCTCGATCGTCACCGATCACCTCGACCTCATGTACCTCATCATCTGGTGCTTCGCGATCGCCTCGGTCGTCGGCGCGTTCCTCTGCTTCCTCGCCACCCCGACCCTGGCCAAGCTGACGAAGGTGCCGTTCGCGGTGCTCGCCCCCGGGCTGCTCGCGATCATGCTGCTCGGCGCGTTCCAGGAGGGTGGCCAGATCGGCGACCTGTGGATCATGCTGCTGCTCGGCGCCGTCGGCTGGCTCTTCAAGGCGACCGACTTCCCGCGCGCGCCGTTCCTCATCGGCTTCGTCCTCGCGATCCCGATGGAGCGCTACTACTACCTCACCGAGAGCCTCTACGACGGCTTCGAGTGGATGGCCCGCCCCGGCGTCATCATCTTCGCCGCGATCCTCATCGGTCCCGCGGTGTGGGCGGGCTTCAAGGCCCTGCGGTCGCTGCTGCACCAGAACGCCGACGACGGTCACCTCGTGGAGGAGGACCTGCGCCGCGGCGACGACGAGGAGGAGGGCGACGGCTACCTGTCGAACACCGCCTGGTCGATGGGCGCGAGCATCGGGATGGCGCTGATCTTCATCGCCGCCCTCGTCGCCAGCCAGTCCTTCTCCCCCGGCGCGCAGCTCATGCCGCGCCTGGTGACGATCGGTGGGCTGCTCGTCTGCCTCGTGCGCATCGCGCAGGAGCTGCGGGCACGGCGCGCCGCCGGCCGGCCACCCGTCTGGACCCCGGACGTGCGAACGGCGCTGCAGACCTTCGTCGGGATGGCGGTGTTCCTCGTCCTCGTCATGCTGACCGGCTACCTTGCGGCGGTGCTGCTGTTCATCCCCGCCGTGCTGCTCTACGTCGCGCGGGCCCGGCCCAAGGTCGTCGTCATCTACTCCGCCGTGTTCGCGCTCGTCGTCCTCGCGCTGCCCTCACTGCTGCCCGTGGACCTGCCGACGAGCATCTTCGGCTGACCCCGCCCCCGACCC
>JBDIAP010000141.1:0-9613 GCA_039812485.1 Kineosphaera sp.
ATCGAGCTCGTCGCCGAGGCCCTCGTCTTCCTCCAGGCCTACGACGTCGACACGACCGCCGCGATCGAGGTGCTCGCCGGCGGCCTGGCCGGCAACCGGATCCTCGACCGCAAGGCCGCCGCGATGGTCCAGGGCGAGTTCGCCCCCGGCTTCCGCATCGACCTGCACCACAAGGACATGGGCATCGTCACCGCCGCCGCCCGCGAGGCCGGCGTCGCGATCCCACTCGGCGCGCACACCGCGCAACTCATGCAGTACGCCCGCCAACTCGGCTACGGCGACCTCGACCACTCCGGCCTCATGCTCCTCGTCGAGCAGCTCTCCGGCCGGGGCCCGAAGCAATAGGAGACCCGACCATGCCCACGATGCGCGCCGTCGACGCCGCCGTCCTCATCATGGCCAAGGAGGGCGCCACTCAGGTCTTCGGCCTGCCCGGCGCCGCGATCAACCCCTTCTACGCCGCGATGCGCGACCACGGCGGGATCCGCCACGTCCTGGCCCGCCACGTCGAGGCCGCCTCGCACATGGCCGAGGGCTACACCCGCGCGGCGCCGGGGAACATCGGCGTGTGCACCGGCACCTCGGGCCCGGCGGGCACCGACATGATCACCGGCCTCTACTCGGCGTCGGCCGACTCGATCCCGATCCTGTGCCTCACCGGGCAGGCGCCGATCGCCAAGCTCGACAAGGAGGACTTCCAGGCCGTCGACATCGCCGCGATCGCCGCCCCGGTGAGCAAGTGGGCGGTGACGGTCAAGGAGGGCGCGCAGGTGCCCGGCACGTTCGCCAAGGCGTTCTGGCTCATGCGCGAGGGGCGCCGCGGGCCGGTGCTCATCGACCTGCCGATCGACGTGCAGCAGACGATGATCGACTTCGACATCGACACGTACGAGCCGCTGCCGGTGAGCAGGCCTGCGATGACGCCCGCGCAGGCCGGTCGGGTGCTCGACCTGCTCACCGCGGCCCAGCGCCCCCTGATCACCGCCGGCGGCGGCATCATCAACGCCGACGCCGCCGACCGGCTCGTCGCGCTCGCCGAGCTGCTCGGCGTGCCGGTCGTCCCGACACTCATGGGCTGGGGCGTCATCCCCGACGACCACCCGCTGCACGCCGGCATGGTCGGGCTGCAGACCTCGCACCGCTACGGCAACGCGACGCTCCTGGCGTACGACTTCGTGCTCGGCATCGGCAACCGCTGGGCCAATCGCCACACCGGGGCGCTCGACGTCTACACCCGGGGCCGCACGTTCGTGCACGTCGACATCGAGCCGACCCAGATCGGGCGGGTGTTCGCCCCCGACTACGGGGTCGTCTCCGATGCGGGGCTCGCGCTCGACGCGCTGCTCACCGAGGCGAAGAAGCGCGCCGAGACCCGCGACCTGCCCGACTACGGGGTGTGGGTCGAGGACTGCGCGCAGCGCAAGGCCACCCTGCAGCGCAAGACGCACTTCGACGACATCCCGATCAAGCCGCAGCGCGTCTACGAGGAGATGAACGCCGCCTTCGACGCCGACACCGTCTACGTCTCGACGATCGGGCTGAGCCAGATCGCGGGGGCCCAGCTGTTGCACGTCTTCGCACCGCGGCACTGGATCAACTGCGGTCAGGCCGGGCCGCTGGGGTGGACGCTGCCGGCGGCCCTCGGCGTCGCCGTCGCGCGGCCCGACGCGCAGGTCGTGGCCCTGTCGGGCGACTACGACTTCCAGTTCCTCATCGAGGAGCTCGCGGTCGGGGCGCAGTTCGGCATCCCCTACGTGCACGTGCTCGTCAACAACAGCTACCTCGGGCTCATCCGGCAGTCCCAGCGCGGCTTCGACATGGACTACCACGTGCAGCTCGGCTTCGACAACATCAACTCCCCCGAGCTGCAGGGCTACGGCGTCGACCACGTCAAGGTCGTCGAGGGCCTGGGCTGCAAGGCGCTGCGGGTCACCGACCCGGCCGACCTCGGCGCCGCGCTCACGCAGGCCACGGAGCTCGCCGCGCAGCACCGCGTGCCCGTCGTCGTCGAGATCATCCTCGAGAAGGTCACGAACATCTCGATGGGAGCGGCCGGGCTCGACACGGTGATGGAGTTCGAGGCGCTCGCCGAGACCGGCGCCGACGCGCCCACCGCGATCTGCGTCATGGCGTAGGCCGACGGTCGGCTCCGGCCGGTCGGTGTCGGTGTCGGTGCGGGCGTCTACCGTGAAGCCCACGCGCCAGGCGCGACCGCACCCGCCTCCGTCACGACCATGCCCATGCCCATCCCCATCCCACGCCCAGGCCCACACCAGGGAAGGACGATCTATGCCGCAGGAGCCCGCCGACCTGCCCGATCTGCACGTCAACGACCCGGCGCGGATCCGGGCCCAGATCGCGGAGTATGCCGCGACGCACTCCGCCGACCCCCCGCCCGCGGCGGCCGCGGCACCGCCGCACGATCACGCCTACGACCTCGTCGTGCGCGGCGAGCGCGTGCTCACCCCGGACGGGCTCGGGCCGCGCGAGGTCGGGGTGCGCGACGGGCGGATCGTCGACGTCGAGCCGCTCGGGAGCGCGCTCGACGGGGCCCGGGTCGTCGAACTCGCCGCCGACGAGGTGCTGTTGCCGGGGCTCGTCGACACGCACGTGCACGTCAACGAGCCGGGACGCACGGCGTGGGAGGGCTTCGCCACGGCGACGAAGGCGGCGGCGGCCGGGGGCGTGACGACAATCATCGACATGCCGCTCAACTCGATCCCCTCGACGGTCAACGGCCCCGCGCTCGAGCTCAAACGCCTCGTCGCGGCGCCGCAGGCCTTCGTCGACGTCGGTTTCTGGGGCGGGGCGGTGCCGGGCAACACCGGCGACCTGCGGGAGCTGCACGAGGCCGGAGTCTTCGGCGTCAAATGCTTCCTCCTGCATTCCGGAGTCGACGAGTTCCCCCCGCTGGGGCCCGAGGAGCTCGAGGCGGACCTGCGCACGCTCGCCGACGTCGGCGGCATGATGATCGTCCACGCCGAGGACCCCCAGGCCATCGAACGCGCACCCGCGGCGCGGGGCCAGGTCTACGACCGTTTCCTGCACTCGCGGCCCCGTGGCGCGGAGAACCTCGCGATCGCCGCCGTCATCGAGCGGGCCCGCTGGACGGGCGCCGCGGTGCACATCCTGCACCTGTCGAGCAGCGACGCGCTGCCGATGATCCGCTCCGCGAAGGCCGACGGCATCGACGTGTCGGTCGAGACCTGCCCCCATTACCTCGCGCTCGCTGCCGAGCAGATCCCCGACGGCGCGACGGCCTACAAGTGCTGCCCGCCGATCCGCGAGCGCGGCAACCGCGACCTGCTGTGGGAGGGCCTGCGCGACGGGACCATCGACTACATCGCCTCCGACCACTCCCCCTCGACGCTGGACCTCAAGGACCTCGACACCGGCGACTTCGGCACGGCGTGGGGCGGGATCGCGTCCGTGCAGCTCACGCTACCGATCGTCTGGACCCAGGCACGGGCGCGCGGCATCGGGATCGAGCAGGTCGTCGCGTGGATGGCGGCCAAGCCCGCCGATCGCGTCGGGCTGCCGGCCAAGGGCCGCCTCGCGCCCGGCTGCGACGCCGACCTCGTGGTCTTCGCGCCGGAGGAGCAGTTCGTCGTCGACGTGCGCGCACTGCACCACCGCAACCCGCTGTCGCCCTACGACCGGCAGACGCTCTCGGGGCGGGTGCGGCGCACCGTCCTGCGCGGGCGCGAGGTCGACTTCGAGACCCCGACGGGTCGGCTCATCCGGCGCGGCGACGCCTGAGGTCGCGTAGGCCGATCGCACCCGACACGGTCTGGCTCACGCCGATCGGGGGGAAGACCCACGCCATCGACTGGCCGGGGACGACGGCGACCACAGCCCAGACGAGGGCGAACGACCCGAGCCCCAGAGCCGTCAGGGGCAGGACCGCATCGACGCGGTCGGGGTGGTTTCGGCGGTGGCGCGACAACGCCATCACGAAGACATGAGCCCACCGACGAACCAGATCCCGCCGACGGCCATCGTCACGCGCAGCGCGGTGGAGCGCCCGGTCGCGTCGGTGGCGACCGGGCGCACTCAGCGCGACGCAAGCACCCACCCCGGCCGCGCGACACCCGCCAGGAGCATGGCTCTCGCGGCCGTGGTTCGCATCGCCCCGTCGTCGCGGGCGCCGAGGGGGTCGGTAGCCTCGCCAGAGTGTCGTCCGCCAAACCGTTGAGCGAGCTCGTCCACCCGACCTGGGCGCAGGCCCTCGCTCCGGTGGCCGATCAGGTCGCCCACCTCGGGGCGTTCCTGCGGGAGGAGGTGGCCGCCGGGCGCGGCTACCTGCCGGGCGGCCCGCACATCCTGCGGGCTTTCGAGCGGCCGCTGCCGGACGTGCGGGTGCTCATCGTCGGCCAGGACCCTTATCCCACACCGGGTCACGCGGTCGGGCTGTCGTTCTCCGTCGCGCCCGACGTGCGGCCGATCCCCAAGAGCCTCATCAACATCTACCGCGAGCTCGTCGACGATCTGGCGGTGGCGCGGCCGAGCGACGGCGACCTGTCGCCGTGGGCCGACCAGGGGGTCATGCTGCTCAACCGCGTGCTCACCGTGCGGCCCGGCGCCTCGGCGAGCCACCGCGGCAAGGGCTGGGAGGCCGTGACGCAGCGGGCCATCGAGGCCCTGGCCGAGGCGGCGGCCGGCGGTCAGCCGCTCGTCGCGATCCTGTGGGGGCGCGACGCCCGCAACCTCGCGCCCATGCTCGGCCAGGTGCCGCGCATCGAGAGTGCCCACCCCTCGCCCATGTCGGCGCACTCCGGCTTCTTCGGGTCGCGGCCGTTCAGCCGAGCCAACGACCTGCTCGCCCGCCAGGGCGCCGACCCCGTCGATTGGAGACTGCCGTGATCTCGCCCCGCCCGTGGACGCGCTATGTCGCGCTTGGCGATTCGTTCACCGAGGGGATGTCGGACCCGGACCCGGGCACGCCCGACGCCTATGTGGGGTGGGCCGACCGCCTGGCCCTGACACTGGCCGAGCTGGGGGCCGACGAGGGGCGCGACTTCGCCTACGCCAACCTCGCGGTGCGCGGGCGCAAGCTCGCCGACATCACGACCCGTCAACTGGCGACGGCCCTCGACCTCGAGCCCGACCTCGTGAGCATCGTCGGCGGCGGCAACGACATCCTGCGGCCCCGGGCCGACATCGAGGCGCTGGCGGACCAGTTGGAGACGGCTGTGGCCGCGGTGCGCGCGACCGGTGCCGACGTGCTGCTCGCGACCCCGACCGACCCGCGGGAGGCGCCGGTGCTCAAGCACGTGCGCGGGCGCAACGCGACCTTCACGGCGCACATCTGGAGCATCGCGCGCCGACACGGCTGCGCGGTCATCGACCTGTGGGGCATGGCGTCGTTGCGGGACTGGCGGCTGTGGAGCGCCGATCGCATCCATCTCACGAGCGAGGGCCACGCCCGCGTCGCGCAGGCGGCGCTCGGGGCGCTGGGGCTCGACGAACCCGAGGGCGCGTGGTCGGTGCCGCCGCCCGACCGTCCGATCGTCACGCGGGCGCAGCAGCGGCGGTCCGACCGCGAGTGGGCGGGGACGTATCTGCGGCCCTGGGTGCACCGGCGCCTCACCGGACGGTCCTCCGGTGACGGGCGTGACGCGAAGCGGCCGGCGTTGGGGCCGCTCGAGTCGGGCACCACGACGCGCATCGCCGCGACGAGTTCGACGTCCGCGGCAACGCCGACCTGCCCGACGAGCACCCCGACGCCGTCCGCTGCACCACCCCCGCCGGACGGCTCATCACCTACCGACCGCCACCAGTGACATCACCCGACGCGCCCCTCCCGCCCGGCGCCCCTTAGGGCCCACCCGGCGAACGCATGTACGCCCGCAACGTCGCTTTCTACCCCACGACCTGAGGGGCGAAGACGGCATGCCAGAGCGATCGAGATCTTGCTCGAGGGGTGCCCTGAATGCCGCGCCCCGGCACGGTTGATCGGTGGGAGGTGATCGCTGGGAGGTGATCGGTGGGAGGTGATCAGGGGGAGCTGACGCGCAGGTCCGCCCAGTCCGACACCTCGCACTGCCCGTCGTTGTTGCAGCCGACGGCGGTCGCCGTCCCGTCACTGCGCAGTCCCAGCGTGTGTCCCGATCCTGCGGCGATGGCGATGATGTCGTGCCACCCGGCCACGTCGCATTGACCGGATTCGTTGTTGCCTGCGGCGAGAACCTGCCCGCTGGAGGTCAGCCCGACCGTGTGATAGCTGCCCGCGGCGACGGCGACAACGTCCCGCCACCGGTCGACCTCGAGGGCACCGGCGAGCGGATCACCGGAGGCGACCACCCGTCCACCCGTCGTCACTCCGACAGTGTGTAGGTAGCCGGCTGCGACGCCGACGAGGTCGCGCCAGGCGCTGAGATCGCATTGCCCATGCCTGTTGACGCCCGCGGCCACAGCTGTGCCATCGGCGCGCAGCCCGACCGAGTGCCAGTCCCCTCCGGACACGGCCACGATGTCGCTCCAGTCCGAGACGTCGCAAGCGCCTTCGTCGCGGCGACCGGCCGCGAGGGCCGTCCCGTCGTCCAGGACCGCCAGCGTGCGTCGCCAGCCGGCTGCGATCCCGACGACTCGCGGCCACGTGCTCACGCTGCACTGGCCGTCGCCGTTCCAACCCGTGGCTCGAACGGTGCCATCAGCGAGCAGCCCGACCGTGTGCGATCGACCCGTGTTCCTGAACGTATGCACGTTTCCGGCGGCTAGGGCCACGACGTCCACCCAGTCCCTGACGACGAGCTCCCCGGCAGCACCGTTTCCCACGGCCAGCACGGTGCCGTCACGACGAAGGGCCAGTGAGTGCCGTCGACCGGCAGCGAGGCTGGGTCCAGCCGGCCATCCCTCCACGGGTCGATCATGCCCTTCGCGACCCGCAGATGATCCCCATCAGGGCTGCCTGGACGCATGTCGGCAAACGCAGTGTCGCCGTGACGACCGGAGACATCACGCAAGGTCCCTGCAGGCGACGAATCGCGTCTGTGCCCTCTTCGCTGCATCTCGACAGCGACGTCCGGGACTGTGGGACGCCGCCAAACGTCGGCGCCGACGCGGGCACGAGGGGACGAGTGCACGAGGGAACGAGGGCGCGATTGCACAGAATTCTTTGTCCTAGGGATGGTGCGCGAGCGAGTACTTCGACTCACGACGACACGACCGCCGCCGGCGCACGATGGCTGGATGCTGTATCGACCCCAGAGCGAGATGCCCGTGGCGGAGCCTGAGTCGATGACTCCCGTGCCCGCGAGGGTGGCCGGGCTGCTCACCTGCGCCGGCGGCGCGCTGTCGTGGGGCGTGTGGCTGAGCTGGGCCGGGGACGCCCCCGACTATCACCCTTTGCAGGTCGTCGCCTGTGCGCTGACGTGCGCGACGCTAGCGATCCTCGCCTCGTGGCGCTCGAGCCGATGGGCGCTCCTGACATCGCCGATCGGGGGCATGCTCGGCGTCGCGCTGCCCTGGGGCTGGTGGGCGTCCTCGGAGGCGGGCGACGGTGTGTGGCTCGTCGGACTCTTCCTGGTCGTCGTCGGAGTCTGGCTCGGGCTGTCCGTGACGCTGGGCATCGCGATGGCGGTGCGCACCGCGGCCCGCCACTCACGAGGGCACGACGGCTGACCGCGTGAGGGCACTGGCGCGGCCCTCGTTCGAGCGCCTCGCCTCGCCTCGGCCGAGGACGGCGGCCGGTGTCGTCCGCGGACCGACCGGGGACGACACCGAGAAGCCGATACCGACGCGTCGCCGCGAGACGTCACCCCCGGGCGAACTCGTCCCGCAGCGCCTCGGCAAACCCGGCGACGTCGCCCTCGGTCGTGTCGAAGGAGCACATCCAGCGCACCTCACCCGTGCTCTCCTCCCACACGTAGAAGGGGTAGCGGGCCTGCAGCCGCGCCGTCACGTCCGGGGGGATGATCGCGAAGACGGCGTTGGCCTCCGGCTCGCGCGTCAGCCGCACACCGTCGATGCCACGCACCGCGTCGGCCAGCCGCCGCGCCATCGCGTTGGCGTGTCCGGCGGTCTCGCGCCACAGGTCGCCGTCGAGGAGCGCGAGCAGCTGAGCGGAGGTGAAGCGCATCTTGCTCGCGAGCTGGCCGTCGAGCTTGCGGATGAAGAGCGGCCGGCTCACCGCCTCCGGGTCGAGGACCAGCACGGCCTCGGCGCCCAGGCAGCCGTTCTTCGTGCCGCCGAGGGAGACGACGTCGACGCCGAGGTCGCTGGTCAGCGCGCGCAGCGGCACGTCGAGCGCGGCCGCGGCGTTGGCGAGCCGCGCGCCGTCGAGGTGGACGCGCATCCCCCTCGCGTGGGCGTGCTCGACGAGCGCCCTCAGCTCCTGCACCCCGTAGACCGTGCCGAGCTCGGTGCTCTGCGTCACCGACACGACGGTCGGCTGGGCGTGGTGCTCGTCGCCGAAGCCCCAGGCCACGGTGTCGAGGAGGGCGGGCGTCAGCTTGCCGTCCGGGGTGTCGACCGGCAGGAGCTTGGCCCCGGCGATCTTCTCCGGGGCGCCGCACTCGTCCACGTTGATGTGGGCGCTGCGGGTGCAGGCGACCGCGTCCCAGCGCTGTGTCATGAGGTCGAGCGCGACGACGTTGGCGCCGGTGCCGTTGAAGACCGGGTAGATCTGCGCGGCGGGCCCGAACTGCTCGGCGGCGACCTCGCGCAGCCGCTGCGTGTAGACGTCGTTGCCGTAGGCGACCTGGTGCCCGCCGTTGGCCGCGACGATCGCCTCGAGGATGCGCGGATGCACTCCGGAGCTGTTGTCGCTCGCGAAGCCACGCGCTCGCGGATCGTGCAACGGGGTGATCTGCTCGTGCAGCGTGATGCTCGCCATCGGGTCAGCCTGCGTCATCATGCGACCGGCAGCCGCACGCGGGTGCCGTTGAGGTGCTCGGCCGGCACGCTCCACAGCCCCGCGAGCACCTGCGCGACCTCGTCGACGGGCGCGAACCCCGGAAACCGGCGCTGCGGCGCCGCAGCGCGCATCTCGTCGGTGAGCAGCGCTTTGACCTGCACGATGACCGCCGCGGCGTCGCTGGCACGCCACGAGTCGGCGACCGCCAGCGTCCAGGCCTCGCTCGCCGCCTTGGCTGCGGCGTAGGCCGCGTTGGTGGCGGTCGGCTCCTGCGCCTGCGGGGACGACACGATCGCCAGCCGCCCGCCCGCGTCGCGCAGCCCGTCGTGCAACGCCTGCGTGGCGTGCACGAGCGTCACGACGAGCTGCGCCTGCAGCCAGTCCCAGTCACCGGGGTCGGAGTCGACGATGCCCGCACCGCCGCGCCACCCGCCGACGAGGTGGAACAGCCCGTCGACGCGGCCGCGCGCCGCGAGGAGGGATCGCGACCACCGCGCCGTCACGTCCCGATCCAGCAGGTCGACGACGGCGGCCTCGGCACCTCCGCCGCGCCCGGAGTCGGCCGCCGCCTGGGCCGCGGACGCCACGACCGGCGCCAGCCGCTGCGCGGAGCGCCCCACCGCGACGACCTGCGCGCCGGCCCGCGCGAGACGCGCGACGAGCGGCCCGCCGGCCGCCCCCGCAGCACCCGTGACGACGACGACCTTGCCCACCAGGTCCGGCAGGTCGTCGCCGGGGGCAGCCACCCCAGGCGCC
>JBDIAP010000142.1:0-9508 GCA_039812485.1 Kineosphaera sp.
GTGCCGCGCGCAGCCGGTGCCGCGCGCAGCCGGTGCCGCGGGCAGCCAGTGCCGCGCGTGCGGTGGTGACCGCTCAGGTCAGCCGCAGGGTCGTCAGACAGGTCGGGCTGTCGGCTCCGGTGCTGAATGGCGTCTGGCCGGTCTTGTCGCCGCGGGTGATCGTCACCGTGCCCGACGAGCCGCGCGGCACCCAGAACCCGACGAACCCGTTCGCGTAGGTCGTCGCCTGCTGGTCGACCACAGCCTTGCCGGCGGAGTCGGTGATCTTCACGTGGACCTGCTCGTTCGCCAACTCGCCCTGGCAGGTGCCGAGATTGTGGTGGAAGCACTCGTGGGTGCGGTTCTCGTACGGCGCGATCGACAGGTAGAACGAGTCCTTCGGCAGCGGCAACGTCGCCTGCCGCACGCCGTCGTCGAGGACGACCTGGTCGGGCCGCACCGAGCCCCGGAGCGACAGGGGCCGCGCGCCAGGGTTGCGGTCGAGCGACTCCACGACCTGCTGACCGGACGTGCCGGACAGGCCGTGACTGGCGAGGAGGTCGTCGCCGGCAGAGCTCGAGCCGGTCTGAGCACCGGTCGCCGGCGGCGCCGAGGGAGCGGCGGCGGGCGTCGCAGAACAGCCGGTGAGCGCGAGGACGAGAGCGGACAGCCCGGCGAGCGTCGCGCCCCGGGCGGTCGAGGAGGTGATCACGTGAATCCCTGACGTCGGTGACAGTTCGTGGCAGTTCGGAGGGGGTGACGGTCAGTGCTGCATACCAGGCATACCAGGCATACCAGGGTGGCCAGGCATCTGACCTGCGGGGTCAACGGGAGTCGCCATGCCTGCGTTCCAGCCCAGCACGGTCGGGTCGAGCATCCCGAAGATCATCGCGACGTGCGCGAGCACGAGGAAGACGCCGACGCACGTCGCGTGCAGCGCGAGGGCGTGCCGCTCGTCGCGGCCGAGCAGGCCGAGCTCGACGAGGGTGAGCCCCACCATGGGGATCGTGCCGGCGAGGTAGGCGAGCACCGCCACGACATCGGCCGCGCCGCGCCAGCCGGCGCCCGCCGTCAGCGGCACGACGGCATACCGCAGGAGGTGGACGGTGATGCCGAGCATGACCGGCCCGGCGAGCAGGCCGGCGACCCGGTTGAGAGTGCGCACCCACATCGGCGTGCGGCCCCCGAACAGGATGACGAACTCGGAGATCGCCAGGGTCTCGGCGAGCAGGACCGGCAGGCCCATGAAGATCAGCAGGTTCCACGGCTGCTGCACCGCCAGCAGACCCATGTAGTGGGTCATCGACATCCCGTCCATGCCCGTCCCCATGCCCGTCTCCACGGTGCGGTCGGGGGCGAACAAGCCGAGCACCACGAGGGCGATCGCCAGGCCCGCGACGGCGACCTGCACGGTCGTCGACGAGCGGTAGGCAGGCGGCCTCGCGGCTGCTGGGACGGGCGGGGACGAGACGGTGGCGGACACGGGTCGTTCTCCTTCACAGGTTCGGGGTCGTTCGGATCGGAGGCACCGAAGACGGGCAGGTCAGGCGTAGCGAAGGGTCGTCATCATGCCGACCTCGCCGTGGTAGACGTTGTGGCAGTGGTAGGCCCACGTGCCCGGGTTGTCGGCCTGCAGGTCGGCCTCGACGGTCTGCATCGGCGGGATGAGGACCGTGTCCTTGCGCAGGCCGCCGCTGCCGGGCAGACCCCAGGTGTGACCGTGCAGGTGCATGGGGTGGGACATCATCGTCATGTTCGTCATGCGCAGCCGCAGGCGTTGCCCCTCGGTGACGCCGATCGGGGTGTCCTCGCCATAGCGCTTGCCGTTGAGGCCCCACGCGTAGGGCTGCATCTGGCCGTTGAGCTGGACCTCGACGGTGTCGTCCGGGTCGCGCTCGGGCAGCCGCGCCGACTCGGCGGCGGCCAGGCTCGTGCCGAGCAGGGGCTGCTGCGACAGCTCAGCGACGCGCGTGGCGGCCGTCGGCGCGGCGCCGGAGCCGGTCCGCACGATCGCCAGGCCCGCACCGTTCTTGCCCTCGGCGCGCGCGACGAGCGGGAAGGCACCGTCGCGCAGGCGCACGGTCACGTCGTAGCGCTCCCCCATCGCGATGTAGAGCGCCGGCGTCTGCACCGGCCGCACCGGGTAGCCGTCGCTGTGCGTGACCGTCATCGGGTGACCCCCGAGCGCGACGGCGAAGATCGTGTCGGCACCGGCGTTGATGAACCGGATCCGCGCGCGTTGCCCGGGCTTGGCACTCAACGTCGCCGGGGCGGCGGGGATCCGCCCGTTGACGAGGTAGTGCGGGTAGGGGATGTCGCCGGCGTCTCCCAGCGGCGACGCACTGCCCATGTGGCCCATGCCGGACATGTGGCTCATCCCGGTGCTCACCGTGCCGTTCTGCGCGCGGAACCCCGCGAGGATGTCGTCGGGCGACCGCCCGACGCCATCGGTCCAGTCGTCGAGGACGACGACCCACTCGACGTCGTAGTCGCCGGGGTCGTGCGGGTCGTCGACGACGAGTGGCCCGGAGAGCCCGCGGTCGAGCTGCACCCCCACGTGCGGGTGGAAGAAGTACGTGCCCGGGTCGGGGACGACGAGGTCGTAGCGGTAGTCCGCCCCGGCCGCGATCGGCGCCTGGGTGATGCCGGGAACACCGTCGGCGGCGTGGCGCAGCCGGATGCCGTGCCAGTGCACGGTCGTCTCGGCGGGCAGCCGGTTGTGCACCGTGACCCGGAGCAGGTCGCCGGCCCGGGCCCGCAGCACCGGGCCAGGCAGCGACTCGGCATACGCCCACGTCCGGGCCTCGACCCCGCCGAGATCGAGAGTGACGGGCCGGGGCGTCAGGGTCGCCGTGACGACGCGACCGCCCGGTGCCGGAGCCGCCGCAGTCATGGGCGCGATGCCGGCGGTGTGCCCGCCGACGGTCGGTGCCGGCGTGCCCCGCGCGGAGCTGCAGGCCCCGAGCGAGGCCAGGGCGAGGGCGCCGACGGCTCCCCGCAGGACATGACGGCGGGTGGGTTCGGGCACAACACCACGGTGCGTCGCGATCCCACCCGTTCCGGGGCCGAAACCCTGAAGATTCGATGAAGAAGACGCGTCCTGGCCAGGGGGCCGCCGCGGGTCGGCCAGCCCGCGTCGGGCGTGCCTCAGTCCGCGGGCAGCTCGACGGTGAACACCGCGCCCCGACCGGGCCCCGCGCTGTCGGCGACGATCGAGCCGCCGTGCGCGTGCGCGATCGCCGCGCTGATCGCCAACCCGACGCCGGTGCCCCCGTGGTCGCGGTCGCGCGCCGTGTCGGTGCGGTAGAAGCGCTCGAAGACATGCGGCAGGTGTGCGGCCGCGATGCCGTCGCCGGTGTCGCGGACGGTGAGCCGCACGACGCCGTCGGCGCGCTCGGCGCTGACGGCGACCACACCTCCTACGGGGGTGTGGCGCAGGGCGTTGGTCAGCAGGTTGGTCAGGAGCTGCCCGACGCGCTCCCGATCGACGCGCACGCGCCCGGCGGCCCGCGCTCCCGCGACGTCGACCGCCAGCGTCACGCCCTTGGCCGCGTAGGCGCCGGCGTGCGCATCGTCGACCGCGTGGAGCAGGTCCGCGACGGGCTCCGAGGTGAGCCGCAGCGCGGCCTGCCCCTCCTCGACCGCAGAGACCGCGCGCAGGTCACCGGCGAGCCGCGTGAGTCGCGCGAGCTGCTCGCGCAGCGTCTGGATCGTCGCCGGATCGTCGGCGCGCACGACGCCGTCCTCGAGGGCGTCGACGGTCACGGCCACGATGCTGATCGGCGTGCGGAGCTCGTGGGCGACGTCGGTGAGCAGCCGGCGGCGGGTGCGCTCGGTGTCGGCCAACTGGTCGGCCATACGCGCGAAGCCGGCTGCAAGCCCGTCGAGTTCGGTCCCGAGCGCATCGGTGGGGATCGTCACGTCGTAGCGTCCGGCCGCGACCTGCTCGGCCCCCCGCGACAGCGACCGCAGCGTCGCCCCCACGCGCCGGCTGACGAGCACGCTGAGCCCCAGCGCCCCCAGGGCACCGATCACCGTGCCGGTCAGCAGGGAGATGGCGGTGGCCTGGGCGAACGCCTCTTCGGCGTGCGCGACGACCGGCCCGCCGCCCCCGTGCCCCGCCTGCATCATGTGCCCGTGGAAGACTCCGGGCCCGACGACGAGCCCGACGACGACCATCGTCGCCGCCATGGCGGTGATGAGGCCGACCTGGGCCGCCAGCAACCGCCACGCCAGCGTGCCCGGGCGGGGCAGGAATCCGGTCACGGGCTGCCCTCCCCCATGCGATAGCCGACGCCGCGGACGGTGCGGATGAAGGCCGGGTTCGCCGGGTCGTCGCGCAGTTTGCGCCGCACATGGGCGACGTGCACGTCGACGAGGTGCTCGTCCCCGACCCAGTCGGGCCCCCAGACGGCGTCGACGAGCTGGCGCCGTGAGAAGGCCAACCGCGGTCGCGCCGACAGGGCCTCGAGCACGTCGAACTCGGTGCGGGTCAACTCGACCGGCGCCCCCGCGAGCGTCACCTCGCGCGAGGCCGGGTCGATCCGCAGCGGGCCGAAGAGGCGCACCGGCGCCTCCGCCGGGGCGCCGCCGGTGCGGGGACGGCGCAGCAGCACCTGCACGCGGGCGACGAGCTCGCGGACGCTGAACGGCTTGGTCATGTAGTCGTCGGCGCCGACAGACAGCCCGATGAGCGTGTCCACCTCGTCGTCGCGCGCGGTGAGCATGAGCACATAGCAGTCGGAGAAGGTCCGCACCCGCCGGCACACCTCGACCCCGTCGAGCCCCGGCAGCCCGAGGTCGAGCACGATGACCGCCGGTGCCAGGGACCGCGCGAGGTCGACCGCCTCCAGGCCGTCGCCGCTCGTGTGCACGATGTAGCCGGCCCGCTCGAGATAGGTGCCGACCGTGCCGGCCAGGGTGGGTTCGTCGTCGACGACGAGGACCCTGGGCCCTGCAGCCGAGCCTGCGTCGCGGGCCGAACCGTCAGCGCTGAGCATGGCCCCAGTCTGACCGGCCGGCATCCCGCGCCTCACGATCGGGCCTCGAAATGGTCCCGACCTGCACGCATCACCTATCCGCACAGGTCTGCGGGCGGTACTTTTCGCGCCATGACACGCGAATCGACAACGAGCCACCCGCCGTCGCAGGCACCTGAACGCGAGGGCCCGCTGGCCCGCATGGCCTTGCGCTTCACCGCCTTCACCGAGAAGTGGCTGCCCGACGCGTTCGGCTTCGTGCTCGTCGGCACCGTCCTCATCTTCGTGCTCGGGCTCGCCTGGGGTGAGTCGATCTTCGGCGCCTCGACGACCGCGCCGCCCAAGCCTCCGGCGGGCATGGGGCTCGTCGACGGGTGGGGCACCGGCTTCTGGTCGCTCATCACGTTCACCCTGCAGATGGCGATGATCATCATCGGCGGCTATGCCGTGGCCAGCTCCCCGCCGATCGCGCGGCTTATCGACCGGCTCGCCGGCATCCCCAGCAGTCCGCGCGGCGCGGTCGCGTTCGTCGCGGCCGTCTCGATGTTCGCGAGCTACCTCAACTGGGCGTTCTCCCTGATCTTCGGCGCGATCCTCGCCAAGGAGGTCGCCCGCCGCAATCCCGGCGCCGACTACCGGGCGCTGGCCGCGATGGCCTTCCTCGGCCTGGGCACCGTGTGGGCCCAGGGCTTCTCGGGCTCCGCCGCGCTGCAGGTCGCCAGCCCGGCGTCGAGCCCACCGGCCGTGCAGGACGAGATCCGCAAGTTCGGCTTCGAGTCGGGCACGATCCCCCTCGACGGCACGATCCTCAACTGGCGGGCCATCTCGGCGACCCTGCTCATCTACGTCGTCGCCGTCATCACGGCCTGGCTCATCGCGCCCAAGGCGCACAGCGGCAAGAACGCCGCCGACCTCGGCATCACCCTCAAGCCACTGCTCGGCCCGGACTCCGAGATCGCCGCGCGTGAGGCGGCCAGCCGCCCGCAACGCCCGGGCGACCAGCTCGAGTATTCACCGGTCATGACGATCCTCATCTGCACGATCGGATTCGTCTGGGTCGTGCGGGCGTTCATCGGCAAGAACTTCTTCGCCACCCTCGACCTCAACATGATCAACCTCATTCTGCTGCTGCTCGCGATGCTGCTGCACTGGCACCCGGTGAGCATGGTCAAGTCGGTCGTCGAGGGCACGAAGGCGGCCGCCGGGGTGCTGCTGCAGTTCCCCTTCTACGGCGGGATCTTCGGGATGATCGCCTACACCGGGTTGTCGCACAAGATCGCCGACCTGCTGACGTCGATCTCCAATCAGTTCTTCTACCCGGCGCTCATCGCCTTCTATTCGATGGTCCTCGGTGTCTTCGTGCCCTCGGGCGGCAGCAAGTGGGTCATCGAGGCGCCGTACGTGCTCGACGCGGCGCACCAGCTCGGGGTCGACGCGGGCTGGATGGTCGTCGTCTACGACCTCGGCGAGGCGAGCGCCAACCTGCTGCAGCCCTTCTGGATGCTGCCAACGCTGGCGATCCTCGGCCTCAAGGCCAAGGACATCATGGGCTACACGTTCACGATGTTCCTCGCCTGCTTCCCGACCGCGCTCATCGCGGTGACCGTGCTGGCCCCGCACTTCGGCTGAGGCTCACTCAGCCCGCCGGCCAGACCCGCTCGACCCAGCCTCGGATGGCGGCGGCGAGGTCTGGCCGGCCCAGCTCGGCCAGCCGAGCGTCGTAGGCGTCCGCGAGCTCGGCGTAGAGAGGCCGCAGCCCGGCGTCGAGCACGGCCCGGTCGGCCTCCCGCCCGGCCCGCGAGGCGCCCAGACCCGCGCGACGCCACTCCAGGGCCGCGGCTGTGACGTCGGCGACCGGTCCGGTGCGGGTCGCGGCAATGTGCGCCGCGGCCTGCGGGTTGGCGAGCACGTCGCCGGTCTCGGCGGTCGCGAGGAAGCGCACCGGGAAGAGCACGGCCTTCGAGGCCTCGCGCACGCCGCGGGCGAGCAGCGCCGGCGGGCGGCGCAGCAGGGCGTCGCGCCCCGGGTCGGCCAGCCGCGCCACCATGAAGTGCGCCCCTTCGAGCACGAGCGCGTCGGCGCCCGGCCGCGGCACCTCGGTGCGCCGGTCGGGCCCCCACAGCACCTGCCCGTCACGCCGCAGGTCGAGTCGGTCGACGAGCGGAAACCGGCCCGCCCCGGTGCCGGCGGCGAGGTCGCCCCAGCTCGACCAGAAGATCGACAGCCGCCCGGCCAGCGGCGAGCCGAGTCGCGCGACGACGCCGGCGCCCACCGCGCAGACGCGCACGTCGTCTCCGGGCTGCACGGCGTCGAGCAGGAGCCCGAGGTCGACGTCGCTGACCTGCGGACTGAACCCGCCGTGAGCCAACGACCCCAGCCGGTAGGCCGACACCAGCCTCCCCCCGAAACTCGCCTGGGCGCCGGCGAGCGCCGCGGCGAGCACCTCCTCGCCGGGAGCGTCGGTCACGACGCCAACCCCGGCAGGCTCGTCGTCAGCCCGGCGATGATCATCTCGACCGCGATGGCCGCGAGGATCATGCCCATCAGCCGGGTCATGATCGTGCGCAGCGTCATCGACATGTGCTTGCCGATCGTCGGCGCGAACCACAGCACGAGCAGCAGCGCCGCGAGCACCACCGCGATCGCCAGCGCCACCTCGCCGTAGCCCGTCACCCCCCGGGCCTCACCGCCGAAGACGATGATCGCGGTGATCGTGCCCGGCCCGACCATCATGGGAAACGCCATGGGATAGAAGGCGATGTCGGCCTGCTGCGACTGCTGCTGCCGCTCGGCGTCGGTGCCGCTGTGCGCGGTGCTGCCCGAGCCGTTGAGCATGCCGAGCCCGATCGTCATGAGCACGATGCCGCCGGCCACCCGGAAGTCGGCGACCGAGACGCCGAAGAAGCTGAGCACGACGGAGCCGGTCAGCAGGATCGCGGCGCACAGGATCCCGCTGTAGAGCACGACCCGCACCGCCGAGCTGCGTTGCCGCGTGAGGGTGAAGCCCTCGGTGAGGGCGAGGAACATGGGGAGCGCGACGAACGGGTTCATGATCGCGAAGATCCCGCCGAGGGCCTTGATGAGAAGCGTCGTATCCACGCCCGCCACCCTGGCACGACCTACTCACGCCAGGCGCACTCACACCAGGCGCACTCACACCGGGCGCACCCGTGCGATGTGATACCAGAATCGCGCCCGCACCCCGTGCCGGGTCTCGTCGTCGAGGTCCGCGCCGTCGATGAGGCTCGACAGGTCGAGCAGCAGCGCGCGGTCGAGCTCGCTGGGAATCGTCGGCGCGCCGGCGCGCAACGCGACGAGCGCATCGGGCGTCGCCGAGGAGCACCACGACGCAACGACCTGGCGGGCCACCGCGTCGATGACGTCCGAGGTCAGGCCCTCGGGAGTCGGCGGCGGCGTCGGCTCGATGACCGTGCCCGGCAGCGTGACCCCGCCCGCCTTGCGGCGCGCGAAGAGCGCCGGGCTCGGCGGCAGCGGTGGCGTCTCGACATCGGCCTCGCCGCCTGGCGCGCCCGGCGCGGACCCTCCGTCCGCGGCCCCGACCGCGGGGGAGGCGGGGGTCGCCGGCGGCGGGCCAGGCACCGGGACGGGCGGCGTCGGCGGCGCGTCGTGCGCCGCCCCCCGCGACACCACAGCGCCCGCGACGCGGGTCACGCGGCGGCGGATGCGCGCCGGGGCGTGGGCCCCGTCGCCCGGGTCGCCCGCGCTGCCCGAGTCGTCCGGGTGGCACGAGTCGTCCGGGTGGCACGCGTCGCTCTCGTCGACCGCGTCGCCGCCGCCGGGCGGAGCATCCTCACCCTCCCCAGGCGGCGACGGCACGAGCGCCTCCGGGATCGCGGTCGGCCGCACGGCCGCGTCGATGGTCTCGGGGTCGATGACGAGCAGCCGATCGACCTCGCGCATGAGGTGTTTGGCCGCAGCCAGGGGCTTGCCGTCGTTGCGCGGCACGGCGAGCAGCACGACCTGCACGCCGTGACCCTGCGCCTCCTCGACGGCCTCGGTGAGGTCGTCGTCGCCCGAGACGAGGTAGACGACGTCGGCCACCCGCTGCCGCGCCTGGATCGTCAGGTCGAGCCCGATCCGCACGTCGACGCCCTTCTGCTCACCGGTGTAGGAGAGTCGACCGAGGCGCAGCTTGACGTTGGGCAGAAGCCCGATCTCGTCCTGCGAGAGGTCGGGCATGCCACCGGGGCGGCCACCTGCGTCATACCAGTTGATGCGCAGCAGCGGCAGGCCCGAGTCGGCCTGCGCCTGCGCCGCGAGAGCCTCGATGAGCTGCGCGTAGTCGGTCTGCACCCCACGACGCAGCGAGCTGCCCGTCACCCGCGTGGCAGCAGCCGCCAGCAGGTAGCCGACATCGACATAGACCGCGCAACAGGACCTCATGGGGCCACTGTGTCATTGCCGCTGCATGCCGGGCATACGCGCTCCATCCCGCCGGTCCCGCTCACGGCCTGCCGGTCCCGCTCACGGCCTGCCGGTCCCGCTCACGGCCTGCCGGTCCCGCTCACGGCCTGCCGGTCCCGCTCACG
>JBDIAP010000143.1:0-9479 GCA_039812485.1 Kineosphaera sp.
CGCCTCGTGCCGCGCGCGGGTCAGCGCCACGTAGGCGAGGCGCCGCTCCTCTTCCAGCGCGTGCCGACCTCCGGCCTGCGCGAAGTCGTCGATGCGCGCAGCGAGCTCGTCCAACGTCGCGGCCGAGCGCCAGGGCAGCTCCGGCAGCGCCGAGGCGTCTCCGCGCAGCTCGTAGGGGATGCGGTCGAGACCCGTCAGCCAACCGCGGTCCTTGGGCGGCGGCAGGCGCCACCGCCCGTCGGCCGGCGCCGACCGCCCGAATCGGTAGCCGGGGAAAGAACCTTCGAGCAGACCGGGGACCGCCACGACGTCCCACTCCAGGCCCTTGGCCGCGTGCACGGTGAGCACTTGCACGCACTCCTGGCTTGTCGCGACCGCAGGCGTGTCGAGGCCACGCTCCTGTGTGCGGGCCACGTCGAGCCAGGCGAGGAAGCCGTCGAGTCCGGGCCGATCGGCGGCGTGCTCGAACTCGCGCGCCACCCCGGCGAAGGCGTCGAGATGCACGCGCGCCGACGCCCAGCTCGCCCCGGGCCGCGCCAGCACCTCGACATCGACTCCCAGCGCCTCCTCGGCGACCCGGACGATGTCCGACAAGGGCTGGTCGGCGCTGCGCCGCACCTGGCCGATCGCGCGCGCCAACTGCCGCAACCGCGACCGCGCCGGCGTTGAGAGCCACTCCCCCGCCGGCCCATGCCAGTCGTCGGGCGGCAGGCGGTGCACCGCCGCGACGATGCTCGGCGCATCGTGCACCTCCCCGACCGGGCGGGCCGCGGCCTCCGGCCGCGAGGCCTCGCCCGCGCGTGCCCCGGGATCGACAGTGACGGCCCAGGACTCGTCGCCGGAGCCGGTGTCCGAGCCGCCCGGTCCGCGTTGCTCCCGGCGATGCTGCTCGCGCGTCCAGGCCGCGAGTCCGTCGAGGTCAGCGGCCCCCAGGGCGACACCGGGACCGGTGAGCAGGCGCATGAGCATGTCGCCGCGTCCTGGGTCGGCGGCGACCGCGAGCAGTGCGTGCAGATCGCCGACCTCCGGGGTCAGCAGCAGACCGCCGATTCCGACCACCTCGACCGGCAGGTCGTGGGCGCGCAGGGCGTCGACGAGGGCCGGGAACTGCGCCCGACGACGACACAGCACCGCCGCGCTGACCCCGCTGTGGACGCCGGGCTCGAGCCACCACCGACGGGCGATCCAGTCGGCGACGGCTGCCGCCTCATCGAGATGGGTGTGCGCTCGCAGCGCCTCGACGCGCCCGGTCCCGGCGCCGGGAGCAGGCACGAGCCGCGCCACGTCGACCGGCGCGCTGTCCGTGAGCGGGGTGGCAATCCGGTTGGCCGCGGCGAGGATCGCGGCGTCGTTGCGCCAGCTCGTCGACAAGGGCAGGGTGGGCACCTCATCGCGGGACGTCCCGAACCGCCGCGTGAACGCCGCCAGCGTCGTGGCGCTCGCACCCCGCCACCCGTAGATCGACTGGTGCGGATCGCCGACGGCCATGACGGGCACCGCCGGGGCGAGCCCCGCGTCGGCGAAGAGCGACTGCAGCAGCGTGAGCTGCGCCTCACTCGTGTCCTGGAACTCGTCGAGGAGCACGACGCGGTGCTGTCGTCGCTCGGCGACGACGACCTCCGGCGACGCGGCGGCGAGCCGCGCGGCCAGGGCCACCTGATCGGCGAAGTCGAGGCAGTCGCGCGAGCGCTTGAGCTCGGCATAGCGAGCCAGCAGCGGCGCCATCGCCCGTTGCCGGCGGCCATGGGCGAGG
Source organism: Kineosphaera sp. (assembly GCA_039812485.1). Lineage (GTDB taxonomy): Bacteria > Actinomycetota > Actinomycetes > Actinomycetales > Dermatophilaceae > Kineosphaera. Next base: position 1,754 of record JBDIAP010000143.1, read on the forward strand.
AACTCGGCGACCTGCGCCGGCACGGCCCGCCGCCGCCCCCCGAGCGGCAACGCCTCGACGGTGTCGACGCACTGCTCCAGCCACGACTCGATCTCCGGGAGGGTGCGCAGATGCTCGGCCAGCTCGGAGCTGAGCGCGAGGACGGCCTCGGTGATGGTCGACTCCGCGGCGTCCAGGTCGATGGGCCCGTCGTAGGTCGTGACCGCCTCGTGCGCCAACTGCCACGCCGCGGCCGGTGTCAGCAGCCTCGCGTCGCCCTCGACCCCGACCCGCAGCCCGTGGTCGCGCAGCAGGCGGCCGGCGTAGGCGTGGTAGGTCGAGACCGTCGGCGCCGCACCGAGCTCCCAGGACCCCCCCGACGCGCCCACAGCCCCGACCACGGTGCCGGAGCGCCCGCGGCCGCCGGGCCCGGAGGACCCGCCGGACCCAGGGTCGTCGAGCGGGCTCCACAGCCCCGTGGCTGCCAACAGCCGCAGGCGCCGGTCGATGCGTTCGGCCAGCTCGGCTGCGGCCTTGCGCGTGAACGTCAGGCCCAGCACGTGGTCGGGTGCGACATGCCCGTTCGCGACGAGCCACACGACGCGGCTGGCCATCGTCTCGGTCTTGCCCGACCCCGCGCCGGCGACAACGAGCATCGACGTCGGTGGGTGCTCGATGATCCGGCGCTGCTCGGGGGTCGGCGGAGGCAACTCCAGGGCGGAGGCGATCGTCGCCGCGTCGAGTGCTGGCGCCGCCGCACCGACCGCGGCGGTGGGTCGACGTCCGTCGCCGGCTCGACGGTGCGGCGCCTCGGGAACCTGGGGTGCCTGGGGCGCGGTCACAGCGACCACCTCGTGGCCTGAAGCGGGCACGAGTCGAACGCGGGGCACGTGCGGCAGCCCTCCCCGAAGCGGGCCTCGAAGCGATCCGCCGCCATGCCCTCGGCCACCTCCTCGAGCAGGGCCCGGGCCCAGGCGGGCTCGTCGTCCGCCGTCAGCGCCGGCTGCACCTGCAACGTCGCCTGCGCGCCGGCGGCCTTGCCGAGCTGCAAGAGCGCAGCCCCGGCGGATGCCTCGCCGTGCTCGGCGAAGGCGCCGCACGTCACCGCGACCTGATAGGCCCCCAGCTGCGGCAACCGCGGCACATCGCCCCGGGCGGGCTTGCCGGCTCCGGTCTTGAGGTCGACGACGCGCAGCCGCCCCTCGTCGTCCCGTTCGAGGCGGTCGACCCGGCCCGTGACCGTGGCGCGACCGACCTCGACCCGGGCGGGCAACTCGCGTCCCACGACCGTCCACCCATCGCGGCGGGCTGCCGCGTCGTAGCGGGCCAGTCGGGTCAGCATCGCCTCCGCGAGGTCGTAGTGCCGGTCGACGAGCCAGCCGCGCCCCAATCCGAGCCGCGGCCAGCGTTCGCGAAGCGCCGCCTGCAGGGCCGCGACGTCGGAGTTGTCGACCTCCGCGGCGATCTCGTGCACGAGATTGCCGACGGCCACCGGCGTGGACTCGTGCGCGGACCGGCCACCGCACGACGTCAGCAACCAGCGCAGACCGCACCGGGTGAAGGCCTCCACCCGCGACGGGGACACGCTGACCTGGGCACCCACCGGCCGCACCGGCCTGGCGTCGGTCACCTCGTGCCCCGCCCACCAGCGCTCGGGGTCGGCGGTCGCGACGCCGGCGTCGGCGAATCGGGCGAGCCGCTGCGCCAGCGCGGCCCGCACGCCCTCGTCACGCTCGGTGGCCAGGCGCCGACGCAGGTCGGCGACGACGCCGGTGACGGTCAGGGGACGCTGCGCCGACGTCACGGGTCGCTGCGAGTCGGCCGCGCCGCCGGCAGGCGTGCGCGGATCGATGATGTCCAGGTAGGGCGACGGCTGCGACTCCTCGTCGCGCACGGCCGTCACGAGCAGCCGGCGGCGCGCCCGGCTCACGGCGACGAGCAGCAATCTCGCCTCGTCGTGGCGCGCGCGGCGCAGGCGGTCGAGGTCGTCGAGCGCCGGCTGCCCCCCGAGCACGTCGACGAGCCTGGGCACGCCCAGCGTCGACCCGCGCGGGCGCAGATCGGGCCACACCCCCTCCTGCACGCCCGCGACGACCACCGTGTGCCATTCACCACCGACCGCCCCCGCCGGAGTCGTCAGGGTCACCTCGCCGGGTCGCACCCGGCGGGCGGCCAGGCTGTCGGCAGCGACCTCCTGCTCGTGGATGTAGTCGAGGAACCCACGAGGGTTGCTGCCGGGGAGCCGCTCGACGTATCGATCGGCGGCTTCGAAGAGCGAACAGACCGCGTCGAGGTCCCGATCCGCGCGGGCCCCCGCGGCGCCCCCGCGCAGCGCCTGATCACGCCACGAGCGCGACAGGCCGAGCTGCGCCCAGATCGCCCAGAGCACCTCGTCGACTCCGGCGCGCCGGAGGCGCGGCGTCTCGTGACCGGCCCGGCGCCGACCGGCGCCGATGGCGTCCACGAGGCGCCGCAGCGGCGCGGGCAGTAGCTCGGCCGGGTCGGGGTCGAGGCGCGTCACCGCTGCGACGAGCAGCTCGTCGCTCGATCGGCTCCCGCCTCGGGCGAGCTCGCGGCGTCGCAGGGCCCGACGCACGGCGCGCACCTGCAGGGAGTCGGCGCCCACGAGCCGCGACGTCAGCAGGTCGTGCACCTCGTGGGCACAGAGCTGCGGGTGCGCGGTGAGGCTGAGGTCGAGCAGGGCGAGCAGGGGGCGCACGGCCGGCTCGTCGCGCAGGGGCACGCGCGCGCCGGGAACGGTCACGGGCACCTGCTCGGCGGCCAACGCGCGGCGCAGGTCAGCCGCCTGAGCTCCCGACCGCACGATCACCGCGAGCTGCTCCCACGGCACCCCCTCCCCGTAGCGAGCCCGCCGCAGCACCGCAGCGATGTGCCGCGCCTCGTGCGCCGCCGACGCGGCGACGACGACCCCGACCTCTCCCGCCTCCGCCGTGCCGCCCGACGTACCGCCGGCCGTACCGCCAGCCGTACCGCCGGCCGTACCGCCAGCCGTACCGCCAGCCGTACCGCCGGGCTGGTCGACACCCCCCCTCCCTGCCTGATCTGACACGGCCGCGGCGCCGTCGCGCGGCGCCGCGGCGGCGCCGGGAGCCGACCCACCAGGCACGGGGCGGCGGTGCGCCACGAACCCGCTGGTGCCGACGTGCGCGCTGACCCGGTCGGCGACCGCGACCAGTCGAGGTCCGGCCCGGTGCGAGGTGCGCAACACCACCGGCTCGGCGGTGCCCGCCTCCCGGCGCTGCGTGGCAGGCTCCTCACCTGCCCACTCCTGCCCGATCGCCTCGGGCCGGGCACCGCGGAAGGTCTGGGTCGACGCGTCAGGATCGCCGATGAGCACGAGCCGCACGCCGATCGAGGCGAGGCGCTCCAGCAGCTGCACGCCGGCCACCGTGAGCTCCTGCGCATCGTCGACGACGACGAGGCGCAGTCGAGCCACCAGCGCCGCCGCGCCTGCCTCGTCGAGCGCTCGGATCGCCTGGGCCAGGAGCGCGCCCGGGTCGCACGCTCCCGGCCGGGACAACGCGGTGACCTCTTCGTATTCGGCCAGGACGTCGGCCGCGGCGCCCCAGACGGGCACCGCATGAGCTGCGGCGAGCGCGCGGAGCTCCTGCGCATCGATCCCGTGCTCGGTCACCCGCATGATGAGCTCACGCAGCTCGGCCCGCAGCCCACGGGTCGCGGTCGCCGCCGAGAGCTCCTGCGGCCACGCCGGCCCGCGCCCGGCGCCCGCGGCATGGCCCGCCATGAGCTCGCCGAGAATGACGTCCTGCTCTGCGCCCGTGATGAGCTGCGGCAGCTGTCCCTCGGGTGCGCCGGCGCGCACGAGCGAGAAGGCCAGCGACTCCAGCGTGCGCACCGACACCTGCGTCGTCGTGCGCCGCAGCGCCCGGCTGAGCTGCTCGCGCAGCCGCGCCGCCTGCGCCCGCGACCCCGCGATGAGCAGGCACTCCTGCGGATCCCACCCCTGCCCGTCCACGGCGTGCAGCACGCGGTGCAGGGCGACCGTCGTCTTGCCGGTGCCCGGGGCACCGACGACCCGGCGCACGGCGCCGGGCGCCAGCACCGCGGCCCGCTGCCGATCGTCGAGCTGGGACCAGTCCGGCAGGCCGGCCGGGGCGGAGGATGGGTGCGTCGTCACGGCAATGATGAGATCACCGACCACCGACAAGACTCGACGAGCCCTGCGCCGCCATCGAATTCGTCCAGAGGAGCCGCCGCGGGCGACCCGACGGACCCGTCGACCACCCCTCCGACCCGGCGCGGCCGCACGGGCCACCGACACCGGCGACCGCCACGTCCGACACCGGCGCCGCCGCCACGCCCGGCCGAGACCACGAGCCGCACTCACGCCCTGCCGATAGGATGCCGTGCCTTGCGACCGTCACCCGAGGAGCGTGCGTGGCCAGCGACGACGAAGCCCCGACCAACGCGCGCGGCGTGCGCCTCCCCCGCTCGGCGCGGCGCGCCCAGCTGCTGCGGGCGGCCCAGGCCGTCTTCGTGGAGTCCGGCTACCACGCGGCGGGCATGGACGAGATCGCCGAACGCGCGGGCGTCTCGAAACCCGTTCTCTACCAGCACTTTCCCGGCAAACGCGAGCTCTACCTCGCGCTGCTGGACAACGCCGACGAGCAGATCGTCGCCGAAGTGCTGGCGAGCATGGACGCCCCCGGCGACAACAAGGCCCGCGTGCAGGCGACCGTGAGCGCCTACTTCGCGTTCGTCGCTCGCGAGGGGGCCGCCTACCGGCTGGTGTTCGAGTCCGACCTTGTCAACGATCCGCAGGTCAGCAGCCGGATCCGGGGGGTTCAGGAGCATTGCGCGCAGGCGGTCGCCGCGGTCATCCGGCACGACACCGACTTCGCGGACGACGCCGCGCTGCTGCTGGCCACGGGCATCGTCGGCATGGCGCAGGTGACCGCGCGACACTGGCTGGCCACCGGTCGAGAGCTGCCGCAGGCCGACGCCGTGCGTCTGGTGGCCGACCTGGCCTGGCGCGGGATGCGCGGGCTCCCACGCGTCGGCGCCGACCCCGGCCCAGCCCCGGCCCCCTGACGCTCCGACACGCGACGGCCGTCGGCCGACCCGGGACGGGGCCCCCCGGAGCGCGACAACTACGCTGGAGCAGATGCCTGTCCGCCGCACCGGCGGGCCGGCCGCAAGCCATGCACCATGAGCAGAGCACATGAGCAGAGCAGTGGAAAGGAGCCCGTTGTGGAGGTCAAGATCGGCGTGCTGCACACCTCGCGCGAGATCGCCCTGGACAGCGACGACAGCCCCGAAGAGGTCGAGGCGGCCGTCGTCGAGAGCATCGCCGCCGGGTCGGCGCTGCGTCTGGTCGACCGCAAGGGTTCGGTCGTGCTCGTCCCGAGCGCGACGATCGGCTACGTCGAGATCGGCGCAGCCCGCAAGGGTGGGGTGGGCTTCGGCCAGCTGTGAGTGCCATGTGAGTGCCAGCGGTGAGTGACGCGAGCCACACGGCCTACAACGGTTTGGACACAGCGCCGCGCTGACGTCCCCTGGCGCGCATGGTCCTGCTCACATGCGGGAATCTGTCCTGCGTCATCAGCACTCGGAATCGGGCAGCCGTCGGGCTCCCGTCCCGGTCCCCCGGGGTCAGTGAAAGGAGTGGGCACATGCTCTGGACCATCATCACGGCGATCATCATCGGTGCGATCATCGGCGGGCTCGCGCGTCTGGTCATGCCGGGCCATCAGAACATCTCGATCCTCATGACGATCGTGCTCGGCATCCTCGGGTCCGCGATCGGCTCGTGGCTCGTGGCGCAGTTGGGCTACAGCAACAGCAGCGGCGGCATCGCCTGGATCGCCGTGCTCGCCGGCGTCATCGTCGCGGCGATCCTCATTGCCGTCTACCTCAGGGTGACCGCCGGCCGTAGCCGCATTTGAGCGGTTTCTGAGCGATACGGCTGGGGAGATTCGGGTTCGGGCCGAGGATCTCATCGCACGGTGGCGACTCGGGGCCGGTCCGCACGGGCCGGCCCCGAGGTGCGTGCATGCCCTCTTGTATTCGGACAAATAGGACACCCCGACGACCCCAGGTAGAATGGTCCGGTCAACAGGTGCCCGGTCGGCCCGACACGACATCACAGGTCATCTCGATGACCACCCGACGCGGCCCGCTCTGCGGCCGCGACACGGCCCGACGACGAGCCGCGCAAGACCCGGTTCCCGCCGTGAGGCGCAGACCGGACGACAACTCCCGATCGGCCCTGAACACCGCCGCCGTGGCGCGACTCGCCCACGCGCGCTACCGATCGAGAGACACCGCATGCATGACATGAACGAGGCAACACCCGCCCCGGCGCAGGACGACCTGATCTCGCCCGAGCCCGAGCAGGACAGCCCGACGCACGACAGCCCGACCGACGCCCCGACATTCGCCGACGCTGGCGTGCACCCCCAGATCGTCGAGGCACTGGCTCAGGGCGGCATCACCCACCCCTTCCCGATCCAGGCGATGACGATGCCCGTGGCGCTGACCGGCCACGACATCATCGGCCAGGCCAAGACCGGCACCGGCAAGACGCTCGGTTTCGGCGTGCCGCTGCTGCACAAGGTGCTCGCTCCGAGCGACCCCGGCTTCTCCGACCTGCGCCACCCCGGCCGCCCGCAGGCCCTCGTCGTCGTGCCCACCCGCGAGCTGTGCACCCAGGTGACGAACGACCTCGCCAACGCCGGCCGCCTGCGCGGCATCCGCGTCGAGAGCATCTACGGCGGGCGCGCGTTCGAGCCGCAGGTGGAGGCGCTCAAGCGCGGCGTCGAGGTCGTCGTGGGCACCCCGGGTCGACTCATCGACCTCAATCAGCAGGGCCATCTCGCCCTGGCGGACGTGCGCACGGTCGTGCTCGACGAGGCCGACGAGATGCTGGACCTCGGTTTCCTGCCCGACGTCGAGAAGATCCTCGCCCAGACCCCGGCCTCGCGCCAGACGATGCTCTTCTCGGCCACGATGCCCGGGGCCGTCGTCGCCCTGGCGCGCCGCTACATGCAGCAGCCCACCCACATCCGCGCGATATCCGAGGGCGACGACCGCAAGACGGTCGCGGCCATCGAGCAGTTCGTCTACCGCGCGCACGCCCTCGACAAGGTCGAGCTGCTCTCGCGCGTGCTCCAGGCCAAGGGCCGCGGGCTGACGATCATCTTCACCCGCACGAAGCGCACCGCGGCCAAGGTCGCCGACGAGCTGGCCGACCGCGGGTTCGCCGCCGCCGCCATCCACGGTGACCTCGGTCAGGGCGCCCGCGAGCAGGCACTGCGCGCCTTCCGCAACGGCAAGGTGGACATCCTCGTCGCGACCGACGTCGCCGCGCGCGGCATCGACGTGCCCAACGTGACCCACGTCGTCAACTACCAGTGCCCCGAGGACGAGAAGACCTACCTGCACCGCACCGGCCGCACCGGCCGCGCGGGCCACCAGGGCGTCGCCATCACCCTCGTGGACTGGGACGACCTGCCGCGCTGGGGGCTCATCAACAAGGCGCTCGACCTCGGCATCCCCGAGCCGGAGGAGACCTACTCCTCCTCCGAGCACCTCTTCACCGATCTCGACATCGACCCGGCGGTGACCGGACGCCTGCCGAAGGCGGCCCGCACCCGCGCGGGGCTCGACGCCGAGGAGATCGAGGACCTCGGCGAGACGGGCCGCTCCGGCGGCGGCCGACGCGGCCGCGACGCGGGCGGCGAGGCCGGCCGGCGCCGCTCGGCAC
>JBDIAP010000144.1:0-9247 GCA_039812485.1 Kineosphaera sp.
CGCCGGCGCAGCTGCGAGCGGCGCTGGCTGCCGAGCTGGGGCTGCGCGACAGCGTGGGCTGGCACACGACGCGCACGCCGGTGCTCCGCCTCGGGGCGGCGCTCGCGGAGGCGGTCGCTGCCGCCGGCACCCTCGCGACCGACGTCGTGACGGGGTCTCGCAACGAGATCGGCGAGCTCGCCGAGCCGCGGGCGCCGGGCCGCGGCGGGTCGTCGGCGATGCCGCACAAGGCCAATCCCGTGCTGTCGGTGACGATCCGCTCCGCGGCGCTGAGCGCGCCCGGGCTGCTCGGCACCCTCGCCGCCGCCGCCGGGCAGGCCGGCGACGAGCGGCCCGACGGTGCCTGGCACGCCGAATGGCCCGCGCTGCGCGAGCTGCTGCGCCTGACCGGCGGCGTCGCCGCCGTGGTCGCCGAGCTCGCTACCGGGTTGCGAGTCGACACCGCCGCGCTGCGCCGCCATCTCGACGCCTCGACGCCGGCGGTGCTCGCCGAGTGGGCCTCGATCTCCGGCGCGGACGCCGCGGCACTCGACCCGTCCGGCTACCTGGGCGAGAGCGACGCCTTCGTCGAGGCGATCCTGCGCGAGCACGCCGCCCGCACCGCCGCCCGCACCGCCGCCGGCTCCGTCCCGCCCACGTCAGCACCCTGACGCCGCGGGCCGGGGACTGCCTCCCGAGGCCCGCCACGAACCGAAGAAGCACGCCCAGAGAAGCCCGCACGTCGACGCACGCACGGAGACGCACGCACGGAGACGCAGGCACGAGGAAGCACGAACGAGGAAGCACGATGCCCCAACCGACCAGGCCGTTGACCGCCAGAGCACTGACTGCGACAGAACTGTCCGACCCCGGCACCCCCGACGCCCCCAAGCCGCTGCTCCTGCTCGGCGCGTCGCTGGGCACGAGCACCCAGGTGCTGTGGGAGCCGGTCGCGGCGCTGCTGCGCGACGCGGTGCACCTCGTGGCGTGGGATCTGCCCGGGCACGGCCGTTCCCCCGCCGCCACCGGCGCGTTCGCTGTCGCCGACCTCGCCGACGCGGTCGCCGAGCTGGCGCGCGGCATCGAGGCGCCTGCGGGCCGCTTCTACGCCGGGGTGTCCCTCGGCGGGGCCGTCGGGCTGGAGCTGGGGCTGCGCCACCCGGGCCTCTGCGACGGGATCGCGGTCATCTGCTCCGGCGCGGCGCTGGGCACCCCGGACGGCTGGCGCGAGCGAGCGGCGACCGTGCGGGCCCAGGGCACGTCGAGCCTGGTCACCGCCTCGGCGGGGCGCTGGTTCGCGCCCGGCTGGCTCGACGCCCACGCCACGCTCGGCGGCAGCCTGCTCAACAGCCTGACCCAGGCCGACGACGAGTCCTACGCGCGCTGCTGCGAGGCCCTGGCCGGGCACGACGTCTCGCTGCGGCTGCCCCAGCTGCGCGATCCGGTGCTGGCGGTCGCCGGCGAGCTCGACGCCGTCGCGCCACCGGCGCTGGCCGCACAGGTAGCAGGTGGCGTCCGCGCCGGTCGCCGCGTCACCTTGGCGGGGGTGGCGCACCTCGCGCCCGCCGAAGACCCTCCGGGCACCGCCGCGGCCCTCGTCGACCTGCTAGGCCTGCCCGCTCGGGCCGTCGCCGCCTCGGGCCCCGCGCCCGCCCCCACGGCGTCGGCCGCGAGCGCGCCCGATTCCCACGCCGCCATGTCTCACCGGCCCGCGTCTCATAGGGCCGCGTCTGACAAGGCCGCGTCCCACGCGCCCGATTCCCCCGCGACCCTCGGCGTGACGGCCCCCGTCGCGGTTTCCCGCGGTGAAGCCCCCCGCAGCGGCGCCGCCACAGACGACGCGACGCTCGCGCAGGTCTACGACGCGGGCATGGCCGTGCGTCGCGAAGTGCTCGGCGACGCTCACGTCGACGCGGCGAACGCCTCGATCGATGAGGTGACGCGCGACTTCCAGGAGTTCATCACCCGCTACGCGTGGGGGTCGATCTGGACGCGTCCGGGGCTGGACCGGGTGACCCGCAGCGCGATCACGCTCACGGCGATGATCGCGGGCGGCTTCGAGCACGAGCTCGCCATGCACCTGCGCGCCGCCCGGCGCAACGGCATGACCCGCGAGCAGATCGTCGAGGTGCTGCTGCAGAGCGCCGTCTACTGCTCGGTGCCCCGAGCCAACGTCGCCTTCGCGATCGCCCGCGAGGTGCTCGGCGAGGAGGCGGCGCCCGACCCGCGACACCGTGCCGAGCCCGCGCCACCGCGCGATCCCCAGAGCACCGACGACGCCGACCTGACGACCCCCGAGGAGAACCGATGACCGACGCCTATGTCTACGACGCGGTGCGCACGCCGTTCGGCAAGTTCGGCGGCGCGCTGGCAGGCATCCGGCCCGACGACCTGGCCGCCCACATCGTGCGCGCGAGCGTGGCCCGCATGCCCGAGCTCGACCCGGGGGCGATCGACGAGGTCGTCTTCGGCAACGCCAACGGCGCCGGCGAGGAAAACCGCAACGTCGCGCGCATGGCGAGCCTGCTCGCCGACCTGCCGGTGAGCGTCCCCGGCACCACCGTCAACCGGCTGTGCGGCTCGAGCCTCGACGCCGCGATGATCGCCTCCCGCCAGATCGCGACCGGCGAGGCCGACGTCGTGCTCGTCGGCGGGGTGGAGTCGATGAGCCGCGCGCCGTGGGTGCTGCCGAAGACCGAACGCCCCTACCCCGGGGGCAATCTCGAGGCCGTCAACACCGCCCTCGGATGGCGGCTGGTCAACCCGGCGATGCCGAGCCAGTGGACGGTCTCGCTCGGGGAGGCCACCGAACAGCTGCGCGAGCGGCACGGCGTGACGCGCGAGCGGCAGGACGAGTTCGCGGCCCGCTCGCACCGGCTCGCGGCCCAGGCCTGGGAGCAGGGCCGTTACGACGACCTCGTCGTCGCCGGGCCCGCGCCGCGCCGGGGGGAGCCGCTGACCCGCGACGAGGGGGTGCGCGCCGACAGCACGGCGGCGACGCTGGCCGGGCTCAGACCGGTCTTCCGTGCCGAAGGCGGCACGGTCACCGCGGGCAACTCCTCGCCGCTGTCCGACGGGGCCAGCGCCGTGTGGCTGGGCTCGGAGCGCGGCGGGCAGCGCCTCGGGTCCGCGCCCCTGGCCCGGATCGCCGGCCGGGCGGCCGCCGCCAACGAGCCGCAGTTCTTCGGCTACGCGCCCGTCGAGGCCGCGAACCTCGCCCTGCGCCGGGCCGGCATCGCCTGGGGCGACGTCGACGCCGTCGAACTCAACGAGGCCTTCGCCGCCCAGTCGCTGGCCTGTCTCGACGCGTGGGACGTCGACCCCGACCGCGTCAACGCCTGGGGCGGGGCGGTCGCGATCGGGCACCCGCTCGGTGCCTCCGGCGGGCGCATCCTCGGCACGCTGGCCCGGCGGCTGCAGGCCGAGGGTGGGCGCTGGGGCGTGGCCGCCATCTGCATCGGCGTCGGGCAGGGCCTGGCCGTCGTGCTGGAGAACGTCGCCGGCCGGCCGGACAACGCCCCGAACACCACATCGAACAGCGTCGAATCGAACAGCGTCGAATCGAACAGCGTCGAATCGAACAGCGTCGAACAGCAAGGGAGGACGGCATGAGCACCCAGTTCGTGCACGAGGCCGCGCAGGCCGTCGAATGCGTCAAGGACGGCGACACCGTGCTCATCGGCGGCTTCGGCGCCGCCGGCCAGCCGGTCGAGCTCATCGAGGCGCTGCTGGCGCGTGACGTCGGCAACCTCACGGTCGTCAACAACAACGCCGGCAACGGCGAGACCGGCCTCGCGGCCCTCATCGGTGCCGGCAAGGTCGCCAAGATGATCTGCAGCTTCCCCCGCCAGCGCGACAGCCACATCTTCGACGCCGCCTACCGCGCGGGCCGGGTCGAGCTCGAGGTCGTGCCGCAGGGCACCCTCGCCGAGCGCATCCGCGCCGGCGGGGCGGGCCTCGGCGGCTTCTTCACCCCGACCGGCTACGGCACGCAGCTCGCGCAGGGCAAGGAGACGCGGGTCATCGACGGCCGCGGCTACGTCTTCGAGAAGCCCCTCGTCGGCGACGTCGCCCTCGTCAAGGCCCTGCGCAGCGACGAGCTCGGCAACCTCGTCTACCGCAAGACCGCCCGCAACTTCGGGCCGATCATGTGCACCGCGGCCGCCACCTCGGTCGTGCAGGTCAGCCAGATCGTGCCCACCGGCGACCTCGACCCCGAGGTCGTCGTCACCCCCTACATCTACGTCGACACCGTCGTCGAGATCCCCCACCCCGCCCAGCCCGTGAGCGCCTGAGGAGCAGCCGTGAACGACAGCATCGCGCCCACCGCCACGCCGACCGACACACCCCCGGGCACACCCCTGAGCAGGAACGACCTCGCGGCCCTCGTCGCCGCCGACATCCGCACCGGCGCCTTCGTCAATCTCGGCATCGGACAACCGACCTCGGTCTCCAACTACCTGCGACCGGAGCAGCGGGTGACGCTGCACACCGAGAACGGCATGCTCGGCATGGGGCCGGAGGCGCACGGCGCCGATATCGACCCCGACCTCATCAACGCCGGCAAGGTGCCCGTCACCGAGCTGCCCGGGGCCGCCTACTTCCACCACGCCGACTCGTTCGCGATGATGCGCGGCGGGCACCTCGACGTGTGCGTGCTCGGCGCCTTCCAGGTGTCGGTGCGCGGCGACCTCGCCAACTGGTCGACCGGCGCGCCCGACGCGATCCCCGCGGTCGGCGGCGCGATGGATCTGGCGATCGGCGCCAAGGAGACGTGGGTCATGATGACGCTCTTCGCGCGCGACGGATCGTGCAAGATCGTCGACGAGCTCACCTACCCGGCCACGGGAGTCGAGTGCGTGACCCGCGTCTACACGCCGGAGGCGGTGTTCGTGCTGGCCGGCGGCGACATCGCCGTGCGCGAGACCCACGGGCTCAGCCTGGAGGAGCTGTCCGCCCGCATGGGTCGGCCGCTGCGACGGGCCACATGAGCACCCCGGTAGAGGGTGCGGAGCCTGCGGAGGCCGGCGGTTTCGTCCAGTCGCTGGCGCGCGGCCTGGCGGTCATCGGCGCGTTCGACGCCGAGCACCCGCGGATGACCCTGTCGGAGGTGGCCCGACGCACCGACCTCTCGCGGGCCGCCGCGCGGCGCTTCCTGCTCACCCTCGAGCAGCTGGGCTACGTGCGCAGCGACGGCCGCGACTTCTCGCTGACGCCGCAGGTCATGCGGCTGGGCTTCGCCTATCTGTCGAGCCAGACATTGCCCGACGTCGCCCAGCCGCACCTGCAGGAGCTGTCGGACCGCCTCGAGGAGTCGACGTCGGTCGCCGTGCTCGACGGCGACGACATCGTCTACGTCGCTCGGCGGGCGACCCGGCGGATCATGGCGATCTCGATCCGGGTCGGCACCCGCTTCCCCGCCTACGCGACGTCGATGGGGCGGGTGCTGCTCGCCGGGCTCGACGACGCGGCCCTCGACGCCTACCTGCAGCGCGTGCCGCTGACGCCGCTCACGTCGCAGACCAGCACCGATCCGGCGACCCTGCGGGAGCAGATCGTGGGGGTGCGCACCCGCGGCTATGCCGTCGTCGACCAGGAGCTCGAGTTGGGGCTGCGCTCGCTGGCGGTGCCGATCCGCGATCGCGGCGGCGTCGCCGCGGCCCTCAACGTCTCGACGAGCGTGCTCACGCCGCACGGGCAGGCCGTCGAGGACCTGCTCGCGCCGCTGCGCGCCACCGCCGCGGCCATCGAGGCGGACCTGCGCGCGCAGGGGCACTGACGGGGGACCCTGCGCGCCGCCGAGAGCGCGCGATCCCGGTGTCTCGATGTCAAGCATCTTGATCGCCTACCCTCGAAGGATGGCCACCGCCGACGTCTCCCCCACGCCGCCGCAGGCTCGACACGACGAGGTCGACCGGATCGTGTCGGACTGGCATCGCGAAGCCCCGCACCTCGACACCGAACCCCTGCACGTGCTCTCGCGAGTGTCGCGCTTCGCCCGGCACCTGGACCGCGCGCGCAAGGAGGCGTTCTCGGGGCACCAGCTCGAAGTGTGGGAGTTCGACGTGCTGTCCGCCCTGCGCCGGGCCGGCGCCCCCTACGAGCTGTCGCCGGGGGTGCTCGTGCAGCAGACGCTGTCGACGAGCGGCACGATGACCAACCGCGTCGATCGCCTCGAGAGCCGCGGGCTCGTCGAGCGGCACCGCGACGCCCACGACCGCCGCGGAGTCAAGGTGCGGCTCACCTCGGCGGGCTGCGTCGCGGTCGATGCGGCGATGAGCGACCTGCTGGCGCGCGAACAGGCCCTGCTGGCGCGGCTGCCGCAGGCGCGTCGCGACGAACTCGCCGACTCGCTGCGCCTGCTGCTCGCGCCGCTGGAGCCCGACGAGCGCTGAGCTCCCCAGGGAGACACACGGGATCCAGGTCGGACCCGCAGCCAGGGTTGTGGGCCGTGCCCGGGGGACGGGGCCGGACCGCGGCGGTCACCGTGGGTCGCAGCCTCGCGCCGCCGCCCGGGCGCCCCGATGTCACCAACAGCACCATCGGCGTCTTCCGTGGTCACGCGCGTCGAGAAGGGGACGGACCTTATTCTCGACAGCACCACGCTGGCGGCGTCGCGCGGACCGTGCTACGAGCACGGTTCGGGCAGGCCGTCGTCCCCGACGGTCGACCAGACCTGAAGGTCGGCCAGTGCGGTCGACCCCGCACCTTTGCGGTCGATTCCGCTGGCCCTCATCTCTTCGCGCCCGCGGCCTCCGACGTGGTGATCACGGGCCCATGCGACGACCTGGGAGGTCGCGATGTCTGAACCCGCGCTGGAAGTGCGTGACCTGTGGAAGATCTTCGGGCCCAAGGCCGATCGGATCATCAACTCCGACGATCGGCACCTGTCGCGCAAGGAACTGCAGGCCAAGACGGGGCACGTCGTCGGGGTGCGGGAGATCTCCTTCGATGTCGCGCCGGGCGAGGTGTTCGTCATCATGGGGCTGTCGGGGTCGGGCAAGTCGACGCTCGTGCGGCTCCTGACCCCGCTCATCGAGCCGACCGCGGGCACCGTCACGCTCTTCGGCGAGGACATCACCGCCCTGTCCGACACGCAGTTGCGGGACATCCGCCGGCACAAGGTGTCGATGGTGTTCCAGCATTTCGGGCTGCTGCCGCACCGGCGGGTCATCGACAATGTCGGATTCGGTCTCGAGGTGCGCGGGGAGGGCAAGGACGACCGCCGCACCCGGGCGCAGGAGATGGTCGACCTCGTCGGGCTGTCCGGCTACGAGCGGTCGTATCCGGATCAGCTGTCGGGCGGTATGCAGCAGCGGGTCGGTCTGGCGCGGGCGTTGGCGTCGAACCCGGACGTGTTGATGTTCGACGAGCCGTTCTCCGCGCTCGACCCGCTGATCCGCCGGGACATGCAGAACGAGGTGATCCGGCTGCACCGCGAGGTCGGCAAGACGATGGTCTTCATCACCCACGACCTGTCGGAGGCGCTCAAGCTCGGCGACCGGATCCTCATCATGCGCGACGGGGCACTCGTGCAGCTGGGGCGCCCCGACGAGGTGGTCGGCGCCCCGGTCGACGACTACGTCAGGGACTTCGTCTCGGAGGTGCCGAAGTCGCACGTGCTGACCCTCGGCTGGGTGGCCCGGCCGGCCGAGCCCGGGGAGGCGCAGGGGGCGCCGGTCTTGCCCAGCTCGATGATCATCAGGGACGCCGCGCGGACGGTGCTCGACACGCACGGCCCGGTCCGGGTCGCCGACGGTGACCGGCTCATCGGCGTCGTCGACGACCAGGACATCCTGCGGGTCGTCGTCGCCGAGGAAGACGCGACGGTCGCGTCGTGAGCACCGCCACGGCCCAGAAGCCGGCCGCCGGCGGCCCGGCCGGCAAGGAATCGCAGCCGTTCACCGCCGCCGAGCGCCGATTCAAGGCGCGGTATGCCATGCTCGCCATCCTCGCGGTGTGGGTCGTCGGCTGGTTCCTGCTGCAGGGCAAGCAGACCCTCGCGATGGGGCTCGCCGACGTCGACGACTTCCACGAATGGCTCAATTCGGTGCGCGACGCCTTCGACAGCAGCCGGGCGACGAATCCGTTCTTCCAGTTCGTCGGCGCGATCAGCACGGGCCTCAACTGGTTGATCTCCACGCTGCAGGACACGTTCAGCCAGGCGCCCGCCGGGCGGCCGGTGCCGCAGATCGGCTGGCTCGGGACGTTCGCGATCCTGTCGTGGGTCGCCTACGCGGCCGCCGGTGTCCGCTCGGCGCTGCTCGTCATGGCGTCGGTCATCGCGTTCGGGCTGTTCGGCTACTGGCCGGAGAGCATGGACCTGATCATCGTCACGCTCATCTCCGTCGTGTTGTGCGTGATCATCGGGGTGCCGCTCGGCACTGGATGGCGAAATCGAAGGTCGTCACCGCGCTCGTCACGCCGGTGCTCGACATCATGCAGACCATGCCGTCGTTCGCCTATCTGACCCCGCTCGTGCTGATCTTCGGCATCGGGCCCGCGTCGGCCGTCGTCGTGTCGATCATCTACGCGCTGCCGCCGGTGATCCGGGTGACGGCGCACGGCATCCGGACGGTGGCGCCCGGCACGATCGAGGCATCCCGTTCGCTCGGGGTGACCGGCGGCCAATTGCTGCGCCGGGTGCAGTTGCCGATGGCGCGCTCGACGATCATCGTCGGCATCAACCAGTGCATGATGGCGGCGCTGTCGATGGCGACGATCGCGGCGCTGGTCAACGGCCCGGGTCTCGGCAAGCCGGTCGTCGCGGCGTCTACGCCGGCTCGGAGGCCGCGCTCATCACCGGTTTCCGCGCCGCGGAGAAGAACCAGACGCCGATGCTCGGATACTTCTACGAGCCGCAGTGGTTCATGAGCGAGGTGCCGCTCGTCAAGGTCAACCTGCCGAAGTACACCGACGGCTGCGACGCGGACGCCGCGAAGGTCGCCTGCGACTACCCGCAGTACACGCTCAACAAGATCGTCGCGACGAAGTTCGCCACGAAGAACGATGCGGCGTACAAGCTCGTCAAGGCCTTCACGTGGACCAACGAGGACCAGAACGAGGTCGCGAAATACATCGCCCAGGACCAGATGAAGCCCGCCGAGGCCGCGAAGAAGTGGATCGACGCGCACGCCGACAAGGTCGCCGCCTGGACCAAGGGCTGACGGCCCGAACCCCATCCAGGAGCATCGCTGCGCACTCCCGCCCGGTCACCGGGCGGGAGTGCGCCCGTCTCGACCGGTGCGCGTCTCGCGCCGCTTCAGCC
>JBDIAP010000145.1:0-9191 GCA_039812485.1 Kineosphaera sp.
GTCGACCCCCGCGCCGACCGGCACGTCGGTGCGGCCCAGCGCCCCGGCCCTCGCGGTAGCGGGTGCCGCTGCCCCGGCGGGCGCGCCGAGCGTCTCGGCTGCCCCGACGGCCTCGGTCGCGCGGACCGGGTCGGTCGTGCGGGTCAGCGGCACGCTGTCCGGCCTCCGGCCGGGGTCCAAGGTCGCCCTGCAGCGGCTCGACGGCCGACGGTGGCGCACCGTGAGCACGGTCGAGACGAGTCGCTCGACGTCCACCGCCGGCCGGTATGTCGTGCGCGTCCCCACGACCGACTCGGGACGCTGGTCGTATCGGGTCTCGAGCGTCGCGTCGGCGTCGCAGCGGGCCGCCACCTCTCGGGTCTTCACGCTCGCCGTGGGGCGGGGCGATCCGGCGTCGGTCGCCTACCTGACCGATCCGCCGGCCCGCTGGAATCCGTGCGCCACGATCCGCTACCGGGTCAACCTCGATGGAGCCCCCAAGGGTGCCGCGGCCGACGTCGACGGTGCGATCGCGAGGATCGCCGCGGGCAGCGGCCTGCGGTTCGCCAAGGTCGGCACGACGACCGTGGTGCCCGGCTCGAAGGGGCGCGACGTCCTCGACGACTACCCGGCCAGGACCGACCTCGTCGTCGCTTTCGCGCGACCCGGCGATCCGCGGCGCTCCCAGCGATCCGCCTACCTGCCGAAGACGTCGGACACCGTGGCGGTCGGAGGAGCTTTCTATCAGCTCGACACGGTGCGTGCCGCGGGGCGCCCGTGGCATCAGATCGTGCAGGGCTACGTCGTCATCGACCGCACGAAGAAGCTGCCGAACGGCTTCGGGGCGGGCCATCGCACGGGGCTTCTCGGCACGTGGGGGCAGGTGCTCATGCACGAGCTCGGCCATGTCGTCGGTCTCGACCACCCGCGTCGGTCGGATCCCACGCAGATCATGTATCCCGCCACGACGACCAAACCGGCGGTCTGGGGCGCCGGCGACCTCACCGGCCTACGCACCGTCGGGTCGGCGTACGGGTGTCTGGGCGGCGGGTCGACACCTGCGGCGGCCCGCAACCAAAAGGCGCCGCAGACCATGCTTCCGGTGGAGCGCACCGGCCACTGACGGCGGTGGGCCCCGCTGCTGACGAGGTGGGCGGCGGGGCGGGCCGGAGCGTGGGGCGCCCCGGTGGGTGCGCTCGACTTCCGCACACGCCCCGCGTGGGTGATGCTGGCCCGATGGAGCCGACGGAGGCATTCGCACGCCCGCCACAGTTGCGGCAGCGTCTCGACGAGGTCGGCTACCTCGCGGACGACGCCCTGGCGACCATCACGTGGCTGGCGTTGCGGCTGCGTCGACCCCTCCTCCTCGAGGGCGAACCGGGCACCGGCAAGACGGCCCTGGCCGAGTCGCTCGCGGACACGCTCGAGGTGCCGCTGCTGCGGCTGCAGTGCTACGAGGGCATCGACTCGACCCAGGCTCTCTACGACTGGGACTTCCCGCGGCAGATCCTGCACCTGCGGGCTCTCGAAGCGGTGAGCGGGGCCGCCGGGAGCGACCTCGAGAGCCTCGAGAGCGTGGAGGACCACCTCTTCACCGAGCGCTTCCTGCTCGCCCGGCCGGTGCTCCAAGCCCTGCGCTGTGCTCCGGCCGTGCTGCTTGTCGACGAGATCGACCGGGCCGACGACGAGTTCGAGGCGTTTCTGCTCGAGGTGCTCTCGACCTGGCAAGTGAGCATCCCGGAGCTCGGCACGGTCCGAGCCACGGTGCCACCGGTCGTCGTGCTCACCTCCAACCGCACCCGCGACCTGCACGACGCGCTCAAGCGTCGCTGCCTCTACCACTGGATCGAGCATCCGAGCCTCGAGCGAGAGCTGGCCATCGTGCGACGGCACGTGCCGCAGGTGGCCGAGCGGCTGGCACACCATGTGGTCACGGCCTGTCAGCGGTTGCGCGACGGTCGCGGCACGGGCACCGGCCTCGACCTCATCAAGCCCCCGGGCGTCGCCGAGACCATCGACTGGACACAGGCGTTGGTGGCGCTCGGAGCCGACACCCTCGACGTCGCGACGGCGGCAGCCACCCTCGGCGTGGCGGTCAAGCACCGCGAGGACGCCGAGCGCGTCCGCGCCGCCCTCGACCGGGTGCTCACGCGATGACCCCCGACCCCGCGATGACCCCCGACCTCGCGAAAACTCCCGAGTCGAGCGCCGGCCCCTGCGCGGCCACATCCGCAGGCACCGTCGTCTCCCGCGACGTCTCCCGCGACGTCTCCCGCGACGGCGCCGCGGGCTCCGCCCAGGAGACCGGGAGCGCGCACGCCCAGGGCACTCCCGGAACCCCCGCGAGCTCCCCCGCGAGCCCGGACGCGGTCGCTCCGGAGGTGGCGCTCTTGGGCTTCGCCCGGGCGCTGCGCGCAGCGGGCGTGCCGGTGACCGCCGACCGGGAGCGTTCGTTCCTGCACGCCGCCGCTGAGATCGGTGCCGCCGCACCGGCGGGCGTGTTCTGGGCCGGGCGGGCCACGCTGTGCAGCTGCCCGGACGAGCTGGCTCGCTACGACCGGGTCTTCTCCGCGTGGTTCGGGCTCGAGACCGCCCGGCCGCGCCGGCCACGCCCGTCCGCCCCCACGATCACGGCGGCCAGTGTCGAGACCGGCGCCGGCGGCGACGGGGCACCGCTCGACGACGACGTGCTGCGCGCCCGCGCAAGCGACGCCGACGTGCTGAGGCAGCGCGATATCGCCGATCTGAACGCCGCCGAAAGCGCCCGTCTCGCGATGATGTTCGGCCGCCTCGAGCCGCGCGCGCCGCAGCGCCGCGCCCACCGGCACCGGGCCGCCCGCCGCGGACTCGTCGACGCTCGGCGCACCCTGCGGGCCCAGTTGCGCCGCGCGGGCGAGCCCGGTCCCATCGCGCGCCGCCGCCGCGACCTGCGTCCCCGCCGGATCGTGCTGCTCATCGACGTGTCGGGATCGATGTCGCCCTACGCGGACGCCTTGCTTCGCCTCGCGCACCGCTACGTCCGCGAGCTGCCTCACGTCGAGGTCTTCACGATCGGCACGCGGCTGACGCACGTGACGCGGGCGCTGCGACATCATGACCCCGACCGCGCGCTCATCGCGTGCGGCGACGAGGTGCCGGACTGGTCCGGCGGCACCCGCTTGGCCACGAACCTCGACGTGTTCCTTCGCCGCTGGGGGCGGCGGGGCCTGGCTCGGGGCGCCGTGGTCGTCGTCTTCAGCGACGGCTGGGAGCGCGGCGACCCAGCCGACCTCGCGGAGCAGCTGCGCCGCCTGCGCGCCGTCGCCCATCGCATCGTCTGGGTCAACCCGCACCGGGGACGGCCCGGCTACGAGCCCATCCAGAGCGGCATCGTCGCGGCACTGCCGCACCTCGACGAGTTCGTCGCAGGACACTCGATCGCCGCCTTCGAGCACGTCCTGGAGGTGGTCTCACATGCGTGAGGTTCTGTCCGAGCTGCTCACGTGGTGGCGCGAGGGCGCGACGGTCGGCGTCGGCACGGTCGTCGGCACGTGGCGGTCGGCCCCTCGCCCGGCGGGAGCGAGCATGCTCGTCGGCCCGGGCGGTGAGGCGGTCGGATCGGTGTCCGGCGGATGCGTCGAGGGAGCGGTCTACGAGCTGGCGCAGCAGGTCGTCGCCGACGGCGCCCCCGTGCTGCAGCGCTACGGCGTCAGCGACGACGACGCGTTCGCCGTGGGCCTGACGTGCGGCGGGATCCTCGACGTCTTCGTCGAACCCGTCAACAGCGCGACGTTCCCGCAGCTGGCGGCGGTGGCTCGCGACATCGACGCGGGGCGGCCCGTCGCGGTCGCGACGATCGTCGAGCACCCCGATCCCGACCGGCTGGGACGGCGCCTCGTCGTCCACCCCGAGCACGCTCCTGACCGCGTCGACCACGATCATGAGCATCTCGACGCGGCCGACACCCCCACCGACGACTCGACCGGCGCGACCGGTGCCGACGGCTCCGACCGGCCGGTGAACCCACCCTCCCTCGGCAGCCCGCGCATGGACGCCGCCGTCACCGACGACGCCCGCGGCCTGCTCGCAGCCGGGCGCACCGATCTGCTGACCTACGGTCCCGACGGCGAGCGCCGCGGCGACGGCATGCGCGTCTTCATCGCCTCGTTCGCCCCGCGCCCGCGGCTCATCGTCTTCGGCGCCATCGACTTCGCGGCCTCGGTCGCCCAGATCGGCGTCTTCCTCGGCTACCACGTCACCGTCTGCGACGCCCGCCCGGTCTTCGCCACCGCGACTCGCTTCCCCGACGCCGACGAGGTCGTCGTGCAATGGCCGCACCGCTATCTCGCCGCCGAACGCGACGCCGGCCACCTCGACGCGCGCACAGTGATCTGTGTGCTCACGCACGATCCGAAGTTCGACGTGCCCGTGCTCGAGGTCGCCTTGCGCACGCCGGTCGCCTATGTGGGGGCCATGGGCTCACGCCGCACTCACGACGATCGGCTCGCCCGGCTCCGCGAAGCCGGCGTGGCCGAGCACGAGATCGCGCGGCTCAGTAGCCCGATCGGCCTCGACCTCGGCGCGCGCACGCCGCAGGAGACGGCCGTCAGCATCGCCGCCGAGATCATCGCGCAGCAGTGGGGCGGCCGCGGCGAACGCCTCGCCGATCGTGACGGGGCGATCCACCACCACCCGGGCCACCCGCCCCCCTGAGCCCCGCACCTGTTGTCATCGACCCCGATGAACAGAGAGGATGCCCCCGTATGCAGATGTGCCACCGGACACGAAGGAGTGACGGATGACCAGCATCACCGTCAGGGTCGACGGCGTCGATCACCACGACGACGTCGAGCCACGAACGCTGCTCGTGCACTATCTGCGCGAGCGCCTCGGCAAGACCGGCACGGTCGTCGGCTGCGACACGAGCAACTGCGGAGCCTGCACCGTGCACCTGGACGGCCGCAGCGTGAAGTCGTGCAACGTGCTCGCCGTGCAGGCCGACGGCCACGAGATCACGACGATCGAAGGGCTCGCCGACGGCGACGCCCTGCACCCCATGCAGCAGGCCTTCCACGACTGCCACGCCCTGCAGTGCGGCTACTGCACCCCCGGCATGATCATGCAGGCCATCGACGTGCTCAACGAGCACCCCGACGCCACCGAGGAGCAGATCCGGGTGGGCCTCGAGGGCAATCTGTGCCGCTGCACCGGCTACCACAACATCGTCAAGGCCGTGCAGCAGGCCGCCGGAGCGAGCCAGGGAGGCGGGCAGCCATGACCCAGACCGCGCAACGCCCCGAGGTCGGCACCCCGCGCAAGCGCAAGGAGGACCGCCGGCTCATCACCGGACGCACGCGCTGGACCGACAACATCCAACTGCCCGGCATGCTGCACCTGGCGATGGTGCGCAGCCCGTTCGCCCACGCGACGATCAGCTCGATCGACGCCGAGGCGGCGAAAGCGGCGCCGGGTGTGGTCACCGTGCTCACCGGCCAGGACGTCAAGGACGTCCAGGGCGGCCTGCCGACCGCCTGGGCCATCACCCCCGATCAGAAGACGCCGGTCCACCCCGCCATCGCCGTCGACCGGGTCGCCTTCTCCGGTGAGGTCGTCGCCGTCGTCGTGGCCCGCACGCCCACGGCCGCCCGTGACGCCGCCGAGCTCGTCGACGTCGACTACGAGCGGCTCCCGGCGGTGCTGGAGCTCAAGGACGCGCTCACCGACTCGGTCCTCGCCCACCCCGACCTGGGCACCAACCGCAGCGCCTTCTGGAAGTTCGACTCGGCCGAGGCGGGCACCGGGGGCGACGTCGAGCAGGCGATCGCGGCGGCCCGCACCGACGGCATCCTCATCGAGCGCGAATACCGCAATCAGCGGCTCATCCCCTCGTTCATGGAGCCGCGGTCGACGGTGGTCGACCCCACCGGCGAGCAGTTCGTCATGTGGTCGGCGACGCAGGTGCCGCACATCCTGCGGCTCATGCTCGCGCTGACGCTCGGCGTCGACGAGGGCAAGGTCCGCGTCATCGCCCCCGACGTCGGCGGTGGCTTCGGCGGCAAGCTGCAGGTGACGCCCGAGGAGGTCATCACCTTCCTGGCCGCCCAGCGCACCGGCAAGCCCTGCAAATACACCGAGACCCGCAGCGAGTCGCTGCTCGCGGCGCACCACGGTCGCGACCAGTGGCAGAAGCTGACGCTCGCGGCAACCAAGGAGGGCAAGGTCACCGGGCTCAAGGTCGAGCTGCTCGCCGACATGGGTGCCTACATCGGCCTCGTCACCGCGGGCACTCCGATCCTCGGCGCGTTCATGTACAACTCGATCTACAAGTTCGACGCCTACCAGTTCAACTGCACCAATCTCTTGACGAACAAGACGTGGACCGACGCCTATCGCGGCGCGGGCCGGCCGGAGGCCACGTTCGCCATCGAGCGGATCATGGACGAGCTCGCCGCCGAGCTCGGCGTCGACCCGCTGGCGGTCCGGGAGCAGAACTGGATCACCCACGAGGAGTTCCCCTTCACGAGCGTGTGCGGGCTCGAATACGACTCGGGCAACTATGAGGCCGCGACCGCCCGCGCGAAGGAGCTGTTCGACTACGACGGGTTGCGAGCCGAGCAGCGCGAGCGCCGGGAGCGCGGCGACCGCGTGCAGCTGGGCATCGGCATCTCGACGTTCACCGAGATGTGCGGTCTCGCGCCATCGCGCGTGCTGGGCTCGCTCGACTACGGCGCGGGCGGCTGGGAGCACGCCGAGGTGCGCATGCTCCCGACCGGCAAGGTCGAGGTCGTCACCGGGTCCAGCGCGCACGGCCAGGGCCACGAGACGAGCTGGAGCCAGATCGTCGCCGACAAGCTCGGGGTGGCGTTCGAGGACGTCGAGGTGCTGCACGGCGACACGCAGGTCTCGCCGAAGGGCATGGACACCTACGGCTCGCGCTCGCTCGTCGTCGGCGGCCAGGCCGTGCTCAAGGCCGCCGACAAGGTCATCGAGAAGGCCCGCCCGATCGCGGCGCACCTGCTCGAGGCCGCGACCGACGACGTGGAGTTCGAGGCCGGCTCGTTCAGCGTCAAGGGCACGGGCGAGGGGGGCAAGAGCATCTCCCTCGCCGAGGTCGCGCTCGCGACCTTCGCGGCGCACAACCTGCCCGACGGCGTCGAGCCGTCGCTGGACTCGGCCGCCACGTTCGACCCGGTGAACTTCTCCTTCCCGCACGGCACGCATCTGTGTGCCGTGGACGTGGACACCGAGACCGGTCAGGTGACGATGCGCCGCTACGCGTGCGTCGACGACATCGGCAACGTCATCAACCCGCTCATCGTCGAGGGCCAGATCCACGGCGGCCTGGCGCAGGGCATCGCGCAGGCCCTGTGGGAGGAGGCCGTCTTCGATGATCAGGGCACGCTGGTCACCGGCTCGTTCGTCGACTACACCCTGCCGACCAGCGCCGACACGATCAGCTTCCGCACCGACAACACGGTGAGCCCGGCGACGTCCAACGACATGGGCGCCAAGGGCGTCGGCGAGGCGGGATGCATCGCCTCGACGCCCGCTGTCGTCAACGCGGTCGTCGACGCCGTGCGCCACCTGGGCATCGACGACATCCGGATGCCCTGCACGCCGATGCGGGTGTGGAAGGCGATCCAGACCGCAGGTGGGCAGCACGAGACCCCGGCGCAGCAGCAGCCGCACTTCGGAGCCGACGCCCCCAACCAGGACCCGCCCGGCAGCACGACCGGACACGCCGACGAGCAGAAGGGAGCGGGCCAGTGATCCCCGCGGCATTCGACTACGTCGCCCCGGCCACCCTCGCGGAGGCCCTCGACGTGCTCGCCGAGCACGGCGACAGCGCGAAGATCCTCGCGGGCGGGCAGAGCCTGCTGCCGATCCTGCGCATGCGACTCAACGCCCCCGAGCTGCTCGTCGACCTCGGCAAGGTCAGCGAGTTGCGCGGCGTCTTCGACGACGGGCCGGGCATCGTCATCGGGGCCATGACCAGGTATGACGAGCTGCTCGCCGACCCGCTGGCCCGGGAGCACGCGAAGCTGCTCGTCGACGCCGTCGAGACGGTCGCCGACGCGCAGATCCGGCACCGCGGCACGGTCGGCGGGGCGCTCGCCCACGCCGACCCGGCCGGTGATGTCGGGGCGCCGATGCTCGCGCTCGACGCGTCGTTCGTCATCGTGGGGCCGCGCGGCCAGCGGGTCGTCGCGGGCGAGGACTTCTTCGAGGACACGTTCACGACGGCGGTCGGCGACGACGAGATCCTCGCGGCGATCCGGGTGCCCAAGCACACGGGGTGGGGCACCCGCTACGAGAAGTTCGTGCGGGTGTCGCACCAATGGTCGATCGTCGCCGTCGCCGCAGCCGTGCGCGTCGAGGGCGACACGATCGCCGAGGCGAGAGTCGGCCTCACCAACATGGGCACCGTGCCCCTGCGGGCCCACGCCGTGGAACAGTCCCTCGTCGGGGTGCGCCTGGACGAGGAGTCCGTCGGCGCCGCGTGCGCCGCCGCCGCGGAGGGCACGAACCCGCCGTCGGATCTCAACGCCGACGCCGACTACCGCCGCCACTTGGCGACGGTGCTGACCCGCCGCGCGGTGCTCGCGGCTGCAGGAGCGTGACGACATGCAACTGACCCACTCGTTCAGCGTGCCGGCCTCGATCGACACCGCCTGGGCCACCTTCATGGATCTGCGCGAAGTCGGCGAGTGCTTCCCCGGAGCCAGCGTCACCGACGTCTCGGGCGACTCGTTCACCGGACAGGTGAAGGTCAAGCTCGGGCCGATCGCGATGGTCTACACGGGCACCGGCACCTTCACCGAACGCGATGACTACTCCCACCGCGCGGTCATCACGGCCGAGGGCAAGGACAAGCGGGGCAACGGCACGGCTGGTGCGACCGCGACGATCCAGCTCTCACCCGACGGGGTCGACCGCACCCAGGTCGACGTCACCACCGACCTGCTCGTCACCGGCAAGCCCGCGCAGTTCGGCCGCGGCGTCATGCAGGACGTCTCCGACAAGCTGCTCGGACAGTTCGTGCACTGCATCGAGGGCAAGCTCTCGACCTCCCCCACCGGTAGCGCGAGCCGCACCTCCGCGGGCCGCGCCGGTGCGTCGGCCCAGGCAGAGCCCGCCGCGGTCGAGACCACCGGCTCGGCCGCGGCGCCGACGGGGCCCGACCGGTCCGCCGCGCCGCTGGGCACGGCGGCCATGTTCGGCGCGACCGCGGG
>JBDIAP010000146.1:0-9131 GCA_039812485.1 Kineosphaera sp.
GCGTGCTGCCTGCGTCGTCGGGTGTCGTGCTCGCGGGTCATGCCGCCGGCGCGGGCCAACGCTGCGGAGCCCGGCCCGCC
Source organism: Kineosphaera sp. (assembly GCA_039812485.1). Taxonomy (GTDB): domain Bacteria; phylum Actinomycetota; class Actinomycetes; order Actinomycetales; family Dermatophilaceae; genus Kineosphaera. The sequence goes on from JBDIAP010000146.1 coordinate 81, forward strand.
GACAGTCGCCCAGCCACTCGTGAGCCCCGGTCAGGAGGCGGGCTGCGCGGCGTCGAGCGCGTGCTCGCCGGTGAGCGCGGCCGCGTCGCGGGCGATGACGAGCTCTTCGTCGGTCGGCACGACGATCGCCAGGGGGCTCTGGTCCTCGCGGGTGATGACACCCGCTACGCCTCGGACGCAGCGCTCGTTGGCCTGCTCGTCGAGCACGAGACCCAGATGCGCGAGGTGCCGCAGCGTCGCGGCCCGCACCGGCGCGCTGTTCTCGCCGATGCCGCCGGTGAAGACGAGCACGTCGAGGCCGCCGAGCGGCACGGTCAACGACGCGACATATTTGGCCAGCCGGTAGGCGAACACGTCGAGCGCGAGCCGCGCCCCGGCGTCGCCCTGGTCGGCGGCGGCTTCGAGCTCGCGCATGTCGTTGCTCACGCCCGAGAGGCCGAGCAGGCCGCTGCGCCTGTTGAGGTCGTCGGTGATGGCGGCGATGTCGGCGCCGGTGCGCTCGGCGACGTAGCCCAGCACGCCGGGGTCGAGGTCGCCGGAGCGCGTGCCCATGACGACGCCCTCGAGCGGGGTCAGCCCCATCGACGTGTCGATGCTCAGGCCTCCGCGCACCGCCGCGAGCGAGCAGCCGTTGCCGAGGTGCGCGGTGACGACGCGCAGGTCGGCGTCGTCGGTGCGGTCGAGCAGCTGCGCGGCGCGCGCCGACACGTAGCGGTGCGACGTGCCGTGGAAGCCGTAGCGCCGCACGCCGTAGTCGTCGACCCACTGCGCCGGCACGGCATACCGGTAGGCGACCGGGGGCATGCTCTGGTGGAAGGCCGTGTCGAAGACGCCGACGTGCGGCACGTCGGGGAGCAGCTGCTGGGCGGCCTCGATGCCCGCGAGGTTGGCGGGGTTGTGCAGCGGCGCGAGCGGGATGCACGCGCGCACACTGCTCAGCGCCTCGTCGGTGAGCACCGCCGAAGCCGCGAACTCCTCGCCGCCGTGCACGACCCGGTGCCCGACCGCGACGAGCTCGACGCCGAGGTCGCGGGCCCAGGCGGCGACCTTGTCGAGCACCGCCCGCAGCACCGCGCTGTGCTCGGAGCCGTGCGGCAGTGGCACGTCGCCCTTGTCGCCCGTCTCCACCCGGGTCGAACCGCCGTCGGCGCCCGAGGGCCCGTCGATCCGCGTCGCGAACGACGCCCGCGCGCTCGCGTCGGGCGTGCCGACCCGCTCGGCGAGCCCGGTCGCGAATCTGGCGCCGTCGTCGGGGTCGATGACCGCGAACTTCAGGGACGAACTGCCGCAGTTGAGGACGAGCACCGCCGGTGTCACCGCGCGCACCTCTCGGTCGGAGGACGACAAGGAAAAGGGCGAGTCGTGACGTCCGGACGGCACCGATCTCGCCTGGCCACGAGGCTACCGCTGGGTCGGTCGGCGTGGGCGAGGCGGACCCGGGGACCTCGCGGCGGTGCGCAAAGGCCCCGCCACGCCGGCGTCAGGCAGCGACGCGCGGTCACGTCGACGCAGGTGAAAGGCCTTGCCAGGGTGTGATGTCCACTCTGCGAACGCGATGATTTCAGACTCTGCCGCCGCGGCCGTTATCATAAAGTGACCTAGCCGCGCACGCTGTGGAACCCACGCGACATCGCAGTCCGCCCTGCCAGGGTCTCCGGCGTCACCGATCGTGACGCCCGCGGTGTGCCGTCCCTGCGAAAGAGACCACCATGTCGATCGCCGTTCGCGTCGCTCAACCGACGGAGCCGCTGCCGGTCATCCCGGCCGCGCCTGCCGTCGACGCACGCCCCCCGGCCGCGCTGGCCCCCGTCGCCACGCCCGGTGCCGTGCCCGACGTGCCGGCTGTCGGCGCGCCCGCCGACCCGACGTCCGGCCCGACGTCCGGCCCGGCAACCGGTTCGGAGTCCGACACCGGCCACCCCGCGCCGGGCGCCACCGCCCCCCGCCTCGACTGGATCGACATGTCGCGCGCGGTCGCCGTCATCGCCGTCGTGCTCTTCCACGCGAGCATCGGCCACTACTACGCCCTCGACCACGCCGAGGACGGCGTCGTCGCCTGGTGGGACCGCATCAACCAGATCATCACGACCGTGCGCATGCCGCTGCTGTTCACGATCTCGGGCATGCTCGCCGCCGGCAAGATCCGGCGCGGCTTCCGCGGCGGCAAGGCCATCGAGGCGGCAGTCACCAACTACTACCTGTATGCCGTGTGGCTCCTCGCGTTCGGCGGCATGCTGCTGCTGGCCGGCGACCGGCCGGTGCCCTTCCGGGTCGACTCCCTCGGCACCTACCTGCGCGAGTTCTACCTGCCCAACAGCCCGCTCTGGTATGTCTTCGCGCTGGCCCTCTACATCACGGGCTTCACGGCGCTGCGCCGCGTGCATCCCGCCGTCGTGCTCGGCGGCCTCCTGGGCGGCCACCTTCTCGCGACGCAGCTCTTCACGCTCGAGAGCCCGTTGTGGACGCGCGGGCTGTCGTTCGCGATCTACTTCGGCCTCGGGGTCTACGGCAAGAGCGTCATGACGCAGGTGGCGACCCGCCCGATCCTCGCGGCGATCGCGGCGGGCGGCGCCTACCTCGTCTACCAGCGGCTCGGCATGACCAAGCTCATGAGCCTGGCGATCCCCTCGCTGGACGACGCGCTGCTGGTCATGGCGCTCTACGTGCTCGCGGGCCTGGCGATGATCGGCGCGATGGGCCTGCTCGCCCGCGTCGAGCCCTACGCGCGGATCGGGCGCTTCGTGGGCCGACACACCCTCGGCATCTACGTGCTGCACATCCCCGTCATCGTCGTCATCGACCTCGGCGGCTTCGGCCCGTTCGGCACTCTGCGCGACCTCGTCGCGACGAACCCGCTCGTCGACATCACCTATCCCGTGCTCATCACCGCGATCATCGTGCCCATCTGCATCGCCTGCCAGATGCTCGCGCCGAAGGTCGGGCTGGGGGCGCTCTTCGCGATGCCGGCCGGGCTGCGCGCCTGGGTGGCGAGCGCCCGCGAGCGGCTCGTCGAGCTGCGTCCGCAGGCCGAGCTGAGCGCCGCGCGCCGCGCGAGCAGCTGACCCGGTAGAGCGATCCGACCAGACCGGCGCAGGCCGGCGCAGGCCGGCGCAGGCCGCTCGGGCCCGGCCCGAGGGACCGGCGCCCCTCGGGCGACACCTACGCTGTGGCGTGATGCCTGCGTGCGAGCCGTTGCCCCTGACCTCCGACGTGCGCCCCGCCCTGCCGGCGCTGCGCCGGATGCTCGACGGTCAGGGGCCGCTGCTGCTGCCCTGCGCACCCGGCGAGGAGCACGGGCCAGGTGACGCGGCCGACACCGACGACGGCGGCCGCACCGCGGGCGTGGCGGTCGCGACATCAGGCTCGACGGGCACCCCGAAGCGCGCGATCCTGCCGACGGCGGCGCTGCGCGCCTCGGCGGAGGCGACCCACGACGTGCTCGGCGGCCCCGGACGCTGGCTGCTCGCGCTGCCCCCGCACCACGTCGCGGGCCTGCAGGTCGTGCTCCGCAGCCTGCTCGCCGGGCACGAACCCGCGCCCGGGCCGGTGGGGCTCTCGGGGGCCGGGTTCACCGCGGCGGGCTTCGCGCGGGCCGTCGCCCGGGCCGGCGAGAGCGGGCAGCGGCCCCGCTACGTCTCGCTCGTGCCGACCCAGCTCGACCGAGTGCTCGACGACCCCGCCGGCACCGCGGCACTCGCGACCTTCGACGCGGTGCTCGTCGGAGGCGCCGCCGCTCGGGCCGAGCTGCTCGACCGGGCACGGGAGGCGGGGGCGAGGGTCGTGGTCACCTACGGGATGAGCGAGACCGCGGGCGGCTGCGTCTATGACGGCGTGCCGTTGCCCGGCGTGCGGGTGCGCCTCGACGGCGCGGGCAGCGACGGGGGCCGCATCGAGCTCGGCGGCTCGACGGTCGCCAGCGGCTATCTCGGCGTCGAATCTCCGGCGTTCACCTGCGTCGACGGCGTGCGCTGGTTTCGCACCGACGACCTCGGGCGTCTCACCGACGGGCGCCTGGAGGTGCGTGGCCGGGCCGACGACGTCATCGTCACCGGCGGCCTCAAGGTCGCCGCGCACGTCGTCGCGGAGGCGGTGTCGGCGCAGCTGCCAGACGTGCCGTGCGTCGTCGTCGGGCTGCCGGACCCGCACTGGGGCGAGGTCGTCACGGTCGTCTTCGTCGCCGCGGGCGACGCCGCCCGCGGCGTGCGTTCGCGCTGGCCGGCGGCTCTCGTGGCGCTGCGCGCCGCTCTCCCCGCCCATGCCGTGCCGCGTCGGGTCGAGACCGTGCCGGCTCTGCCGCTGCGCGGCCCGGGCAAGCCCGACCTCGGCGCGCTGCGCGCGGCGCTCGCGCGGTGAGCACCCGGCCCGCGGATGCCCCGGCAGAGGCGGCGGACCGCCGGGCGGGCGACGGCCGCGGCACGACGGTGGGAGAATGAGGCTCACGTCAACAGGAGGTGCGCCGTGCTCCGCGTCGTCTTCGCCGCCTTGGTCCTCGGTTTCACGATCTACACGCTCACGGACTGCGTCCAGACGCCCGACGACCAGGTGCGCGGACTGCCCAAGATCGCCTGGGTCGTCATCATCCTGCTGTTCCCCGTGGCCGGCGCCGCGGGCTGGCTGCTCGCGGGGCGACCGCCGCGCCCCGGCATCCAGGACCGCAGGCCGCAGCGTCGGCCGCGCGGGCCGGATGACGACCCGGACTTCCTGCGCGGGCTCTGACCGGCCGCGCCCCCTGGGCGAGGCGCGCGGGCGACCCCACCCGAATCTGCGCTGGTAGCGACCAGCTGTCACCACATGTGAGCGAGGAAGACGACGCATGGCCACGATCTCCCAGTGGGTGCACGGCGCCCGCCCCCGCACGCTGCCGGCCGCGGTGGCGCCGGTCGTGATCGGCACCGGCGCGGCGGCGCAGATCGACTCGGCGCGGGCGCCGGAGGCCCTGCTCGCCCTCGTCGTCGCGCTCGCGCTGCAGGTCGGCGTCAACTACGCCAACGACTACTCCGACGGCATCCGGGGCACCGACAGCGCGCACCGCCGGGTGGGGCCGGTGCGGCTCGTCGGTCAGCAGCTCGCGCCGCCGCGGCAGGTCAAGCTCGCGGCCTTCGCCTGCTTCGGGATCGCGGCGCTCGCCGGGCTCCTGCTGACGTGGCTGTCGGGGGCCTGGATCATGCTGGCGCTCGGGGCGGCGTCGATCGTCGCGGCGTGGTTCTACACCGGCGGGTCGCGGCCCTACGGCTACCAGGGACTCGGGGAGATCTTCGTCTTCGTGTTCTTCGGGCTCGTCGCGACGCTCGGCACCACCTACACCCAGGCGTTGACCCTGACCGGCCCGGCATTGGCGGGAGCCATCGGCGTCGGGTGCCTGTCGTGCGCGATCCTCATGGCCAACAACCTGCGCGACATCCCCGGCGACACCGTCGTCGGCAAGCGCACGCTCGCGGTGCGGCTCGGCGACCGGTGGTCTCGGGTCGCCTACTGCTTGTTGCTGGCCGTCGCGGCGCAGTGTGTCTTCATCGCCGCCGACAGCGGCCTCGGGGCGCTGTGGGCGATGGCGGCGTTCGTGCTCGCGATCCCGCCGGTGCGGCGCATCGTCACCGGCGCCACGGGCGCCGACCTCATCCCGGTGCTGTCGGGCACCGGCCTGCTGACGCTCGCCTACGCGGTGCTGCTGGCCGCGGGCTTGGCGCTGTAGCCGCCCCCGACCCGTCCCGCGCTGCCCCGGGGAACCCGGATGTGCGCTCGGATCCGCCTCAGGTGGAGCGTGGGTGGTCCAGGAGGGACTGCGAACGGGCCCGCTCGGCCTCGGCGTCCTCGGCCGCCTCGTCGTCGAGCACCTCCTCGCGCCGGCGCCGAGCCGCCTTGGCCATCTTGGCCTCGGTGCGGGTCTCGACCCGGTGGGCCAACTGGTCGGCGAACTGCTCCCGCATGCCCCGCAGCGCGATGAGCGAGATGAACATCGAGACGGTCGTCGCGACGAGCAGCAGCACGAGCGGGTTGTCGCGCAGGCCCACGAGCCAAAAGACGAGCAGGCAGGCGAGGAACACGGTGATGCGAGCGAGCGAGTAGCGCAGTGCGGGAGACATCAGGGGGTCACCAGTCCGGAGTAGGAGTGCATGCCGGGGAAATACATGTTGACGATCGTGAAGTTGACGATGATCGCCAGATAGCCGGCGACCGCGATGAGGTTGGCGGTGCGCAGGCTCCACCCGCTCGTCGCGCGGGCGTGCAGGTAGGCGGCGTAGATCGTCCAGATGACGAACGTCCACACCTCCTTGGGGTCCCAGCTCCAGTAGGTGCCCCACGCCTGCTGGCCCCAGATGGCGCCGGCGATGAGCGTGAAGGTCCACAGGGGGAACGCGACGACGACGAGCCCGTAGGCGGTGCGGTCCAGCGACGCGGCGTCGGGCAGCGTCGAGAGGAACCGGTCGAAGCGCACCGGACGCCCTGATCCCTCGGTGCCCTCGTTGCCCTCGGTGCGCTCGGCCGCGTGGGCCGCGAGCAGAGCCTCGCGGCGGGCCTGGGCGAGGTGCAGGAGCAGCACGCAGAACGACACCGTGAAGATCGCCGTCGAGAGGATGGCCACCGGCACGTGGATGACGAGCCACGTGCTCTTCAACGACGGCACGAGCTCGCTGGCCTGGGTATACCAGACCGTGATCGCGAGCCCGAGCGCGAGCAGCACGGGCGTGACGATGAAGAGCCCGAGCCAGCGCAGGGGCCGCCGCAAGGCCAGCACGAGGTAGATGGCCATGACGAGGAACGCTGCCGCGCAGGCGAACTCGAACATGTTGCTGACCGGGGCGCGCCCCACCGAGGCCCCCCGCAGCGCGATCGAGGCGCCGAGCAGCATCGTGCCGAGCCACCCGAGGGTCATGCCGAGCGAGCCCGCGCGAGCCCCGAGGTCGGCGCGGCTGGCCCGGTCGGCCGCGCGGCGCGCCGCCCCGCGTGCCTCGCCCGACGCCTGCGCAGGCGCGTCCGGCAGCGCGGCGCCCGATCCCGATCCCGAGCCCGATCCCGAGCCCACGGCCGCGCCGACCGCCACCTTGGACTGGGCGTCTTGCCGGGCGTCGTGGCGGGCGTCGTGCCGCTCGTCGGAGCGCGCCGACCCGCGCGACCCGGCGGCGTAGGCGAGGTGGACCGCGAACGCGATCATCGTGAAGGCGAACACGCCCATCGCCCCGTAGAGCACGAGGTTCGACAGTGTGGCCAGGCCGTGGCCGTCCATGCGCGGCTCCGTCAGTAGTGCGATCCGTGTGAGTAGTGCGATGTCAGTGGTGCGATGTCAGTGGTGCGATCCGTGTCGTGGTGCGATCGGCCCGAGCGATCGCCTGGTGCGCATCGGACGCACCGAGGCCAGCCTACGACCCGGCATCGCCGCGTGGCTCGGGCTCGGCCGCGCCGGTCGCCCCGAGTGCCCCCAGCCGCCCCGCGAGCTCGTCGACGGCGTCGGGAAGCGTCGCGTCCTCGCCGCGGGCCAAGGCGCCGATCTCGACGGCGCTGCGGCCCCCAGGCAGCGGGCGGACGCGCACGAACATCCGGCGCCGCCGCACGAGCAGCGACCCGAGCAGCCCGAGCAGGCACACGAGCCCAGCGCCGAGCGCGAGCGGCCGCGCGGGGTCGTAGCGGGTCGACAGGCCCGCCCACCGGTCGACGCGCTCCAACGTGATCGAGCCGAGCCCGCCGGGCAGCGGCACGGTCTGCCCGACGCCGAGCACGATCTGCAGCGGCTTGCCGTCGCTGCCCGTGAGCTGCGTCATCGCCGAGGTGTCGAGCGAATACACCGACTGCGGCCCGTTGGGCATGAGCGTGCCCACCCAGCCGCTGAGCACGAGCGCGGGGTTGCGGGCGTCGGGGAACGCCGAGGCCGGACCGTCGGGGGTCATGAACGCCGTCGGCAGGAACAGCCCGGTGAAGCCCAGCTGCCTCGGGCTCGCGCCGACGACCTTGACCGAGCCCGTGGAGGTGTAGACGCCGTCCTGCGGCAGGAACGGCGTCGCCTGCCGATAGAGCACGGCACCGGCGGCGTCGCGCACGGTGATGACCGGCGCATACCCGTTGCCCAGCAGGTAGACCGACGAGTCACCGAACCGCAGCGGCGCGTTGACGGCGAGCCGCCGCTGCTGCGGCGCGTCGCCGGGCGCGTCGGTCACGGTCGTCGTCGCCTGGAAATCCCGGGCCGCGCCGTATTGCGCGCCGCTCGCGTCGTCCTCGAAGCGCACGTCGAGGCGGTCGATCGTCACCGTGAACGGCTGCAGGTCGTCGGTGTCGACGAGCGGCCCGGCCGCGAACGTGTCGTAGCCCGAGACCGTGTTGGTCAGCGAACCTCCTACGGGGACGATGCGGTCGGCCTTCCAGCCGACGAGATAACCCCAGGCCAGCGCGATGATGACGACGACGATGCCGACGTGGAAGAGCAGGTTGCCGGTCTCGCGCAGGTAGCCGCTCTCGGCCGCGACCTCCAGCGGGACCTGCCGCTCGTCCGGCTTCTCGCCCGGCGCGCCGGAGTCGTCGTCGCGCCGCAGCCGGTAGCGCGAGCGGCGCAGCGCCGCGCGCGCCTCGTCGCGCACCGCGGCCGGGGGCGCGTCGACCTCGAAGGCGCGGTGCGCCGAGAGCCGCGCGAGCCGCGACGGCGCCTTGGGCGGCTGCCCGCGCAGCGCCCGCCAGTGCAGCCGCGTGCGCGGCACGATGCACCCGATGAGCGAGACGACGAGCAGCAGGTAGATCGCCGAGAACCACGGCGAGGTGAAGACGTCGAAGAGCCGCAGCCGGTCGGCCCACGGCCCCCACGTCGGGTTGTCGCGCAGGTAGGCGGTGACGGCCGCCGGGTCGATGTCGCGCTGCGGGAAGACCGACCCCGGCACGGCGGCGACGGCGATGAGCAGCAGGAGCAGCAGCGCGGTGCGCATGCTCGTCAGCTGCCGCCAGGCCCAGCGCGCCCACCCGATGGGGCCGAGCCCGGTGCGTTGCGGGGCCCCCGGCCCCGCGGCCGTCGTCGTCAGCGCGACGGCGCCGGGGTCGGCGGCGCCACCTCGCTCGTCCGGCCCCGCGACCGGG
>JBDIAP010000147.1:0-9107 GCA_039812485.1 Kineosphaera sp.
TTCGATGAGGGTGTCGCGTTCGCTCATGAGGGATGCTCCTGGTCTGGCATGAGGTGCGTGGGAACGCCCTCATGCTCCGAGCTCCTGCGGACAGATCCGGTCCGCTAGTCCGTGCCTTCTGAGCGCGCGCGATCGAGATGCCCGAGGTCGCGCTCCGGGCAGACCGCGTCGCGCACCCGCCGCTTGAGCTCGCCGATCTCGGGAAAACCGCCGTCGCGCTTGCGATTCCAGATCGGCCGGCCGCCGGCGTCGACGCGGAACATCCCGCCCGTCGCCGGCCGCAGCGCCACCTCGTCGAGCTCGTCGGCGAACGTCGTCAGCAGCTCCTGCGCCATCCACGAGGCCCGCAGCAGCCAGCGGCACTGCGTGCAGTAGGTGATGACGACGCGGGCGCGATCTGGGTTCGGCTTCTCGTCCACGGAGGTCACGCTAGCCAGGCCGTGTTTCGGGCCCGATCCTCACTCAAAGCCTGGGCCGCAGCACGTAGCCGGTGTAGCCGTAGTCGCCGCCGTGCGCCGCGCGCACGCCGATCTCCGCACCGACCTGCGCCAGCGCCTCGTCGGCCACGCCCTGGGCCCGCAACTCCTCCAGACGTCGGCCCAGCGGGTCGTAATAGTGCGCCCAGTCCGAGTCGGGCAGCAGGTAGGTCGCCAGCACGACCCAACCCGCGTTCTGAGCTGCGGCGACGTTGCCGGCAGTCGTGCGCATCGCGGGATAGCCGGCGTCCCAGAAGGCCCGCGCGCCCGGCGCGGGGTCGGGCGTCGTCCACTCGGCCTCGGTGAGCACGACGACCCCGCCGGGCGACAGCAGCGGTCGCCACGCGGCCAGCGCGGCGTCGAACCCCATGACGTAGGCCGACCCCTCCGCCCACACCAGGTCCACCGACCCGGGCGGCACCGGCAGCGCGTCCATCGACGCGACGAGGGTCTCGACGCGCTCGCCCACCCCGGCCGCCTCGGCGCGCCGCGCGACCTCGGCGAGGAAGGGCTCGTGCAGGTCGACCGCGATGACCCGGCCACCGGTCTCCTGCGCGAGCACGACGGTCGCCGGGCCGGTCCCGCTACCGATGTCGAGCACGGTCGGCGTCGCGGGCAGCGGCCGGGCCAGGCGCAGCAGCAGCCGCGTCGTCTCGGGCGACCCGGGGGCCTCGCGAGGCAGGCCGTCGTGGGCCCGCCAGAACACCTCGGTCAGGTCGGTCACGCGGTCGATGCTGTCACGCCGCCGGAGGTGCCGGCGGTCAAGGCCTGGGCAACGGCCGCCCCGGTGCGGCGAAGGCGGCGAGCATGTACGCCCGGGCGTCCTGCATCTTCGTGCGCCACAACGCGACCGCGCGATCGCCGTCGCCGGAGTCGATGGCCTCGAAGATCGCGGTGTCGTCGCGCAGGATGAGATCGGCGGGATAGTCGTATTCGAGACCCATGACGGCGATGAACATGCGCAGCTGGTCGGCGAGCACGTGCAGCATCGGCGTGATCCGCACGAGCCCCGAGGCGTCGGCCAGGGCGTCCTGGAACGCCATGTCGAGGTCGCCGACCCGGGTGACGTCGCCGGCTGCGGCGTGCTGCGCGAGCTCGGCCAGGGTCGCGGCGACGGCCGACCGAGCGGGGTCGGTCCAGCGGGTCGCGGCCCGCACGACCATGGCCCCCAGCGCCGCGCGCGCCGCGTAGATCTCGACGACGTCGGCGGCCTCGGGCATCGCGATGACGGCGCCCGAGCCGGACGCGATCGTCAGCAGCCCGTCGCGCTCGAGGAGCCGCACGGCGGCCCGCACCTGGCCCCGAGTCGTATGCAGCCGGGTCGCCAGGGAGTGCTCGGTCACCCGCGCCCCGACCGCGATCCGCCCCTCCCGCACGCCGGCCCGCAGCGCCGACACGACCTCGTCGGCGAGCGCGCGCTCGGGGCCCGGATGTCGCGTCGAACGGCGCGGCACCGCCGGGGGCGGCGGGTCGGTCGAGTCCGAGCCGGCGACCCAGCTCAGCCCGGCGACCGGAGCCCGGGCCCACCGACGCAGCGCGGCCGCGAGGTCGCTCCAGGTCTCGGGGCGCAGGAGCCGACGCCCCTCGACGAAACCCCACAGCGACAGCCACTCGGCGCCCGAGCACGTCAGGATCGGCACGCCGTCGGTTGCCCCGGCGCGATGGGGCTGAGCGGCGGGAGGGTAGGTCTCCTCGGGGTGCGGGTCGCCGCTGCGCACACCGACGAGCGCGTGCCCCGCTGCCCCTGCGAGCACGCGTGCCCAGAAGTCGGGCCCGGCCCCCGCATCGACCACGCGCAGCTCGGCGCGCACGACGTCGGCGCCGAGCACGGCCCGCGCGGCCTGGCGCACGCCTGGCGACGCGAGCACCCACCGCTGCGGGCCCGCGACCGCCTGCAGGGCCTGCATGGCGGGGGACGACAGGTCCGCCTCGGGCACGGCGAGCACGAGCAGGCAGGAGCCAGGCTGCACGAGCATCCCGGCGAGCGCGATCGGTCGGTCACCGACGACGTCGTCGAGTGCGTCGGTGAGGCGCGTGCGGGCGCGCATCGGGGCCCACGTCCGGGCGACCCGCGACTGGCTGACGCCCAGCTGATCGGCGATGACGCGGCTCGAGCAGCGCCCCGGCGGCGCGAGCAGCGGAGCAGCGAGGATCTCCCGCTCGACTCTGCGGCGGGCCGGATCGCGCTTCGGCGGGGGATGGGGCATGACTCATTGACTCACACCTCGATCGGTTTCGGCCGGGGCACTTCCGCTCGTCGCGTCGGCCGGGTCACGCTGTGGTGCCCGGCCCGCCGGTCCTCATGCCGTCACCGACCGCCCTCGGAGATGCCAATGCCGAACGACCCGTTGCTGACCCCCTACACGCTCAAGCACCTGACGCTGCGCAATCGCATCGTCAGCACGTCGCACGAGCCGGCCTACAGCGAGCACGGGCTCCCCGGCGACCGCTACCGGGAGTATCACGTCGAGAAGGCCCGCGGCGGCGTCGGCCTGACGATGATCGGCGGCAGTGCGCTCGTCAGCCCCGACAGCGCCCCGGCCTTCGGCAACCTCCAACTGTGGAAGGACGAATCGGTGCCCTTGCTGGGGCGGCTCGCCGACGAGGTGCACGAGCACGGCGCAGCTGTCATGACCCAGCTGACCCACCTGGGGCACCGCACGAGCAACTACAACGACAACTGGGTGCCGGCGGTCTCGGTGAGCCGGGTGCGCGAGTCGGCGCACCGGGCGTTCACCCGAGCCGCCGAGCCGCCCGACCTCGAGCGGATCGCCCGCGACTTCGCGGACGCCACCGCCCGCTGCCAGGCCGCGGGTCTCGACGGGGTCGAGCTCATGGCCTACGGGCACCTGCTCGACGCCTTCTGGACGCCGCTGCGCAACGACCGCGACGACGACTACGGCGGCTCGTTCGAGAATCGGATGCGCTTCCCGCTGCAGGTCGTGCGCACCATCCGGGAGACGGTCGGGGACGACTTCATCGTCGGGGTGCGGATGACGTTCGACGAGGGTCGCCCCGGCGGCATCGGGCCTGAGGAGGCGGTGCGGATCGCGCGCCTCCTGTCGGCGGAGGGCATCGACTTCGTCAGTCTCATCAAGGGATTCATCGACACCGACGCCGAGCTGGCGCGCATGATCCCGCCGATGGGCACGCCGGCCGCGCCGCACCTGGAGTTCGCGGGCTGGGTCAAGAAGCAGCTCGACATCCCGGTCATGCACGCGGCCCGCATCGCCGACGTGGCGACCGCCCGCTACGCGATCGCCGAGGGCCTGCTCGACCTCGTCGGCATGACCCGGGCGCTCATCGCCGACCCGCACCTGCCGCGCAAGGTCGCCGAGGGCAAGGCAGACCTCATCCGGCCGTGCGTCGGCGCCAATATGTGCATCGACGGCATCTACACCTCCGGGTCGTCGTTCTGCGTGCACAACGCCTCGACCGGCCGCGAGCTGCAGCTGCCGCACCAGGTCACCGTCGCGGCGCAGCGCCAGAAGGTCGCGGTCGTCGGCGGCGGTCCCGGGGGCCTGGAGGCGGCCCGCACGCTCGGCGAGCGCGGCCACGACGTCGTGCTCTTCGAGGCGAGCGACCGGCTCGGCGGCCAGGTCAACCTCGCCGCGACGACGGCCCGGCGGCGCGACCTCATCGGGATCGTCCACTGGCGGGTCGCCGAATGTCGCCGACTCGGCGTGCGCATCGAGCTCAACCACTACGTCGAGCCAGACGAGCTGGCCGACGCCGGCTACGACGTCATCATCGTCGCGACTGGTGGGCTGCCCGACGTCGGAGCCGCCGAGGGCAGCCGGTTCGCGACCGACGTCTGGGACGTCATGGCCGGGGTCGTCAAGCCCACGGGAGACGTCATCGTCTACGACGACAACGGCGCCAACCAGGCCCTCGACGCCGTCGAGGTGCTCGCGGGGACGGCCCGATCGGTGTGCTACGTCACCCCCGAGCGGACGCTGGCGCCGGAGGTCGGCACGCTGACGATGATGGGCTACCTCGAGATGATGGCCGACCACGAGGTGCCGATGACGCCCGTGCATCGGCTGCACGGCATCGAGCGGGTCAACGGCCGGCTCAAGGCGACGTTCGGGGTCGACGGCGCCCGCAAGAGCGTCGAGCATCTCGCCGACACCGTCGTCATCGACCACGGCACGGTGCCCAACACCGAGGTCTACGACGGGCTCGTCGCCGGCTCGACCAACGCCGGCATGATCGACCTCAAAGAGTTGTTGGCGGTGCAGCCGCAGACCTCGACCCGCAACGCCGACGGCCGCTACCGGCTCTATCGCATCGGCGACGCCGTGAGCAGCCGCACGATCCAGACCGCGGTGCTCGACGCGTTCCGGCTCTGCAGCGCGATCTGACCGCTCCTCCGAGCGGCCCGCGTCAGATCCGGCGCAACGTCTCCTCGTCGCGCTCCCCGCCGTAGAAGGTGTCGAGCACAGCGGCGAAGACCGGCTCGCCGTCGGCCACGGCCTCGAAGAGCGTCATCGAGCTGCGCAGCTTCATCGCGTCGATGCCGCCGAGCAGGGTCGCGGCGTCGCGCGTGCCGGAGTCGAGCACAGCCCGGCTCGCCTCGAGCAGGCGCGGCCCGAGCACGTCGTGGCGCAGGTAGGCGAGGGCCTCGGCCCGGCCCGCGATCGCATACCGCCGCGCCGTCACGCTGCTTCCCAGGCCCTCGACCTGCGGGAAGACGAACCACATCCAGTGGCTCGACTTGCGCCCCCGGCGCAGCTCGGCGAGCGCCGTGTCGTAGGTGCCGCGTTGGGCGCTGACGAACCGGTCGAGGTCGAAGGTCATGGGCGCATCCTCCTCCGGTCGGGGTGTGTCGGCCGTGCGGACTGGCTCGTGCCGCGCCGCCTCCCGGCCCCCGACGGGGCCACCGGCACGTGTCAACCGAGGCGAGACGACGCCGACGACCGGCCGGCGAGAAGGCCGCGCAACCGGCAGCGGTATCCCGTCTACTCGTGGTCGTGGTCGTGGTCGTGGTCGTAGCGGTGGCGCGTGGGCGGGCCGCCTGTCCGGCGGTTGGCGGTGCCAACGCTGTGACGTCAGGCCGGAGTCGCCGCGCGGACCGACTCGCCGGGTGTCCGCCGCATGCTCGCCGAGCTCGCCGTCGTCGGCAGCACGGCCAGCGGAAGGTGCCGGCGCGAATGCACGAGCAGCACGATCGTCGACCCGGCGCCGAGCACCAGCAGCGCTCCGAAGAGCTCGAGCGTCGGCCACAGGGGGGTGACCGCGGCCATGAGGGTCGGGGTGAGGAAGCCCAGGTAGGCGAGGGCGTAGAAGACCCCGGTCAGCCCGGCGAGCCCGTCGGGGCCGGCGATCCGCTGCACCTCCAGGAGCCCGCACGAGAGGGCGATGCCGATGCCGACCCCGGTGACGGCGGCCGCCGCCACGCCCAGCCACGGCGAGCCGAATCGCACGGTGAGGGCCATGACCCCCACCGACACCGTGAGGGTGGCGCAGGCGATGAGCAGCCCGCGGGCGCTCGTCGTGGAGTCGAGGCGCTTGGCCATCGGCTGCACGACGGCCGACACGCCGAGGGCGACGACGGTCAGCGCGGTGGCGTAGGCGATGCCGAAGCCGCGCGTCGCACCGGCCAGCAGCACCGGCAGGTAGCCGTAGGACAGGGCCGCGGCCCCGAAGATCCACGGGGCGCAGGGCAGCACGACGCGGCCGAAGCGCGGGTGCGCGAGTGCCGGGATGCGCAGGCTGCGGTGC
The DNA here is from genome assembly GCA_039812485.1 of Kineosphaera sp. Lineage (GTDB taxonomy): Bacteria > Actinomycetota > Actinomycetes > Actinomycetales > Dermatophilaceae > Kineosphaera. Next base: position 6,201 of record JBDIAP010000147.1, read on the forward strand.
CACGGCTCCGCGCCGACCGCGGCAGTGCGGGTCTCGACGATCCTCGGCACGAGCAGCAGCAACGGCACGGCCACGGCGAGGTGCACGACATACGGCAGCACCTCGGGCCACGGCCCCCACTCGGCGAGCAGGCCCGCGACGAGCGCCCCGCCACCCGACCCGAGCGCGAACGCGACGGCGGCCCGTCGTGCCCCGGCGCCATGGTCGGCGCGCAGGTCGTGGGGGTGGCTCGACAGTTCCTTGAGCCAACTCGTGCCGACGGCCATGGCGCTGCCGACGGCGATCCCCGCCAGCAGACGGCCGATGAGCAGCGGGATCGGCCCCCACTCGCCGAGGGCGAGCACCGCGCTCGTCGCGACCGCGGCGAAGGTCGCCACGGTCATGACGGGCCGGCGGCCGTAGCGGTCGGAGAGGCCACCGGCCATGACGAGGGAGGGCACGAGCCCGAGCACGTAGACGCCGAGGAAGGCGTTGACGGCGACGGTGCTGTAGCCGTCGTGCTCGCGATAGAGCAGGAGGAGGGGGCTGAACTGGTTGCCGGCCCAGGAGCACACGAAGAGGGCGGCGAAGGCGCCCTTCCAGCCGCGCATCACAGGATCCCCCGGTAGCGCCGCACGTGCGTCGAGACGAGCCGGCAGAATTCGTCGGCGTCGCCCCGCTCGGCGGCGGCGAGCATGAGCTCGTGGTCGGCGAACGAGCCGCGGACCTCGTCGGGTCCGACGTCGAGCAGCACCTTGCGCAGCCGGTGTTGCCGGTCGCGCAGCACCGCGTGGAACGACTGGGCGATCGCGTTGCGGGAGGCCGCGATGAGGATGGCGTGGAAGTCGCTGTCGAGCGCGAGGTAGGCGTCGACGTCGGCGGTCTCGACCTGCAGGCGCTGGCGTCGGACGTTGTCGCGCAGCTTCTCGACGGCCTGCGCGGCCTGCGGCGTGGCCCGCCCGGAGAGCACGCGTCGGGCGGTGGAGCATTCGATGGCCTCCCGCATCTCGAGCACGTCACGCGCCTCGTCGGGGGCCATCGGGGTGACGGTCGCCCCGCGGCGGGACGCCAGGCTGATGAGGTTCTCGCCCTCGAGCCGCAGGAACGCCTCGTGCACCGGCGTGCGGCTGATGCCCAGCTCGTCGCTGATGGCGAGCTCGCTGACGGGCTCCCCACCGGCGACGTCGCCGGACAGGATGAGGTCTTTGACGTGCGCGTAGGCACGTTCGGCGGCGGTCGCGGGCATGCGATCAGGCTAGATGCATCCGCTGTTGCATGCAACGATGCATGTGCGCAAGGGCCGTCAGCCGCGCTCAGAGCCAGGCACGATGCCGCCGACCAGCGCCGAAGGCTCAGCGCCCGGCACGACGCCGCCGACCAGCGCCGAAGGCTGGGGTCTCAGCCCGGGGGATGCGCTCCAGCACCGACCGTGGACGCGAACCCCAGCCCTCGTCGCCGGGGTGGGCGCCAAGCTCGGCCCGGACGACGACGCTCGCAGAGGAGAGTCGGCCGGCGACGCCCTCACTCGCGGTGCTGGACGATGTTGACGACATTCCCGTCGGGCGCGCGCACGAGGAAGCGGCGCACGCCCCACTCTTCGGTCGTCAGCTCGTGGACGATCTCGTGGCCGGCGGCGAGCGCTTCGGCGTAGGCCGCGTCGACGTCCTCGACGTGTGCCGAGATGGCGGCCTGCGCCGGCGCCGTGGCGTCGGTGGTGAGCAGCTGCACGTGGGCGCCGGTGCTCGGGTCGGTGTAGCGGGCCACCCAGCCGAGGTCGAACTCCTCCTCGCTCAGGCCGAGGAAGCCGGTGTAGAAGGTGCGGGCGGCGCCGATGTCGTCGACCCGCAGGTTCGGGCTGATCCGTGTGATGCGCATCATCGCTCCTTCGAGAGCGGCGAGAGGTTCGGCCACCCGTCGAGATGTCCGTGCAGCTGATGGTGCAGCCGCTCCATGCGGGCATCGAGCTCGGCAGCAGAATCGGCGGCCTCGCGCAGCTCGTCGACGAGCCCGTCGGGCACCCTGCTCTCGTATTTGTAGTAGATCTTGTGCTCCAGGCTGGCCCAGAAATCCATGGCGATGGTGCGGAACTGGATCTCGACCGGCACGAGCACCTTGCCATGGGAGAGGAAGATCGGCACCTGCACGATGGCGTGCAGGCTCTTGTAGCCGTTGGGCTTCGGTGCGGCGATGTAGTCCTTGACCTGCAACATCGTGACATCGTCCTGCTCGGTGAGCAGGTGGAAGAGCCGGTAGGCGTCGGACACGAAGCTGCACGTCACGCGGATGCCGGCGATGTCGGTGATATGGGTCCGGATGGATTCGAAGCGGGTGTCGATACCGCGGCGCGCCACCTTCTTCAGCAGGCTCTCACCCGATTTGACCCGACTCGAGACATGCTCGATGGGGTTGTATTCATGCATATGCACGAATTCGTCGCGCAGGATCGAGATCTTGGTCTCCATCTCGCGCAGGCCGAATTCGTACTCGAGCATGAAGCGCCGCAGGTCGAGGGCGACGCGATGGAACTCCTCCGTGGCCGGCGTCGATTGCTCACCGAGCACCAGGGCCGCCAGCGGCCCCAAGCCGTCGCGGCCGGGGGACACACCGGAGGCTGCGTCGACGGGTGGCGGCTGCACGGGCTCCATGAGGTCCAGCTTGCCTCGCGTCCGGTCGCGATGCGCGGGTACGGGCCGGCCGCCGGGCGCCCCACAGCATCCCCGAGATGACCGGCGCGCCACCGACCAGCGCCGCGTCGCTGGGCCGTTCGCCGAGCCCGAGGGCCGCGGCGCACGACCCGGCCGACGCCACGAGTGACCCGTGAGCCGACGCCGCGAATCAATCGAAGGGTTGAGGCGCACGCCTCGTGCCCGCACCGGGCGGCGGCCTAGCGTGTGGAGCAACGCCGCGCACACCCATAGCGCCGAAGTC
>JBDIAP010000148.1:0-9106 GCA_039812485.1 Kineosphaera sp.
GCCTGACGCGGGCGCCGACGCAGCCGCGAGCGCCGACGCAGCGCCGGGCGGCGCGCCCGACGCGGGGGGCGGCTCCGGCGGCGGCACGGGGATGCCCTGCACCTCGAGGTCACCACCCCGGCTACGGGTGCCGAACTTCTCGGCCAGGAATCGGCCGTGCGCCACGAGCGCGTTGGCGTCGTCGCGGCACACCGCGTCGAAGACGGCGTCCATCGTCGCCCCCAGCAGGTCGAGCTGGTCGACGAGCACCATGAGCGCGGTCTTCGGGCCGTCGACCGGTCGCGTGTCGGCGAACCGCCGCGGCAGCCGCAGGTAGCCGCCGACGGCCTCCGGCAGGTAGTCGGTGGCCGTCGCCATGACGGCATAGGCCTGGTCGCTGCCCGCGCCGAGCGCGTCGAGGCGCGGGATCGTGTCGCGCACCGTCGCCGTCACCCGGCGCACCCGCGCCGTCACCGGTGAGGGCACCGCGCCCTCGTCGACGAGCCGCTCCGTCTCACCGAGGGCCGCGCGCAGAGCGTCGGCGCTCGGGGGTCGGTGCAGCTCCGGCTCGGGCTCGGGCTCGGGCGGGCGCGACTCCTCACCTCTCCCGCCGAGGCGAGCGAGGAAATCCCCGAGAGTCATTGCCGCAGTCCCCTTCGTGTCGCTGATGGTGCCCCGACGAACCGGGCCGCCGGAGGGTTCCTCGCGCCGAGCTGCCCGGCCGGCCGCACAGGATCAGGCGCGCAGGATCATCTGCCGACAGCCTGTCACGTCCCACCGACCACCTCGTGCGCTGCCGTCCGGCCCGGGTCGTCGACGCCACCGGGGCGCGCCCTGATCCACCGCCCTGACGGGCGTCAGAGCCGTTGCCCACCACCGAGATCGAGGGAGCCCGACCGGTTCCGTTCGTCGGACTTGGCCACCCGATCGAGGTATTCGCGCGATTTGGTGACCTCGGACTCGAGCACGCCGATCGTCGCGGCCATGTTGTCGAGCGCCTGCACCTTGAACGCGTCGATGGCGTCCATCGTCTGGTAGATGTTCTGGAAGGCCGCCTGCAGCTGCGGCAGCCCGATCGTGGCGCTCGCCGCCTGCTGCTGGATCTGCACGGAGTTGTCGCGCAGCATCTCGCTCGTGCTCTGGATCATGTTCGACGTCGTCACGTTGAGCGCCGTGATCTGGTCGAGCACGAGCTTCTGGTTGTTCAGCGCCTGGGCGACGATGACCGCGGTGCGCAGCGCCGACACCGTCGTCGTCGAGGCCCGGTCGACGCCCTTGATGAGCTCGATGTTGTTCTTGATGACGATGTCGATCGCGAGGTAGTTCTGAATCGACACCGCGAGCTGGGTCAGCAGGTCCTGGTGCTTCTGACGCACGTAGAACAGCACGTCCTCGCGCAGCGACTTGGCCCGCTCGGGGTCGGTGACGTCGAGCTCGGCGATCTGGGCCGAGATCCGGGCGTCGAGCCGCTCGGCGATGTAGACGTACTGGTTGAGGCGCCCCATCGAGTCCCACAGGGTCTGCTTCTCCAGGTTGAGCGCCGCGTTGTCCTTGAGCAGCTCGTCCTGACCGTTGCGCAGCGAGTGCAGGATCGCGTCGAGCTGCTTCTCGGCCGACTCATACCGCCGGAAGTAGTCGGTGACCTTGTTGCCCAAGGGGATCACGCCGAGCAGTCGCTTGCCGACCGAGGCCTGCTTGGGGTCGAGGTCCTCGACGGTGCGGCGCAGCTGCTGCAGCGTCGTGCCGACCTTCGACCCGCTCGTGAGGTTGCCCTTGTTGAGGGCCTGCACCGGGGTCTTGAGCAGCCGGTTGGAGGTCTCGGCGGCGCGGCGGATGTCGGCGTCGCCCATCGTGCGCACGTCGGCCGCGCGCGTGTCGAACTCCGGCGACTTCGGCTGCGCGGTCGTCAACCCCTGCAGGTAGGCGTCGACCTTGGCGTCGAGCTGGCCGATGGCCTCCTGCGGCACGGCGGGCGCCATCTTCGGGGCCGACGTGGCTGCCACGGGCTGCGTCGCCTGCGGCGCCTCGAGGGTGAGAGGCGAGGCTTGCGCCGCGGCGGCGGGTGGCGGCGTCAACGGCTGGGTCATCGATGTCCTCCGTGCTGGGAACCTGCTCTGAGCGGTCCTGACGAAGCCATTGAAACCGTTCGGTGGTGTCGAGTCCATCAGCGGGTCCCCTCGGAGCCGTCAAGGCCGCCACGCCAGAAGTGTGCCGGATCACAGGGGCGGTCCGGTCGCCGGGCGTAACGACCGCGCCCCTGCGGCGATGACGCACGCGAGAGGTCGGCGCGGACCGCTGCGCAAAGCCCCGCGACGCGCGTGGAACCAAGGCGAGGCGCCCGCACGTGTTGCCGGTAGCGTCTCGCGGAGGCGGACACCACCCGGGGGGGCGTAGCACACCGTCCTGCACAGTGCGCGGGCACTCGTCGTGCCCACTGCCCTCGTCAGGAAATGTGTTATGGCACACGCAAACTCGTACCGATTACGGCTCCTGGAGCGCTCAGGCGCACACGGGGAATGCCGATATGAAGGAGGGCAAGGGAGCCCAGCACATTCGTTCAGCGTCAGACGACAGACAGCGTCCACACGCAGCCGACGTCAGACCGCACTCGGGAGGTGACACGATGACGCAGACCACGACCGCACACTTCGACCTTTCGCTGCTCCTGCAGGTGGCGGCGATGGAGTCCGGCCGGTTCATCACCGGCGAGGTGCGTTGGATGGTCGCCCAGCCGGCCGACATTGCGCGGCTCACGCCGTCCGACCGCGAGCTACTGCACGTCGTCACCGGCGAGCGCTGGGAGTGGTCCGCCGACGAGCCGGCACCGATGAGCTTCTTCGCCTGGCAGATCGTCTGCGACCGCGCGGTTGGCGCGCTCGCCGACGAGGTGACCGTGCCCTACGTGGAGTCGCTCTTCACCGACTACGAATCGTGCGTCGACGGTAGCCCGATGTCCGGCGACCTCTTCGACCTCGCGCTGGCCTACCTCGTGGGCCGCGACCTGCGGGTCGACCCCGAGTTCAGCTGGGTCTGACCGCTCGCCCCTCGCCGCGTGGGTGCGGCGTCGCACTGCCTCGGGCAGCGTCTGATTGTTGACAATCCGGCAGTCGCTGCGGCAAGAATGCCGCATGACGTCGTTGAGTCCCCTGCTCAAGCAAGCCACCCCGGTCGTCGTCGACCATGCCCGCGGATCGTGGATCCACGGCACGGACGGCCGCGACTACCTCGACTTCACGACCGGCATCGGCGTGACGAGCACCGGCCACTGCCATCCGCGGGTCGTCGAGGCCGCCCGCGAGCAGGCCGGTCTCGTCATCCACGCGCAATACACGACTGTCATGCACCGGCCGCTGCTGGCGCTCACGGAGAAGCTCGGCGAGGTGCTGCCGGCGGGCCTGGACTCGCTCTTCTACGCCAACTCCGGCTCCGAGGCCGTCGAGGCGTCGCTGCGCCTGGCCCGCATGGCGACCGGGCGCCCCAACATCATCGTCTTCCAGGGCGGGTTCCACGGCCGCACCGTCGCGGCCGCGACGCTGACGACGGCCGGCACCCGCTTCTCGGCGGGCTTCTCACCCCTCATGGGAGGGGTGCACATGGCGCCGTTCCCCTACGCCTACCGCTACGGCTGGGACGAGCAGACCGCCGTCGACTTCTGCCTGCGCGAGCTCGACTACCTCTTCGCGACGCGCACCGCCGCGAACGAGACCGCGGCGTTCCTCATCGAGCCCGCCCTGGGCGACGGCGGCTATATCCCCACGCCGCCGGCCTTCCTCGAGGGGCTGCGCGAGCGCGCCGACGCCCACGGCATCGTGCTCGTCGTCGACGAGGTGCAGGCCGGCTGCGGGCGCACGGGCAGATTCTGGGGGCATCAGCATTCGGCGATCACCCCGGACGTGCTCATCACCGCCAAGGGCATCGCCAGCGGCTTCCCCATCAGCGCGATCGCCGCGTCGACCGACCTCATGAGCAAGGCCTGGCCCGGATCGCAGGGGGGCACCTACGGGGGCAACGCCGTCGCCGCCGCCGCCGGCTGCGCGACGCTCGACGTCATCCGCGACGAGGGACTCGTCGAAAACTCCCGCGTGCGCGGCGAGCAGCTCCAGGCGGGGCTGCGCCAGATCGCCGCCCGGCACCCGGTCATCGGCGACGTGCGCGGCAACGGCCTCATGCAGGGCCTGGAGTTCACCGACGCCGACGGCTTCGCCGACGCCACGACGGCCCTCGCCGTGCAGCAGGCCACGACGCGCCACGGCCTGCTGTCGCTGACCTGCGGGCCGCTCGGCAATGTCGTGCGGCTCATCCCCGCCCTTGTCGTCTCGCGCGAGGAGATCGACGAGGGGCTCGCCCGCTTCGGCGCCACGGTCGACGAGGTGTGCGGCTGAGCGGAGGCGGGGCGGCCCCGGCGGCTCACGCGAAGAGCCGCCCGAGGCCGCCCGCCCGGCCGCGCCAGCCGGCCAGGCGCAGCCCGTGCCAGGCCGTGACCTGGTTGGCGGTCAGCACCGCCAGTCCCAGGTCGTCCTCCAGCCGGCTCAGCAGCCCGACCGTGTGCAGCGCGGTGTCGGGCACGAGCAGCGCCTGCGTCCCCGCGGGGTAGCGAGCGTGGTCGCCGACGAGCTCGCGCACGGCGTCGGGCGGCAGGCGCCCCGCGTCCTCCCCACTCGGTATGTCGTGGCTCGCCACCGCGAGCACGTCGACCCCGGCGTCGCCCAGCAGCCCGGTGAAGTGCCGCGTCACCTCGACGGGGTAGGTGGCCGCCACGGCGACCCGCCCGAGCCCCAGGTGCCGCAGCGCCTCGACGAAGGCGATCGACGTCGACGAGGCGGGCGCGCCCGCCGCCTGCGCGATCCAGGAGGCCTGCTCGTGCACCCGCGGGCCGTAGACGAAGCTGCCCGATGTGCACGCCCACATGAGCGCGTCGGGGGAGTGCGCCAGCGCCGCGCTCGCGGCGGCTGCCAGAGGCTCCCGCGCGCCGAGCGCGAGCAGCGCGGCGACGTCGTGGTCGGTCGGGCCCTCCCACGTGTGCACGACCGGCAGTCGCACGTCGCCGATGAGTCGCTCCAGCAGCGGGTATTCGTCCTCCGCGCTGTGGCCGGGGTAGAGCATGGCGACGGTGGGGTGGGCGGCGCTCATCGGCATCGTCTCCTCGGGATCGGATTGTCGGCAATCCTAGGGTTCGGGGATCGCCTCGCGTTTAGAACGAGCCCAGCAGTGTTAAATGTGGGACGTTGGTCGCGGCGCCCTCCCGCAACGCCGCTGGGCTGCGTACGGTGGCCAGACACACCCGCCGTCGCTCACGGTCGAGCGCGGCGAGTCAGCGGTCAGGCGCGGGGTCCGCCCCGGGAGTCGACACCGAAGGAGACACGGGTGAGCACCACGGCGAAGCGGCCGGAGGCCGGCCAGGCATCGGGAGACGCGGTCCTGAAGATGGGGCGGTTCTTCACCAGGCGTGGGGAGATCTCCGACGACGGGCGCACGGTGACGATCGCCGGCGGCCGGGGGGCCGACTCCTTCTACCGGGATCGGTGGAGTCACGACAAGGTGGTCCGCTCCACGCACGGCGTCAACTGCACTGGCTCCTGCTCCTGGAAGGTCTACGTCAAGGACGGGATCATCACGTGGGAGGCCCAGCAGACCGACTACCCGAGCACCGGGGACGACCGGCCCGAATACGAGCCGCGCGGCTGCCCCCGCGGCGCCGCGTTCTCCTGGTACACCTACAGCCCCACCCGCATCCGCTATCCGTACGCCCGCGGCGTGCTGCTGGAGATGTATCGCGAGGCCAAGGAGCTCATGGGCGACCCCGTCGAGGCGTGGGCGAGCATCGTGGAAGACCCGCGCAAGGCCACGACCTACAAGCAGTCCCGCGGCAAGGGCGGGCTCGTGCGCACCTCCTGGGAGGAGGCCATCGAGCTGGCCGCCGCCGCGCACGTCTACACGGTGCGCGAGCACGGGCCCGACCGCCTCGCCGGCTTCACCCCGATCCCCGCGATGTCGATGGCGAGCTACGCGGCCGGCAGCCGCTTCTACTCCCTCGTCGGCGGCACGATGCTGTCCTTCTACGACTGGTATGCCGACCTGCCGCCGGCCTCCCCGCAGGTCTTCGGCGACCAGACCGACGTGCCCGAGTCGGCCGACTGGTGGGACGCCGCCTACCTCATGATGTGGGGTTCGAACGTGCCGGTGACCCGCACGCCCGACGCGCACTTCATGGCCGAGGTGCGCTACCGCGGCACGAAGGTCGTCACGGTCAGTCCCGACTTCGCCGACAACGCCAAGTTCGCCGACGAGTGGGTCGCCATCCACCCCGGCACCGACGCGGCCCTGGCGATGGCCATGGGGCACGTCATCCTCAAGGAGTTCTTCGTCGACACGGCGACGCCGGCCTTCGTCGACTACTGCACGACCTACACCGACCTGCCGTTCCTCGTCAGCCTCGAGCGGCGCGGCGACGGCTTCGTGCCCGGCAAGTTCCTCGTGGCCTCCGACCTGCGCAAGGACGACTGGACCCACCCCGAGGCCGACTCCGAGCACGCCGACTTCAAGACCGTGCTCATGGCCCCCGACGGCGGCCCCGTCGTGCCCAACGGCTCGATGGGCTTCCGCTACGGCGAGGAGGGCAAGGGCCGCTGGAACCTCGACCTCGAGGGCCTCGAGCCGGTCCTGAGCGTGCTCGACGTCGCGGCGGGTGACACCTACGCCGTCGAGGTCGAGCTGCCGCGCTTCGACTCCCCGGGCGGCGACGGCCAGGTGCTGCGCCGCGGCGTGCCCGTGCGCGAGGTCGCCGGACGGCCCGTGTGCACCGTCTACGACCTGCTGCTCGCCGGCTACGGCGTGGGCCGCGACGGGATGCCGGGCAGCTGGCCGGCCTCCTACGACGACCCCGACGAGGTCGGCACCCCCGAGTGGCAGGAGACCTTCACGGGCGTGCCGGCGGCCCAGTGCATCCGCATCGCGCGCGAGTTCGCCGCCACCGCACGCGACTCCGGCGGCCGCGCGATGATCCTCATGGGCGCCGGCACCAACCACTGGTTCCACTCCGACACGATCTATCGCGCGTTCCTCACGCTGACGACGATCACCGGCTGCCAGGGCAAGAACGGCGGCGGCTGGGCCCACTACGTCGGCCAGGAGAAGGTGCGCCCGCACACGGGCTTCAGCCAGATGGCGTTCGCGCTCGACTGGCAGCGCCCCGCGCGGCAGAACATCTCCGCGGCCTTCTTCTACCTGCACACCGGCCAGTGGCGCTATGACTCCCACGGTGCCGACACGATGGCCGCCGCGACCGGCACCGGCATGTTCGCCGGCAAGTCACCCGCCGACCTGCTCGCCGCCTCGGCCCGCATGGGCTGGATGCCGAGCTACCCGACGCTGTCGGGCAACATCCTCGACCATTGCGACGCCGCGAAGGCCGAGGGCCTGACGCCCGCCGAGTATGTCGTGCGCGAGCTGCGCGAGGGCCGCCTCCGCTTCGTCGCCGAAGACCCCGACGGGCCGCACAACCACCCCAAGGTCATGACCGTGTGGCGCTCCAACCTGCTGGGCTCCAGCTCCAAGGGCAACGAATACTTCAACAAGATCCTCCTCGGCACCGACAGCTCCCTGCGGGCCCAGGTCGCCCCCGAAGGCAGCCGCGGCTCCGACGTCATCTGGCGCGAGGAGTTGCCCGAGGGCAAACTCGACCTGCTGCTGACGCTCGACTTCCGCATGACGAGCACGACCCTCTATTCCGACCTCGTGCTGCCCGCCGCGACCTGGTATGAAAAGCACGACCTCAGCAGCACCGACATGCACCCGTTCGTGCATTCGTTCAACCCGGCGATCAACCCGCCGTGGCAGACGCGCACCGACTACGAGACGTTCAAGCTGCTCGCCGAGAAGTTCAGCGAACTCGCCCGCAACCACCTCGGCACCCGCACCGACCTCATCGTCGCGCCCCTGCAGCACGACACCCCCGACGAGCTCGCCTATCCCCGCGGCGTCGCCAAGGACTGGCGCGTCGGCGACTGCGAGCCGATCCCCGGCGTGACGATGCCCAAGATGATCCCCATCGAGCGCGACTACACGCTCGTGGCCCAAAAATGGGCCTCGATCGGCCCCCTCGCCGCCACACTCGGCATGCCGACCAAGGGCGTCGTCTTCGACCCCACCCCCGACATCGAGACCCTGCGCAAGCGCAACGGCACCGTCCGCGGCGGCGCCGGCGCCGGCCAGCCCTCCCTGGCCCGCGACCGCGACATGTGCGAGGCGATCCTGCACCTGTCCGGCACCACGAACGGACGCCTCGCCACCGAAGGCTGGCGCCAGGTCGAGGCCCGCACCGGCAAGACGTTCGCCGACCTCTCCGAGGGCGAGGCCGGGCACCAGGTGACGTTCAAGGACACCCAGATCCAGCCGCAGCCCGTCATCACGTCCCCCGAATGGTCCGGCTCCGAGCACGGCGGACGCCGCTACAGCCCCTTCGTCGTCAACGTCGAGCGCCTCAAGCCCTGGCACACCCTCACGGGGCGCCAGCAGTGCTACATCGACCACGACTGGCTTCAGGAAATGGGGGAGGCCCTGCCCGTCTTCCGCCCACCGCTCGACATGACCGCCCTCTACGGCGAACCCGCCGTCGGCGAGGCAGGTCCCGACGGCGTCGGCCTCGCGGTGCGCTACCTGACGCCGCACAACAAGTGGTCGATCCACTCCGAATACCAGGACAACCTGCTCATGCTGTCGTTGGCGCGCGGCGGTCAGGCCATCTGGATGAGCGTGGAGGATGCCGCGACACTCGGCATCGCCGACAACGACTGGATCGAGGCGGTCAACCGCAACGGCGTCGTCGCCTCCCGCGCGATCGTCTCCTCCCGCATGCCGCAGGGCCTCGTCTACATGCACCACGCCCAGGACCGCACGGTCGACGTGCCGATCGCCGAAGCGTCGGGCAAACGCGGCGGCATCCACAACTCGATCACGCGCATCCTCTTCAAGCCCTCCCATGTGGCGGGTGGATATGCGCAGATCTCGTGGGCCTTCAACTACTACGGGCCGACCGGCAATCAGCGCGACGAGGTGACGGTGATTCGCCGCCGCTCGCAGGATGTGACGTACTGATGTGTCGGTCTTCGGCTCGGGTGTTGCCGTTCAG
>JBDIAP010000149.1:0-9095 GCA_039812485.1 Kineosphaera sp.
CGACTCCGCTCCGGGCGGGTGCTCGCTGCGCTCGCCCCCACCCTGCGCTGCGCCTTCGTCACGCGTCGGACAACCTGGCGATCGTGGCACGCGCCCGACGCACTGCGCCGTCCAGCACGGCGGGAACGATCTCGTCGAGGAACGCGTAACGGCGGCGCATCGAGCGGTGATACGAGCCGGTGTCCGGGCACGCGCGGGTGCGCTGCCACCAGTCGGCGATGTCGCCCCAGCCCGGCGCCGCCAGCGAACCGCCGACCTGCTGCACCGCCAACGACGAGCACAGCGCCGAAAACGCCAGCCGATCCGCGAGCGGCCAGCCCGCCAGCGTGCCCAACGTCAGCGCCGCCCCGAAGACGTCGCCCGCGCCCGTCGCGTCGATCGCCTCGACCCGCAGCGCCGGCACGACCGCCTCCTCACCCGTCGAACTGTCGTAGGCGATCGCCCCGTCAGCCCCCTGCGTCACCACCGCCAACGGCACGAGGTCGGCGAGCACCCACAGCGCCTCCCGCGCGGTGCGGGTGCGCGTATAAGCCATCGCCTCACCCGAATTGGGCATGAACGCGTGGCAGTGCTCGAGCTGGCGCAGCACCGCCTTGTCCCACCGGCCGCTGGCGTCCCAGCCCACGTCGGCAAAGAGCAGCGCCCCGTCCTCCCGCGCCGCATCCGCCCACGTCGGCCTGTCGGCCCCGCCGATCGGCTGCTCCGGGTCGAGATCGAGCAGCACCGCCCGCGAGCGCGGCGGCCGGCCGATGAACTCCGTGGGGCTCTGCGGCTCCGGATGCCCGTGCGTCACCATCGTGCGGTCGCCGTCGACCGCGATCGACACCGTCACCGGCGAGTGCCAGTCGTCGTAGCGCCGGCTCGCCGACAGGTCGACGTGCTCCTGGTCGCGCAGCGTGCGCCGGCAGAACACCCCGTAGTCGTCGTCGCTGAACGCCGCCCCGAGGCTCGTGCGCAGGCCCAGCCGCGCGGCGGCCACGGCGAGGTTCGCGATGCCGCCCGGGCAGGAGCCCATGCCGTCGGCCCACACCTCCTGGCCGGCACACGGCATCGACGGCAGGCCCGTGAAGATGATGTCGAGGAAGACCATGCCCTGCAGGAACACGTCGAACTCCGGCGAGCCCGGCTCCCGCAGGTGAGCCAGCGGATCGAACCGTTCGCCCTCGGCGACCGCCCCGTGACCCTGCCCGTCTGCCTTGCTGTCCGTCATGCCGCGCGTCCTCCTGCGTGATGCCGACCCGGTCCGTGACGGGCCGGGCCCCCAAGATCCCAGTCTGCGCCGCCGGGTCGCAGCAGGCGACGCGCACTCCGATCGGGCAGGATCGGGCGCATGCGGCTGACGATCCTCGGCGGTGGCGGCTTCCGGGTGCCGCTGGTCTACGGAGCGCTTCTGGGTGGCGGGCCCAGCGAGTCTCCCATCAGCGACGTCGTGCTCCACGACAGCGATCCTGGGCGCCTGCACGCCATCGAGCACGTCCTGCGCGCCCAGCGCGCCGGCGCGCCGCGCGCCCCGAAGGTGCAGGCGACGACGAACCTCGACGAGGCGATCGAGGGGGCCCACGTCGTCTTCAGCGCCATCCGCGTCGGCGGTCTCGCGGGGCGCACGTGCGACGAGCGGGTCGCGCTCGACCTCGGCGTGCTCGGCCAGGAGACAACGGGGCCGGGTGGGATCGCCTACGGGCTGCGGACGGTGCCGGTCGCCGTCGACCTCGCCGAGCGCATCGCGGCGCGGGCCCCGCGCGCGTGGGTCATCAACTTCACCAACCCGGCCGGCATGATCACCCAGGCCATGCAGGGCGTGCTCGGCGAGCGTGTCGTCGGCATCTGCGACTCGCCGATCGGCCTGGCCCGCCGGGCCGCCCGCGCGCTGCGGCTCGACCCGCGCCGCACCGGCGCCGACTACGTCGGCCTCAACCACCTCGGCTGGCTGCGCGGCCTGCATCAGGCCGGTGAGGACGTGCTCCCGCGGCTGCTCGCCGACGCGCCGCTGCTCGAGACGATCGAGGAGGGTCGGCTGTTCGGCGCCGACTGGGTGCAGACCCTCGGCGCGCTGCCCAACGAATACCTCTACTACTTCTATCGGACCCGCGAGGCCGTCGCCGCGATCCGCGGATCGGCCCAGACCCGAGGCGAGTTCCTGCTCGACCAGCAGGAGTCGTTCTATGCCGCGGTCGCCGCCGAGCCCGACTCGGCGCTCGCCACGTGGCGAGCGGTGCGGGCCGAGCGCGACGCCAGCTACATGCGCGAGGCGCGGGCGGACGACGAGCAGCGGGACGCCGCCGACCTCGAGGGCGGGGGTTACGAGGGGGTCGCGCTCGCGCTCATGTCGGCGCTGCACAGCGGGCAGCCGGCGACGATGATCCTCAACGTGGCCGCCGGCAGCGCCGTCCCCGGGATGCACAGTGACGCGGTCGTCGAGGTGCCGTGCCTCGTCGACGCCTCGGGGGTGCGGCCCCTGGCCACGGGCCCGCTCGACGGGCACATGCTGGGGCTCATGCTCACCGTCAAGCACGTCGAGGAGCTGACGATCCGGGCGGCGCGGGAGCGCGACGCGCGGCTCGCCGCGGAAGCCTTCGCGCTGCATCCGCTCGTCGACTCGGTGAGCACCGGCAAGGCCCTGCTGCGCGGCTATCGGACGCGCATCCCGGCGATCGACGCGCTCTTCGCGGCGACCCCGGGCGACCCCGGGTGATCCGCGCCACGCCCGAGGACACCGCCCGAATTACTTAGGGACGCAAGGGGGCCGACGCTAACGTGTGCTGCACGTGACGTCCCGCCGCCGCCGCTGGCCGACGGGGCTCGCGTCCCAGCCCGGGCCGACGCTGCGGGCCGGTCACCTGCAGCGAAAGGTACGCCGTGTCGCACTGGTCACACCTGAGGAGGGTCGGTGGCGCGACGGCCCTGACCCTCGGCCTGAGCACCGCCGTCCTCCCGGCCGGCGCCTCGGACCCCCGCCCCCTGCCCGCCCCCACGCGCGCCGCCACGTCGGCGCCCCAGCCGGTGAAGTCGCGCGACGGATCGCGGCTGTCGTCCCAGAGCCGCGCCCTGCTGGCCCGCGCCGAGGCCGCCGGCCGCAAGCGCGTCACGGTCATGGCGCTGACCCCCAGCGGCGGCACCGCCACGGTGGCCGCCGGGCTACGCGGCCTCGGCGCCACGATCGGCTACCGGCACGACAAGGTCGGCTACCTGCGCGCCTCGCTGCCGACGGGCGCGGTGCGCCAGGCCGCGACGCTCGCCGGCGTCCAAGCCATGGACCTCGACGAGACCCTCGCCGTGCCCGACCCGCAGATCGACGCCGGCAAGCAGGTGAGCTCCGGTTCGGGGCCGTGGACCGGGCCGAGCAGCACGACCGAGGCCGTCAACCCCTACCTGCCGACGCACGAGACCGGCGCGGTCGCCTTCAAAGCGAGCAACCCCGCGTGGGACGGGCGTGGCGTGACGATCGGCGTGCTCGACTCCGGTGTCGACCTCGACACCCCGGCATTGACGACGACGAGCACGGGTGAGCGCAAGATCGTCGACTGGTTCACCGCGACCGACCCGCTGCTGGAGTCCGACGGCTCCTGGCGGCCGATGCTCACTCACGTCAAGGGTCCCGACGCGTCGTACGGCGGCGCGACGTGGAAGCTGCCGGCCCGCGCCGGCGCCGACTACGCGATGAACACGTTCCGGGAGTCGTCGGCGGCCCCCAGCGAGGAATACGCCGGTGACGTCAACCGCGACGGCGACACGACCGACGTGTGGGGCGTGCTCTACGACTACGAGAGCAACGACATCTGGGTCGACGTCAACCAGAACCACGACTTCACCGACGACGGCGGCCCCATGCGCCCCTACGGCGAGAAGTTCCAGGTCGGCCACTTCGGCACCGACGACCCGAAGACGCCGATCGCCGAGACCGTGCCCTTCGTCGTCGAGTTCCGCAAGGACGTCGACCTCGCGCCCGCCGGGCTCGAGGGGCGCACGGCCGACTTCGTCAACATCGGGGTCGTCGCCGACGCGCACGGCACGCACGTCGCGGGAATCGCCGCGGGCCACAAGCTCTTCGGCGGCATCGAGGGCGCCGCGCCGGGCGCGAAGGTCGTCTCGGCCAAGGCCTGCATCTTCGCCGGCGGCTGCACGACGGTCGCGCTGTCCGAAGGCATGATCGACCTCGTCGCCAACCGCAAGGTCGACGTCGTCAATATGTCGATCGGTGGTCTGCCCGCGCTCAACGACGGCAACAACGTGCGCGCCCGCCTCTACGACCGGCTCATCGACACCTACGGCGTGCAGATGTTCATCTCCGCCGGCAACTCCGGGCCGGGTGTCAACACGATCGGCGACCCCTCGGTCGCCACCGACGTCGTGTCGGTCGGCGCCGCCGCGAGCCGCGACACGTGGAAGGCCAACTACGGCGCGGACGTCACTGCGCCGATGGCCGTGCAGAACTACTCCTCGCGCGGGCCGCGCGAGGACGGCGGCTTCAAGCCCAACCTCGTCGCCCCCGGATCGGCGATCTCGACGGTGCCGCGCTGGTGGAAGTCGACGACGCCGCCGCTGCCGGTCAGCTATACGCTGCCGCCCGGCTACGCGATGTTCAACGGCACGTCGATGGCGTCCCCGGAGGCGACGGGCGCCGCGGCGCTGCTGCTCTCTGCGGCCCGGGCGCAGGACCTGCCCGTGCAGCCGCGGCAGCTGCGCGAGTCGCTGAACTCCACGAGTCGCCAACTGCCCGGCACCCAGTCGGTCGCCCAAGGCACGGGGCTCATCGACATCGTCGGCGCGTGGCAGCAGCTGCGCACGTCGCCCGACGTCAGCTCCCGCTACACGATCTCGGCGCCCGTGTGCACGGTGATCTCCGACCTGCTGGCGACGAAGAACCGCGGCCCCGGCGTCTACAACCGCTGCTCCCCGACGAGCGGCGGACCGATCGTCGGCTCCGAGCGCACCGACCAGGTGACGATCACGCGCACCGCCGGTCCGCGCGGCGCCGCCCGGCACGACCTGCGCTGGGTCGGCAACGACGGCACGTTCGGCGCCCCGACGCAGGTGACGCTGCCGCTCGACAAGCCCGTCACCGTGCGGGTGACGTCGCTGCCGCAGACGCCCGGGCTGCACACGGCGACGCTGCAGATCGACGCGCCCGCCACGCCGCTCGTCGACGCCCGCATGACGGCGGCCGTCGTGGCGTCGCAGAGCCTCGCCGCCTCGCCCTACACGCAGCGCTTCTCGGACAGCGTCGAGCGGACCACGACGACGAGCTATTTCGTCGATGTGCCCAAGGGCACGAAGGCGCTGCAGGTCGACCTGTCCGGCATCGCCGCGGGGTCGCAGGTGCGGTGGGTCGCGTTCAACCCCTACGGGGTCGATGTCGACGCGCCGACGAGCAAGGTCACCTGCTACACCAACGACAAGTCCGATCCCAAGGTCTGCGACGCGACCTCGCGCTCTTATCCCGACCCGCTTCCGGGCGTGTGGGAGCTGCAGGTCGAGGCCAAGCGCACGACCCCGACGCTGCGCAACCCCTACGCGCTGCGGGCCGCCGCCCAGGGCGTCACGGTGATACCGGCCGAGCAGACGCTGCAGGCGCAGCTGGGGCAGCCGCTGCCCGTGCAGTGGTCGGTGCGCAACGACTTCGGCGCCGTCACCGCGCAGGGTCGAGGCGGGCCGCTCGGCTCCGGTCACCGCGAGCGCCCGACGATCACCACGGGGCAGAAGCAGCAGTACGAGGTCGTCGTGCCCGAGGGCGCCGCGAGCCTGGAGGCGTCGATCGGCAACCCGAGCGATCTCACGGCCGACCTCGACCTCTATGTCTACGACTCCACGGGTGCCGTCGTCGCGCAGTCGGCGGACGGCGACTCCGAGGAGAGCGTCAGCATCCCCAGGCCCAAGCCCGGCACGTATGTCGTCGAGGTCGACGGATACTCGACCGCGGCGGGCGGCACGGCCTACGACTATCTCGATGTCTTCACGAGCCCGACGCTCGGCTCGGTCACGGTCGACCCGACCCTGCTCGACCTCGCGGAGCGCGAGCGGGGCCAGATCAGCGGCGTCGTCACCGTGCGGTCCGCCGCCGCTGCCGGCCGCAGCCTCGTCGGCGACATGGAGGTCGTCACGCAGGACGGCGCGGTGCTCGGCCGCGGGCGGGTGCACCTGGGCGTCGCGGGCGACGCGCCGACGACCGCGCCGACGAGCCGGCCGACGGCCACGATGACGGGCGCGCCGACGGCCGGCCCGACCGTGAGCCCGACGGTCAGCCCGACGGCGACCGCGAGCCCGACGGCGACCGCGAGCCCGACGCCGACGAGCAGCTCACCCACCCGGTAGGACGATCAGCGGCCGCCCGCGTGGGGTCGGCCTCGGGACAAGCACGACAAGAAGTCGGGGACACGCTGGTGATCACCAGCGTGTCCCCGACGTCACGTGTGGCGTCTCGACGTGCCAGTCGTCGGTGCCCCGGCGCCGGCCTCGTCGTCGGCGCCCCGGCGCCGGCCTCGGGCCCGGGCGCGACCTCGGCCATGCGCCGACGTCAGCCGCTCGTCGCCCCCGACGCAGCCCGCCTCAGCCCGACGTCGCCGCGCCGGACGCCCCGCTCGCCGGCGCGCTGCCGGGACCCACCTGCACGATGCGGGTCACGGTGAACGGCACCCCCTGCTGACACGTCGTGACGATGCCCTGGGGCCCGTCGGAGCGGTACCCCTCGACGGTGACGCGGGTGCCGTCGACGACCCGCGGGTCCTCGACGAGGAGCACGAGCGCCCGCCCGCCCTGGTCGGGCGTCAGCAGTCGGCACCCCTGCTCGACGCCGGAGCCCACGACGCCCGACAGGCGCTCGAGTCGGCCGAGGCGGGTCGCGGGCAGGGTGAGCTCGGGCTCGGGGGTGGGCAGGTAGGTGGAACTCGCCGTCGGCGAGGTCGTGTCGGCGGGGCGGGTGGCCGAGCCCGTCGAGCCCGGCTCATCGGGCGTGCCGCCGCACGCTGCGAGAGTCATCAGCAAACCTCCGGCCACGGTGCTCATCAGGATACGGCGCATGCCGACTCGACGCGGTGGACCGATGCTTCGTTCCACCGTCCCTGTCACACAGGGGTTTCCGCGGCGCAGTCGCATGTTGCGGGGCGATGAAGCGACCTGGACGCCTATTCCCAAACGAGCGACTCGCCTCTAGTGTTCGCGCAGGATCGTGTGCCGATCTGCGGTCCCGACCTCCGTCCCCTCACCTCACGGGAGGCGCCATGGCAGCCCCTGAACTCCACGCCGGCCTCAAACAGCGACACCTG
Source organism: Kineosphaera sp. (assembly GCA_039812485.1). GTDB lineage: Bacteria > Actinomycetota > Actinomycetes > Actinomycetales > Dermatophilaceae > Kineosphaera. The sequence goes on from JBDIAP010000149.1 coordinate 7,260, forward strand.
ACGATGATCGCCATCGGCGGTGTCATCGGCGCCGGGCTCTTCGTCGGCTCCGGCGCGGTCATCCAGAAGGCCGGCCCCGCGGCCTTCATCACCTACGCCCTCACCGGTGGCCTCATCATCCTCGTCATGCGGATGCTCGGCGAGATGGCCGCCGCCCACCCGAGCACGGGCTCGTTCGCCGACTACGCGCGACAGGCCCTCGGCAACTGGGCGGGCTTCTCGGTGGCGTGGCTCTACTGGTACTTCTGGGTCATCGTCGTCGGCTTCGAGGCCGTCGCCGGCGCCAAGCTCCTGCAATATTGGCTGCCCGGCGTGCCGCTGTGGATCTTCGCCTTCGTGCTCATGGCGCTCATGACGGCGACCAACCTCTTCTCGGTGAGCAGCTACGGCGAGTTCGAATACTGGTTCGCCGGCATCAAGGTCGTGACGATCATCCTCTTCCTCGTCATCGGCAGCTGCTACGTGCTGGGCCTGTGGCCCGGCCGGTCGATGGACTTCTCCAACCTCACCGCGCACGGCGGCTTCCTGCCGATGGGCGGGGCGGTGCTGTTCCAGAGCATGGTCGTCGTCATCTTCTCGATGGTCGGCGCGGAGATCGCGACGGTCGCGGCCGCCGAGTCCGAGGACCCGGTGCGCGGCGTCACCAAGGCCGTCAACTCCGTCGTGTGGCGCATCGGCATCTTCTACGTCGGCTCGATCTTCCTGCTCTGCACGATCATGCCGTGGAACGACACCGAGCTCGGCGACTCGCCCTACGTCACGGCCTTCAAGGAGATGGGCCTGCCGTACGCCGATCACGTCATGAACGCGGTCGTGCTCACCGCCGTGCTGTCGTGCCTGAACTCCGGCCTGTACACCGCGAGCCGGATGCTCTTCGTGCTCGCCGGGCGCCGCGAGGCCCCGGCCGCGCTGCTCAAGACCACCCGCAAGGGTGTGCCGATGTGGGCGATCCTCTCCTCGACGGTCATCGGCTTCCTCTGCGTCATCGCCGCCTACATCTCGCCCGAGAAGGTGTTCCTCTTCCTGCTCAACAGCTCGGGTGCGGTGATCCTCTTCGTCTATATCCTCATCGCGATCAGCCAGCTCATCCTGCGGCGGCGCACACCGTCGGCCGAGCTCGTCGTCAAGATGTGGGCCTTCCCGTTCCTCACGATCTTCGCGATCGCGGCGATGCTCGGTGTGCTCGTGCTCATGGCCTTCGACCCCGAGTCCCGGTCGCAGATCACACTGGGGCTGCTGTCGTGGGCGGTGTTGCTGCTGATCTTCTTCGTGGCGGTGCGCACCCGCAAGGCCTACACCGGCGCCCAGCCGGTCGTCAGTCCCGACTCCCCGGCCCAGCGGGTGCTCGTGCTGGCCAACACCGATGTCGCGTCCGCGAGCCTCATCGAGGAGGTCGACCGCATCCACGCCGGGGAGCAGGCCACCTTCTACGTCACGGTGCCGGCCAACCCCGTCGACACCGGCACGGCCCTGACCAGTGGGGCGGTGTTCATCGACGAGGCGACCCGGGCCGCGGCCCAGCGCCGGCTCGACGACATCCTGCAGACCCTGTCCCAGCGCGGCTATCGGGCCTCGGGCCAGGTCGGTGACTTCGACGTCGACGCGGCGCTCGACTCGGCGGTGCGCGATTTCGGCCCCGACGCGATCGTCATCGCCACCCACCCCGACAGCGACACCGCGTGGCTGCCGGACTACACGGTGCCGCGCGCCCGGGAGCGTTACGACGTGCCCGTCTTCCGGCTTTCGCACCGCGAGGGCGAGGCGGCCGTCGGCGTCTGATCCGGGCCATCCCTCTTGCGCCACCTGTGCTGCTTCGATCAGCGCAGGTGGCGCAGG
>JBDIAP010000150.1:0-9068 GCA_039812485.1 Kineosphaera sp.
CTCGGCCCGCGGCCGGGCGACGGCGGGCCGACGGGCCAATATCTCTAGAACGACGGGCCCGAGAAGGGCTAGGACGACGGGCCCGACAAGGGCTAGGACGACGGGCCCGAGACGGGCTAGGACGACGGGCCCGAAACCCCACAGACTCTTGGCCACGCGTCGGGGGCGCGGCGACTGCGCCGGGGGCGGCGGGCCGCCGGCGGCTCACTCGTAGAGCACATACTCCGGCGTCGGCTTGAGCGCCATGACCTGCTGCGGCGTCATGAGCTTCCACGAGCCTGCGGTGTCCTCGGTGTAGAAGAGCTTGAAGCCGGGGTGCACATGCGCCGGCTTGACCTTCATGATCGCGTTCCACGTCTCGATCTTCATCGCCATCGAGCCGATGCCGTCGACGCTGACGATGTTGACGACGCCGGGATGCTGCTTGAGGTCCTGCGGCTGACGCACCCAGTTGGTGCGGATCATGTGATACAGCACGACCTTCTCGGGCAGGTGGTTCTCCTGCACGAGTTGGGAGACGTAGGTGTTGACCTCGTTGAGCTCCTTGCCGCTCGTGGAGCCGAACGTGCGCATCGGCTCCTGATCGGGGCCCATCCGCCATTCGGGATCCATCGCGAGGCCGACGTCGGGCTCCTTGAGCCACCGCTCGTAGGCCTTGACCTCGGTCGGGAAGTCGGCTCGGCCGGGCTGGATCGCGAGCAGCAGATAGCCGTTGACCTTGCGCACCGCGTCGAGGTGCTCTTGGATCCTGGCGTCCGTCGACCGCGACCGGCACTTGGGCGCATTGCGGCAGGGGTGCACCATCGTCGCGATGTATTCGAGGGTCGGCATGATCTTGCGGCCGTCGACGGCGTAGGGCTTGGCCCGCTCGATGATCTCCTTCATGCGGTCGTCGATGTTGCCGACGCCCGCGCGCCCGAGCCCGGGGCCGGTGCCGATGATCCCGGAATAGCCCACCATCCGGTAGGTCGGGAAGATCTGCTGCCCGCCGCCGGGCAGCTCGCGCTGCGTCGGCGTGGGGGTCGGGGTCGCCTCCTCGGCCTGGGCCTGCGGTGCCTGGGTGCCGTTGGCCGCCGTGGGCTCGGCGTCGATCGAGCAGGCGCCGAGCGCCATCGTCGCGGTCACCGCGCAGGTGCTCAGCAGGACCAGGACGCGGGGGCGCCGGGGCGGGGTCATGTCGCTCCTCGAAGTGGGCTCGTCAGCCGTCGTCGGCTCGCTCGCGTCATCGTATGGCGTGTGCCCGCCGGCGTTCGGCGCGACCCGCGCGCGCCGACGGGGATTGCTATGCGAGCTTCCCCGCGTGATGTGCACCACGTCCCCGCGCTCGCGCGCAGCCCCTCACGGGGCTTGGCCGGCCGGGAGGAGGACCGCCGCGGAGCGCCGCGGGGGCACCGGGCACCCGGACCCTCGTCAGCCCACCCGAGTGAACGTCGTGCGCCATTCCTCGTCGCCGACCCGGCCGCCCTCGACGACATACTGACCGGCGAACTGGCCTTCGATGAGGGTCCGCACCAGGTCAGGGGCCTCGTCGGTGACGATCGTGGCGCCGCCGCCGGGGGTCAGTCCGATGAGCACGCCGAAGACGGCGGCCTGCCGGATCGTGGGATCGATGACCCGTGCGTCGAGCTCGGGCACGCGCCGCGGGCCGGAGCCGCAGCCTCCCGCTCCGCAGCCGCAGCCGCCGCAGTCGGAGCTCATGGCCGCCTCCTGTGCCGTTCGATAATCGCACCACCGCGAGTAGGTAAATACACTGAAGTGGTGCCGGACGTGCCTGACGTCGAGGCGGGCCTCGGCCCACGCCCGACGAGACTGCACCACGATCCCACGACCCAGCTGTCGGCAGCGCGGTCGGGGGTCCTCGACGCGCTCTCCCGGAGCCGCGAGAGCGTCACCGTGCATCAGCTCGCGCAGACCCTGGGCCAGCACGCCAACACGGTGCGCGAGCATCTCGACGCCCTCGTCGAGGCAGGGCTCGCCGTGCGCGAGAGCGGTGCGCCGGTCGGCCGGGGGCGGCCACACATCTACTACCGGGCGCTGCCCCCCGAGGAGTCCCGCCCCCAGATCCGCGAATACGCGACGTTGGCCTCGGTGCTCGCCGCTCAACTGGCACGAGTGAGCCGAGACCCGGCCGGCGACGCCCTCGCCGCCGGGCACCTGTGGGGTCAGCAGCTCGGCGCGGTCGGGCCGGCCGGTGACGAGGGCGCCCGCGCGCGCTCGCTGACGGTGCTCGGCAACCTCGGGTTCGACCCCGTGGAGCTGCCCGACGGCGACGTCGACCTGCGCTCGTGCCCGATGCTCGAGGCGGCCAGGGCCAACCCGACGATCGTGTGCGGCGTGCACCTCGGACTCGTCCAGGGCCTCTACCTCGCCCACGAGGGCTCCGCCGACCAGGTGACGTTGGAGCCGTTCGCGAGGTTCGGCGCGTGTCTGCTGCGCCTGCCCGGTGGGGGCGGCGTTGTGGGCAAAGATGCCGGTCCGCCGCAGATCACGGGCTCCGGCTGACAGACTGGAGGGTGGCGGGCGTCGCCGCGCGCGCCAGGGGGTGCCGGTGGGCCGACCAGCGGCAGACGACACATGGATTCCGACGGAGTTCAGCAAGGGAGTATGCACGATGCTCGTGCGCGAGATCATGACCAGCCCGGCCTACAGCGTCCATCGGGACTCGCCGCTCGACGAGGCGCTGCAGATCATGGCCGAGCGGCGCGTGACGTCGGTGCCGGTGGTCGACGACGCCGACGTGCTCGTCGGGGTGCTCAGCGAGATCGACCTGCTGCGTCGGGCCCTCGAGCCCGACCGGCGCGCCCACGCGATCCCCGTGCACGAGAGCGAGCCGCTGCCCGAGACCGTCGGCGAGATCATGACCGCCGGCCCCCGCTCGACGACCGAGCACAGCGACGTGGCCGACCTCATCACGCTCTTCACGACGAGCTCCTTCAAGAGCCTGCCCGTCGTGCGCGACCACAAGCTCATCGGCGTCATCAGCCGCAGCGACGTCATCCGCGCCCTGTGGCGCACCGACCACGACCTCACGGCCGACCTGCGGGCCGCCTTCCACGAATACGGACAGGACGACTGGCAGATCGCGGTGCACAACGGGGTCGTCGAGGTCACCGGCACGGGCACGACCCGCGAGCGCGACATCGCGGCCGCGATCGCGCACTCCGTGCTCGGCGTCCGTCGCGTGCACGTCGCTCCACCCGCCGGAGGCTGATGCGGTTGGTCGCAGATCAGCGGGCGCACCGCCCCGCCCCCGAGCCCCCGCAGCCGAGGCCGAACGCACCTCTGGCCGGCGGAGCAGGTGTGCGCGCCGAGGAGGCCGTGGCCCGGGCCCGCACGATCTCGCGACAGCTCTTCCCCCGCCCGCAGACGACACAGGCAGGCCTCGACCGGGTCTTCGTCTACATCATCGTGGCCCTGCGGCTCGTCGACATGGCCCAGCTGGTGCCGGCCCTGCTCGGCACCGTCGGCCGCTCCCCCCACCCGGCGATCGACCTGCTCATGGGGGCGATCTACCTCTCGTGGGGCCTCGTGCTCGTCTCGCTCGGGGTGCGCGACGGGTCGCTGCGGCGCCGTCCGTGGCTCGTGCAGGTCGACATCGCGATCGCCTGCCTGTGCCTGCTCTCGGTGCTCGTCGTCACGCCGCCGAGCCTGCGCGACAGCCAGTGGGACGCGTGGGGCGGCTCCGTCGCCTACACCGCGGCGCTCTTCGCGGGCATGGCCCTGCGCCGGCGCAGTAGCAGGTTCGCGGCCGCCGGCGCACTGTGGATCTGCGCGCTCATCCCCACCGGCTTCGTGCCCGGGCACCCCGAGATCGTGCTCACCGGCTGGACGAACTCGCTCATCTATCCGGCCTACACGGCGATCGGCTACATCGTCTCGGACTACTTCCGGCGGGTCGCCGAGGCAGCCGACGAGGCCCGCCGGGTCGCCTCCGAGGTCGCCGCGCGATCGGCCGCGTCGGCCGAGGCCGCCCGGCACCGGGCGCTGCTGCACGACCAGGCGACGATCCTCGACCTGGTCTCGCGGCGCATCGAGGACCCGGCGCTCGCCGACGCCCTGCGCCGCCAGGCGGCGCTCGAGGCCCGCAAGGTCGCCGCGTTCATGACGGAGGCGCCGCTGTCGTCGCCGACGACCGACGACACCGACCTCGCGCTGCTCGCCCAGCGCATCACCCACGAGTTCGCGGACCTGCGCCTCGACGTCAGCGTCGACCTCGCGCACGGGGCCGTGCTGCGGGCGCCGGTCGCGGCCGTCGTCGGCTCGGCGCTGACGACGCTGCTGCACAACGTGCGCCGGCACGCCCAGGCCGAGCACTGCGTCGTCCACGCCGACGCCGACGAGCGCGGCTGGGAGCTGCTCGTGCGCGACGACGGGGTGGGCTTCGACCCGCAGGGGGCGCGGACCGGCTACGGGTTGGGGGAGCTCGTCGAGCGCGCCTGCCGCGACCGGGGGCTCGAGGTCACCGTCGAGTCGGCCCCTGGGGAAGGCACGACCGTGACGCTACGCGGGGGGCCGGACACGCTGGTGCCCCGGATCGCGGCGCCCAGCGCCGATCGACCCCTTGCTCGGGGGGCGTCCGACGGCCAATTCGCAGGCACCGCGGCGGGATCGGCCGAGCCGGGCGCCGGGGAGCCGGGAGGCGGGGAGCCGGAGGCGCGTCGCCGCCGCGCCAGGGGGCCGCGGCGAGCCCGCCGACCCGGGGCTGCTCGGGATAGGCACGCCGGCCCGGACCGGGAAGGATGACCCTGTGCTGACAGATCGCCACGGGTCCCCGCGCGACGGAGCGACCCCCGAAGGTGGACGGGGGCGCCGCGAGCTGCGCCGGGCCGGCGCAGTGCCGGGCCGGGACGAGACGCCGGCCGCCCGAGCCCGTGCCGGTGCGGCCGGGGTCGCCGCGCCGCCCTGGTCGCGCCAACGCCAGCCGGCGCCCCCGCCGCCCTCGATCGGCGACGTCGCGGTGGCCTGCATCGACGACGACACGCTCATCCGCGAGGGCGTCACGCGGCTGCTGCCGGGGGTGCGTGTGGTCGCCGCGTTCGAGCGGGTCGAAGACTTCCTCGCGGCCCGTCCGCGCGTCGACGTCGTGCTCCTCGACCTGTGGCTGCGCGCGCCCGACGGCGAGTCGTCCCTTCGCCAGGGCGCCGCCGCGGTCGCGGCCGTGCACCGGGCCGGCTACCGGGTGCTCATCTACACCAACGAACGCCGCCGGCAGGTGCTCGCCGGCTGTCTGGCCGCCGGGGCGCAGGGCGTCATCCACAAGTCCGAGTCGCTGGAGACCGTCGTCGAGTCCGCCCGTGAGGTCGCGTCGGGCCGGGTCGTCATCACGACCGCGCTCGCCGGGCTCGCCGAGCTCGTCGAGCGCCGCGGCGGCATGCCGCACCTGTCGCCGCGCCAGGTCGACGTCCTGCGCGGCCGGGCCCGCGGCGAGACCTACAAGTCGATCGCCGCGCGCCTGGACATCGCGCCCAAGACGGCCGAGGAATACATGGGCGAGGTCAACCGGCGCTTCTCCGACTACATGCGCAGCCACTCCGCCGCCGACCTCGAGCGGCACCTCGGCATCGGCTTCGGGGATCTGCTCGGCGACACGCGCTGACCGACGACCTCCGAGGGGTCGCCCGCGACGCGGCGGGGCTCGCGCCGGGGCTCGGGCAGGTGCGGCGCGTCAGCGGCGGCGCGTCGTGCCCGGCTCGGCCGGCCCGGTCGGTCGGTGGGCGGCTCAGCGGCGGGTCAGCTCGCTGCGCTCCCAGCCGCGGCGGGCGTCGCGCGCGCCGAGACGGGCGTCGGGCTTGCTGCGGTAGACGACATACGGCCGCCAGAGGTATTCGAGCGGCGCGCTGAAGACGTGCACGAGCCGCGTGAAGGGCCACATCGCGAAGAGCGCGCACGCCATGAGCGTGTGCAGCTGGAATGTCAGCGGGGCGTCCGCCATGAGCTGCGGGTCGGGGTGGAACGTGAAGAACTGCCGCCACCAGATCGAGACGCCCTCGCGGTAGTCGTAGTGGCCGACGATATTGCCGAGCACCGTGTTGGCCAGTCCCAGCAGGATGACGCCGGCGAGGAAGACGTACATCACCTTGTCGTTCGTCGTCGTCGCGAGGAAGACCGGCCCTGTCGTGCGGCGGCGATAGATGAGGATGATCATGCCGACGACCGTGCAGAAGCCCGCGATCGCGCCGATGGAGATCGCCATGACGTGGTAGGCCTCCTGGCTGATGCCCACCGCCTCGGTCCAGGATTTCGGGATGACGAGGCCGATGAAGTGGCCGCCGATGACGAAGAGCAACCCGAAATGGAACATCGGCGAGCCGATCCGCAACAGCCTCGACTCATACATCTGCGAACTGCGCGTCGTCCACCCGAACTTGTCGTATCGGTAGCGCCACAGGTGCCCGACCACGAAGGTGGCCAGGCAGATGTACGGAAAAATGATCCACAACAGCACATCCATGGCTACCTCACCTGGTCGTCGTGACGTATGGGTCGACGTGGTCGGGCTCGCGCCGGTCGGGTTCACGCTGGTCGAGTTCACGGTGGTCGAGTTCACGGTGGTCGGGCTCGCGCTCCGACCACCGGTAGGCCTCCATGCCGACCTCCTCGTCGGGCGGCCCGGCGGCGATGAGCGCCCGCACCGCGTCGCGGTCGTCGCCGATCATCGCGGGGAACGTGCTGGTCAACGCATCCAGTGCCGCCGCGTAGACCGATCCGCGGTCGGCCAGCGAGAGGCGCAGCAGCTCGATGCCCGGCCGATGGTCGAGCAGCAGCACCCGCCCGACCGGCGGGTCGATCGTGGCGGTGAACTCCAGCAGCACGCACAGGTGGTCGGGCAGCTCGTCGTCGGACAGGTCGACGCCGGACGCCTGGTAGGCCTGCTTGATGTCGAGCAGCGCCATACCCCGTTTGCGGGTGTCGCCGTAGCCGTAGTAGCTCAGGTGCAGGCAGCAGCGCCGCCGCAGGTCGAAGGTCTCGACATAGTCGCGCTCGAGCGCCTCCAGCGGCGCCCGCTCCAGGTGGTCGAGCAGCGGCAGCAACGCGGCGGCGCCCCGCACGCCCGACCGCGCGCACTCCTGCACCGCCCGCCGCAGCACCGGCAGTCGCTCGCGCAGCTGCGCGCCCGGGTAGTCCAGGATCAGCGAGATCACTTGGTAGAGCTGACGGGTCGCGTCATCGACGCGCACCCCGACCGCGCGCTCGTGCGCCGGCGCCCGAGCCGGCCCCCGCGAGCCGACCATCCCGGGGTCTGGCGGCTGCTCGCCCAGCGGCTGCGCCGCCTTGGGCGGTCGTCGCAACAACGTCAGCGGAATCCTCACAGCGTCAACCCGTCCCTGCGCTCGCTCGGCTCGCCCATCGCGTCGGCCGTCTGGCGCCGCTTGGTCTCCTCGAACGTCTGGATCGCCACCGGCACCGGGCCGCCGCGACCCGACCCCTGCCCGAAGGGGCTGCCGCCGCCGTGGGCGCTCACCGCACACTCGGTCGCCAGCTCCTCGAGCCGGTGCGCGTCCTCGACGTGCGCCGTCGGAATGACATAGCGCTCGTCATACTTCGCGAGCGCGAGCAGCCGATACATGTCATAGACCGATTCCTCGTCCATGCCGACCGACTCCGCGATCTCGGCGCGCGGATCCCGCCCGAGATTGATGTCGCGCATGTAGGAACGCATCGCCGCGAGCCGCTTGAGCACCCCTTCGACGATCGGCACGTCCCCCGCGGTGAAGAGCTCCGCGAGATATGACGTGGGAATGCGCAACGTGTCGATGGCCGCGAAGAGCACGTCGTGCCCCTCGGGGTCGCCGACGCCCGTGCGGGTCACCTCGTCGACGATGGGGCTCAGCGGCGGGATATACCAGACCATCGGCAACGTCCGATATTCCGGATGCAGCGGAAGCGCCACCTCATACCGGTTGATGAGCGCCCATACCGGCGACCGCTGTGCCGCGGCCAGCCAGTCGTCCGGAATGCCGGCAGCACGAGCCGCTTCCTGCACCTGCGGATCGTCGGGGTCGAGGAAACACTCCCGCTGCCGGCGATAGAGCTCGCGATCATTCGGCTCCGACGCCGCCTCGAGCACCTTGTCGGCGTCATAGAGCACGAGCCCGATATACCGAAGCCGCCCCACGCACGTCTCCGAGCAGACTGTCGGGATGCCGACCTCCACGCGCGGGAAGCAGAACGTGCACTTCTCCGCCTTGCCGGTCCGATGATTGAAGTACACCTTCTTGTAGGGGCACCCCGTGATGCACTGCCGCCAGCCCCGACACGCATCCTGATCGACGAGCACGATGCCGTCCTCGGTGCGCTTGTAGATCGCCCCGCTCGGGCAACTCGCCGCACACGCCGGGTTGAGACAGTGCTCACAGATGCGCGGAAGATAGAACATGAAGGTCTTCTCGAATTCGAGCTTCACGTCTTCGCTGACCTTGCGCAGAATAGGATCGTTCTGCGTCAAGGTGGGCGAGCCGCCCAAGTTGTCATCCCAGTTGGCCGACCACGTGATATTCATGGGTTTGCCCGAGATCAACGAGTACGGCCGGGCCACCGGGGTCTGCTCCTGCAGGGGCGCACTGATGAGCGTGTCATAGTCGTAGGTCCACGGCTCATAATAGTCCTGCATGCTGGGGAGCACGGGGTTCGCAAAGATCTGCAAGAGTTTCTTGACGCGCCCGCCGGCCCGCAACGTCAGCCTGCCGTTCTTGCCGACGACCCAGCCGCCCTTCCAGCGATCCTGGTCCTCGTACGTGCGCGGATACCCCTGCCCGGGGCGCGTCTCGACGTTGTTCCACCACACGTATTCGGTGCCGGCGCGATTGGTCCACGCCTGCTTGCACGTCACCGAGCAGGTGTGACACCCGATACATTTGTCGAGGTTCATCACCATGGCCATCTGCGCCATCACACGCATGGTTGTGCTCCTTCGACGTTTCTTGCGCGGCTACGACAGTCCGACCCACTGAACGGCAACACCCGAGCCGAAGACCGACACATCAGTACGTCACATCCTGCGAGCGGCGGCGAATCACCGTCACCTCGTCGCGCTGATTGCCGGTCGGCCCGTAGTAGTTGAAGGCCCA
>JBDIAP010000151.1:0-8934 GCA_039812485.1 Kineosphaera sp.
GCCCGAGGAGTCGCTACGAGGTCGAGCCGGCGGCGCCGCCGGGGGCGCCGTAGTCCTTCTCGATGATCTCGACCTTGTCCCAGGGGAATCCGGCCATGACGTTGTAGGGCTCGACACCCTTGAGGATGACCGGCCACGGATCGACTCCGGTCCGGGCCTGCTCCTCCTGGCCGCTCTGGGTGATGACCGCGACCGCCCCCGAGGTGTCGACGACGATGAAGCCGTAGGTCTGCGCCGCCCGCGCGATGGCCGCGCCGAGGGGGCTCAGGCCCAGGCTGTCGACGTCGATGGACCGGGGCAACCGGATGCGGGAGCCGATGGGGATGGCGTGGGCGCTGCTGTCCCGACCGTCGCTGCGGTTGGCCGGATAGGAGAACGTGTCCTGCGCGGCGTTGTCGATGAGCACGAGGCTCACGGCGTGGTCGATGCGCAGGGCGCGCGCCTCGGCGAGCGTCACCATCGACCCGACCATCGGCAGCCCCGAGGCCGTGGCGCCGTAAGGGTGGGCGAAGCGCCCGACGTTCGCCGACGCGTGGTCGATGCGCCCGCCCCAGCAGGCGGACCAGCCGCGGGCGTCCTTGTGCGTGACCCAGAACTCCCACACCTGGTCGGTGCTCGGCGACACGATGCTCAGGGCCTTGTCGGTGCCGACGGCGGGCTGCGCGTCGGCGGGGATCGGCACACTCTCGAACTGCCGGGGGCCGTCGAGCAGGCCCTGGGGGGTGTAGCCCTTCTTCTGGCAGTCGTCGAAGCGCACGTCCACCCGGGGGGTCGAGCCGTCGACGACATACATGCTCGCGTTGTATTGGTAGGAGTTCAGCGCCGCGACGCCGTTGTAGTGGTCGGTCACCTGTCGGGTGAGTCTGGCGACCATCGCCGCGGAGTCGGGGGCGACGGGCGCGCCGCTGATGTCCTGCGTGAAGACGTTGTCACCGCCCCCGAACAGGCGCGACGGCGACTTCTCGACCTGCTCCGCCGAGGCGGTCGAAGGCGTCGAGGGCGTCGGGGCCGGCGCCGGGCCGGGCGCCGAGCAGCCGGCGACGAGCACGGCGAGCGTGCCACACGACGCGGCGGCGCGGACGATCCAGGACGAGCGGCGAGCTGGGCACATGGGGGTCTTCTCCGGTAGCGGGCAGATGCTGGGCGCCGCCCCGACGCATCGGTCAGCGCCGCAGCAGCGATCGGAGCGGGGCGATCCCGACGGTGCGCGCGACGTAGAACGCCGCGGCGGGCGCGGCGGCCACCCCGCAGGCGAGGAGTCCCAGCGCCCCGTGCGGGATCACCGTTCCGATGAGGCGGTCGACGGCGGCCACAACCAGCATCGAGAATACAGCCGCGAGAAGTGCTGTCGCCCAAGGGATCTCGCGCCACGGGCCGGGCACTGGCGCCTCGATGCGGCGGCTCGCCACCCTCGTCAGGTAGGCCGTGGCCGCCCACTGCGACAGGGTCGTCGCGACGACGGTGCCGATGACGCCGAAGGGGATGACGAGCGCGATCGTCAGCGCCACGTTGAGCACGAGGCTGATGAGCCCGTAGCGCAGCTGCGCGTCGGAGTGCCCCAGGCACAGGCACCAGATGAGCGGCGTCACCGCGAGCAGCCAGAAGAGGTGCCCGAAGAGCAGGATCGCGGCGACGGCCCCCGGCAGGCTCGAGCCGAGGTCGAGCCACGCGTTGACGCCGACATAGGACGCCGGCACCCCGACGGCGATCCAACCCGTCACGGCGATGACCCAGAGGCGTTGCACCCGCACGAAATCCGCGACCGCCCCCGCCGCGCCCTTCTCGCCGACGGCCCGCCCGATGAGCGACTGCATGGGCACGTAGGCGTTGTAGGGCACCTGCCGCAGCTGCTGGGCGAAGGTCGCGCCGGGACCGAAGAAGCCGAGGGAGTCAGGGCGCAGCTTGCCGACGATGAGCATGTCGCCCTGCAGCCCGTAGGCGTTGATCATGCCCGACACCTGCACCTTCCACGCGTAGGCGAAGAAGTCGACGAGCTCGCGCCACCCGATGAAGCCGACCCCGGACCACGTGAGATGGCGCAGCGCCGGCGGGATGAAGAAGAGCGTCACCTGCACCTGCTGCAGCGCCAGCGTCCAGCCGATGCCGTGCAGGCCGGCGCCGGTCTCGATGGTGACGACGAGCCCCACGGCATAGACGACATGGCCGACGAGCGCGGACACGCTCGTGATGACGAAGCTGTTCTGCGCCCACAACACGCTGGCGAAGAGCGAGCGCCACTGCGCCACGGCGAGCGTCACCGTCAGCACCCGCAGCAGGAAGACCGCGCCGACCGGGTCGGCGTCGGTCGCGGGGAAGAACCCGACGATCTGGGGAGCGAACCAGAACGCCGCGCCGCAGACGACGAGCGACGCGGCCCAGACCACGCCGGACAGGCTGACGAGCAGTCTCGTCGTCGCCGCCCTGTCACCCTGCCCGGCGAGGATGGCGAAGTAGCGCGAGGCGCTCGGCCCGATCCCGCCATCGAAGGTGCTCATGAACACCTGCAGGGCCGAGACCAGCAGGAACACCCCGTAGAGGGGCAGCCCGAGCCCCGCGATGATGTAGGGGGTGAGCACGAGGTTGACGACGAGCGGCGCCACCTGCCCGACCGCTTGCCACCCCGTGCCGGAGATCAGCGCCGACCGCCGGCTCTGCTCCCGGGTCGTCGTGCCGCCGGAGTCGTCGCTGCTCGTGCTCACCTGTGTGCTTCCTGCGTCGGTCGGGTGTCGGCGCCGCCGGCGCTGCTCCAGCGATCGGCCTCGGCGAGCAGCAGCGGGTCGGGCCGCGGCGCCACCTTGCGGGCGAACGGCGCCCGCAGCGGCTCCGCGCTGCTCGCCAACTCCCGCACCAGCTCGGCGTCCAGCCATACCGGCCGAGCGGCACCCGGCTCGAATCTGACTGCGCTCGTGTGTGCTTCGACGACGACCAGCTCCGCGTCCGAGGATACGAGCGAGGCGACGTAGTATTCGTCGGGCGTCCGCATCGTGCGATACCGGGCGGCCAGGTGCGGCCGGCTCTCGTGGGCCTCGAGCACCCGATCGATCGCGCGCGTCGAGAGGGTCATCCAGCAGGCGGCCTTGACCGGGGGCACCTCCCACCCCGCATCGCGGCCGCGCGGCCGGCCCCACCACCAGCGGAGCTCACCGGCGCGGTCCAGGGGATAGAGCTCGAACGCGGGCGCCGTGAGCCGTCCCAGCCGGGCCGCCACGCGCGCGACCTGACGCCAGAGCCACTGCCCCGCACGCCCGGGCGGCCACGACGGACTCGAGGCCATGCGCCAGGTGAAGGTGTGATCGCGCGGCTGGGCGGCGAACGGGGCGAGCAGCGCATCGGCACCGAGCTCGGTCACGACGCGCTCCCAGCCCGGCAGGTCGCGGATCGGATAGTCCTGACCGGAGACGATCGCGACGTAGTCGGCGTCGCACGTGCGCCGCACGTGACGCAGCGCCTCGAGCACCATCTCGACCATCGACCACTCGCCCCAGCGCACGACGATGTCGCTGTCGAGGGCGCGCGCGCCCGCGGCGGCGGGGTCGACCTGCGCCAGCAGGCCGGGCGTGCTGGAGCGCACGACGATCTCGGCCGAGGGCGACAGGGCCCGGATGCGGTCGACGAGCCGGCGCACACCGGGCGGGTCGGTGTGGCACAGCACGAGATAGCAGAATCGGCCGACAGTCACGCAGTCGAGCATACGATCGCGTAGTTATCCTGTAGCCCAACACTTTTCGCGGGCACACCGATTGTCGCGCGCACCTCGACCCCCGGCGCGAAGGATCATCCCCCAGCCATGACGCAGCCGCTCGTCTCCGTGGTCATCCCCGCCTACCAGGCCCAGCTGCACCTCGGCGCGGCCGTGAGCAGCGCCCTGTCGCAGACCTATCCCGACGTCGAGGTGATCGTCACCGACGACGGGTCGAGCGACGCCACGGGGGCCATCGCCACCTCCTACGGGGAGCTGGTGCGGGTCGTGCGGCAGCCCAACGGGGGCCTCTCGTCGGCCCGCAACGCCGCGATCGCGCAGGCCCGCGGCGAGCTCGTCGCCCTGCTCGATGCCGATGACATCCTGCTGCCGCCCTATCTCGACGCGGCGGTCGCCCGGTGGCGCGCCACCGTCGCCGACCACGGCCCCCGCTCGTGGGTCTGCTCCGACGCCTACATCCTCTCGAGCGCGGGGTTGCAGCCGAATCGTCGTGTGCTTCTCGGCGATCGCCCGTCAGGGGACGCGCAGCGGCGGGCCGTGCTGGAGCGCAACTTCGTCACGGTCTTCAGCGTCTTCCCGCGCCGCCTGTGGGTCGAGCTCGACGGCTTCGACGAGTCGATGGGCGTGTGCGAGGACTACGACCTGTGGGCGAGGGCGATCTTCGCCGGGTGGCGGGTCGGCTATCAGCCCGAGCCCCAGGCCCTCTATCGGCGCAGCGCCGGCTCCCTGTCGACGCAGAGCGAGCGGATGTATCGCGGCGAGGAGCAGGTGCTCGCGCACATCGACGAGCGCCACCGACACGAGCTGACGGCCGGCGAGCGCGACTACCTCGACCTGCGGCGGCGCCACGGCTCGACGGTCAGCCTCGTCGACGCGGGCGAGGCGGCGCTGCGCAGCGGCGATGTGCGCGCCGCCGCCGGTCACCTGCGCACGGCGGCCCGGCTCTCGCCCGGCAATCGCCGGCTGCGCGTCAAGGCCGCCGCGCTGGGGGTCGCTCCCGGGCTGGCCACCCTCTACCGGCGGCGGCAGCGGCGGCGGGACACGCAGCTGGGGACCACCGCCCCGTAGCAGAGCAGTGGCCCCCAGCACGCGTCGGCGACGCGTCGTGCATCACCGCTTGCCGTAGTCGACCGGCAGGGCCTGCAGCTTGTCCCAGGGGAAGTTCTCCAACACCTTGTAGGTGGGGCCTCCGGTGAGGTGGTCCCAGGGATCCACGCCCGTGCGGGCCTTGACGTCGGCGCCGGACTCGGTGATGACGTTGACGGCGCCGGCCCGGTCGCTGACGACGAACCCGTGCTTCTGGGCCGCCTTGGCGATCATGCGGCCCATCGGGGTGAGGTCGAGCGTGTCGACGTCGACGGACGGGTTGAGCCGAAGCCGCTGACCGTGACGCACCGTGGACGTCGAGTTCGTGTTGCCGTCAGTGCGATTCGCCGGCCACGAGAAGACCCCGGCCCGGGAGTCGAGGACCGCCAGATACATGGCGTGGTCGATGGAGCCGCGCTCCACCTCGTCGATGGTGATCATCCCGCCGGCCATGGCGAGCCCGGCCGCGGAGGTGCCGAAGGGCGCGGCGAAGACGCCCTGGCTCGTCGAGACGTTGTCGAGGCGACCGCCCCAGCACGCCTCCCAGCCGCCGGAGGCGGTGCGGCGCATCTGCCAGAACTCCCACAGCTTGTCGGCCGCCGGGTCGTAGACGGTCAGCTGGGCGTCCGTGCCGGCCGCGGGCTTGGCGTTGTCGGGCACGGGCACGTCGACGAAGTGCTTGGCGCCGTCGAAGAGACCGCTCGGCACGTAGCCCTTGCTCTGGCAGTCCCAGAACGCGACCCGCTTCTTCGGCTGGGCGGGGCCGACCCGATAGAACGGCACGTTGAACGTGTAGGCGTTGACCGCGGCGATGCCGTTCCAGTGGTCGACGACCTGGTGGCGCAGGTTGTCGACGAGCGCGGCGGAGTCGGCGGCCACGGGTGCCTTGGAGATGTCGGCGGTGTAGAAGCTGTCGGGCGCGAAGGTGACCGCAGGAGCGGCCGACTCGGGCGTGGCGTCGACCGGCGTCGTCGAGACCACCTCGATGGCGGAGACGACCGGCTGGTCGACGGTGGCGGCGAAGCCGAGCGTCAGCTGGCCGTCGGTGACCGGCACCTCGAAGGTGACGTCGTGGGCGGTGGCGCGGCCCGCGATCGCGACGAGGTCGATGCCGGCGGCGACCGGCTTGCCCTCGGCGGTGACCGAGAAGACCCGCTGCTTGGGTGCGCTGAAATAGGACTCGGCCATGAGCAGCCGCACCCGGTAGGTGCCCGGCGACGGCACCTTGAGCCAGTAACCGGGGGTGCCCCACGCGTTGACCTGGTAGAGCACGTCGTCGGTCGTCCCGGCGATGGGCTTGCCGTCGAGGGAGCGGTCGGTGTTGGTCGTGCCCAGCGTGGCCGGCCGGGGGCCCCAGACCCGGCCCCGGGCGTCGGTCACGGGGTAGGAGCGGGCGGTGACGCGGGCGGCGAACCCGCCCTGCTGCGTGTCGGTGCCCTCCGTGCCCTCCGTCGGCGTCGGCGTCGGCGTCGCGATCGGGTCCGGTGTGCTCGTGGGAGTGGGCGTCGTCGGCGTCGGAGTGGGCGTCGGTGTCGGCGATGGGGTGGGCGTGCTCGTCGGGGTGGGCGTGGGCGTCGGGGCCGGCGTGGACCCGACATACGTCACCTCGATGGCGGAGACGAGAGCCCGGTTGGCCACGGCCTGGAAGCCCAGGTCGAGCGCCCCGTCGGTGACCGGCACGTCGAAGGTCGCGTCGTAGGCGACGCCGCGTCCGGCGACGACGGCGAGGTCGAGTCGCGAAATGCGCGTCGTGCCCTCGGCCGAGACGTCGAAGACGCGCTGGCCGGCGCGGGTGGCCCAGTCCTCGGCCATGAGCAGGCGCACGCGGTAGGTGCCGGCGGTCGGCACGACGAGCTTGTAGGAGGTGACTCCCGAGGCATTGACCTCATAGAGGGAGTCCTCGGTCGTGCCCTTGACGTCGGTGCCCTCGAGGATCTTGGAGGCGCCGCCGGTGCCGAGCGCGACCGCCCCAGAGGCCCAGACGCGCCCCTGGGAGTCGGTGATCGGGTTCCAGCGGGCGGTGACGCGGGAGGTGAAGACGACGCCTGCCTCGGCCGAGGGCGCGAGGTGGAGGCCGGGCAGGGTGATCATGGCGGTCGCGGCGCAGGCGGCAGCGACCCTTCGCAGGGCTTTCATGGTTGGGGGACTCCTCGATCGGATGCGTCGCCCAGAGCCGACGCGAGGCGCGTCCGGGCGTCGGGGACGACGCGACATGCCGGACTCACCGGGGACATGCGGACCTGCCGCGCAGTGGCGGCGAGATGGCGGACTGTGATCGAGGGGATCCGCGGTGCGAACGTCGGAACGGCCGGGACAGCGCGCTCCGGTGGGGGGTGTGACGTTCGGGCGGTTCGTCAGCGGGTGCGGTTCACGCTCGGGCGGCACGCGACTCGAGGTCGCCGGCCGGCACGAGCCCGCTCGGGACGCGTCAGCGCGTCTGGGTCGCTGCGATGGTGGGGTGCTGGGAGCGCCGGCCGCGAGAGGGCTTCAGCGCATCGGCGGGCGCGCGATGGCCGGCCGAGCAGGTGCAACCTGTCATGTCGTTACCTTCCGTGGTGTGGGACGAGCAGACATCCTGTCTGGACACTCAGCTGATCGGCTGCGGAGCGCACGTTTCAAGCACCCGAGACTAGAGTCACGCGGGCCCGTGACCCCGGGGGTCACGGGCCCGCGTGGACCGGCCCCGCAATGGCGCAGAGCCAGAAGGCGATCAGTACGCGCCGGGCCCGTGGACGACGGCGTTGACCGTGCGAAAAAGAATGTGCAGGTCGCCCACGGGTGACCAGTTGTCGACATAGTGCAGGTCGAGCCTCAGTGACTCTTCCCACGACAGGTCGGATCGTCCGCTGACCTGCCACAGCCCCGTCATGCCCGGCTTGACGCGCAGCCGGCGCTGGGCGTCCGGCTCGTACTGGTCGACCTCGCGGGGCAGCGGCGGGCGCGGGCCGACGAGCGACATCTGGCCGCGCAGCACGTTGAACAGCTGCGGCAGCTCGTCGAGGGAGTAGCGCCGCAGCACGCGCCCGACCCGGGTGACGCGCGGGTCGTCGCGCATCTTGAAGAGCACCCCGTTGCCGTCGCTGAGCGTCGCGAGCTTGGCCAGGTGCGCCTCTGCGTCGACGACCATCGTGCGGAACTTCAGCATCGGGAAGTGCTCGCCCCGCACGCCGACACGCCTCTGCCGGAAGAAGACCGGTCCGCCGTCGCCGAGTGTGACGGCGATCGCGATGCCGAGCAGCAACGGACCCAGCATGAGCACGAGCAGCGCCGCGAGGCACCGGTCCATGAGCGACTTGAAGACGACGTGCACGCGGGTCGCGGCCGGCCGCTCGACGTGCAGCAGCGAGAGATTCTGCGACGGGCGGATCGACAGGCGCGGGCCGGCGACGTCGAGGAGCCCGGGGGCCACGATGAGCTCGACGCCGCGGTCCTCGAGCGCCCACGTCAGGCGCCGCAGCGCCGGGCCGGCGAGGTCGGGGTGCGCCGCGACGGCGACGACCTCGGCGTCGGCGATGTCGACGGCCTCGATCGCGGCGGTCGGCGGGCCGACGACCGGGACACCTCCGATGGAGGCCGTGAGCACGGCGCTGCCGTCGAGGTCGTAGGCGCACACGGCCACCGGCAGCAGGCCCTGGCCCGGCTCGCTCGTCAGCGAATGGATGAGGGCGTTGGCCGAGTCGGCACGGCCCACGATGACCGTGCGCTGCATGAGCAGGCCGCGGCGCCGGTGGGAGTGCAGCCAGCGCTGCAGCGCGAGACGGGCGACGAGCGAGCCGACGACGAGCGTCGTCATGACGACGAGGAGGTAGATGCGCGAGAGGCCGAGGTCGGTGAGGTAGGCGACGATCGCCACGGTCGCGAGGATGCCGAGGGCCGCGCGGGCCAGGGAGCGCAGCTGGTGGCTGGCGACGGCCAGCCGCCGTCGGCCGTAGCCGTCGGCCATCGCCAACGCGCTGATCCAGACGACGGCGACCGTCGGCACGCCGAGCGTGTAGAGGGCGAACGCGGTGGTCGAGTGCTCGAGCTGGGTCGTCAGCCCCGCCAATCCGGCGACGAGCGCGATGAGCACGTCGCACGGCACGAGCCGCTGCAGGTAGCGGGAGTGCCAGGTGCGGGAGCCGGCGGAGCGGCCGGTCGAACGGCGCTCG
>JBDIAP010000152.1:0-8858 GCA_039812485.1 Kineosphaera sp.
CGCTACAGCGGCTCCTACATTCGCGGAGGCGACGGCGACCGGCGACTCAGCCAGTACGAGATCGACCGCCTGATCGAGAACTCCACTCAACCCGCACACGATCGCGAGATCGTTGCGGACGCGAGCATGACGGACCTAGACCCAGCACTTCTCGACCCCTACCTCGACCACATGCGCAGCAGCCGCCCTCGCGCCTTCGTGAGTCTCGACCGGGATGATCTGCTGCGTAACCTTGGTGTGGCCGCCATGAGCGACGGAGCGCTGCGACCGACGGTGGGCGGCCTGCTCGTCTTCGGACGGTACCCACAGCAGTACTTTCCGCAGCTATTCCTCTCGGTCGTCGTTCTCCCAGGGGCCTCGATGGGCGAGCTCGGGCCGGGGAACGAGCGCTTCCTCGACAATCGCAGCATCGAAGGCTCATTGCCCCACATGGCGGCCGACGCGGTCACCGCCATCACCCGCCACCTGACACGCACCTCGATCATGCAGGACGGTCAGCGCATCGAGCGCCTCGAATACCCCCTGGAGGTCGTCCGAGAGCTCATCGTCAACGCGCTGATGCACCGCGACTACTCGCCGCTGTCCCACGGCGCACAGGTGCAGGTCGAGTTGTACGCCGACAGGTTCGTCGTCCGTAGCCCCGGAGGCTTCTACGGTCTCGTCCAGGCGGAAGACCTCGGTGGACCGGACGTGTCCTCGTCTCGGAACGCGCTGATCGCCAAGCTGCTCACCGATACTCCGCTTCCCGGCACGGGCCACATGGTCGCCGAGAACCGCGGGTCCGGGATTCCAACTGTGCTCAGAGCGCTCAACCGCGCGGGTATGGCACCGCCGACCTTCTCGGCGGACCTGCGTCGTGTCGAGGTCACCGTCCCCCATCACGCACTGCTCACGTCCGAGGTGTTGGACTGGATCCGCTCGCTGGGCCACGCAGATCTGACCCAGGCCCAGGTGCAGGCGCTCGCCGTGATGCACGACGGTTCGCCCGTCCGCAATCAGACGCTTCAAGGGTGGGGCCTGCATTCGGCCGACGCCACCCGCGAACTCACGAACCTCGTTCAGCGCGGCCTCGCCGACAAGGTCGGGGACCGCAAGTGGGCGTCCTACCGATTGACTACGCCGCCCATCCAACGACCGACCGGCCACTCGGCACCGTCGCCGGTCGCAGCGCCTCGCGCTACGGCACCCGGCCCCCGAGGCCAGCGCATCCTGGACCTTTTCTCCTCCGATGAGCAACTCACGGCGACGCAGATCCAGGAATCCGTGGGCGTGGGCTACGTCACGGCCATCAGGGACATCAATCTCCTCATCGACGCGGGCCTTGTCATCCCCACGGCACCGCCCAAGAGTCGGAATCGCGCCTATCGCCTCGCTGACCCCACCCCTAGGAGCACCACGTGACCGACTCCCGCCGCCTCGTCGACAAGCTCTGGTCGTACTGCAACGTGCTGCGGGACGACGGCGTCGGCGTCCTGGATTACACCGAGCAATTGACGTACCTGCTCTTCCTCAAGATGGCGCACGAGCGGGCCACCCGCCAGCTCAAGCCCGAACGGGTTCTGCCGCAGGAGTACTCGTGGCAGAGGCTGCTCGATGCCCAGGGGGACCAGATCGAGATCGAGTACACGCGGATGCTCATCGGCCTGGCCCGTCAGCCGGGCGTCATCGGGACGATCTTCCGCAAGGCCCAGAACCGCGTCCAGGATCCGGCCAAACTCAGGCGCCTCGTCGTCGACCTCATCGACGTCGAGAACTGGTCACAGTCCGGCACGGACATCAACGGTGACGCCTACGAAGGCCTCCTCGCCAAGGGCGCCTCGGACAAGGGGTCCGGAGCCGGTCAGTACTTCACTCCACGCCCCCTCATCGAGGCGATCGTGGACGCAGTCGATCCGACCATCGCCGACACGGTGGTCGACCCCGCGTGCGGCACCGGCGGGTTCCTCCTCGTCGCGCACGACCATGTGGCCCGTGACGTCACCGGGATGAACCCCCTCCAGCGCGACAAGCTCAAACACGACTTCGTCCGCGGCTACGAACTCGTCGACGGGACGGCGCGCCTCGCCGCGATGAATCTGCTCCTGCACGGCATGGGCAGCTACGACGGAGACGCGCTCATCGACGTGCGCGACTCGCTCGGCTCCGACCCGGGGAAGCGGTGGTCCGTCGTCCTGTCCAACCCGCCCTTCGGCCGCAAGTCCTCGGTCACGATGGTCGGAGACGACGGACGTGAGGTTCGCGACGATCGCGAGATCGAACGGCAGGACTTCGCTGCGACGACAAGCAACAAGCAGCTCAACTTCGTGCAACACATCATGACGATTCTCGACACGAACGGCCGTGCCGCCGTCGTCCTCCCCGACAACGTGCTGTTCGAGGGCGGCGCCGGCGAGACGATCCGCCGCAAGCTCCTCACGGACTTCGACCTGCACACGATGCTCCGGCTGCCCACCGGCATCTTTTACGCCCAGGGTGTCAAGGCCAACGTGCTGTTCTTCGACAAGAAGCCCGCTCGACCGGGCATCCCGTGGACACAGCGGCTGTGGGTCTACGACCTGCGCACGAACAAGCACTTCACCCTCAAGCAGAATCCGCTGCGCCGCCGGGACCTCGACGAGTTCGTCGCCGCCTACCGCGACCGCGAGGGGGTGGACTCGGATCGGTGGAAGTCCTTCACCTACGAGGAGATCGTCGCCCGCGACAAGGCGAATCTCGACATCGCCTGGCTGCGGGACGAGTCCCTCGAGGACCTCGACAACTTGCCCTCCCCGGAGATCCTCGCCCGAGAGATCGTGGAGGACCTCACCGCGGCCCTGAGCGAATTCGAGGCGGTCGCTGCAGCCCTGGAGGCCCAGCTCGAAAAGCCTGGCCGCGCCTGAAGTGACGGTTGCTGAGCCCGGCCGGTCTACACCAGGGCGTGTCCGCGGAGGTGCCGCGACATCTAGTGGGACGCGATCCTGACGCAGTCCGTTCACCGTGCCCTGACAGGGCTACGCCGCGCACGCGAGCGTGACAGCACGCCGCCGAACGACCAGGCTAGGCCCCATGGCCACCGACGACAACGTCATCGACGCGCGGTCCGCCTTCGGGCTGCCGGCGACGCCGACGCCCGAGACCCGAGCCCCAGGCTTCTCGCAGGCCGACGCCCGCGACCTGGTCGATCGAGCCCTGGACAGCGGCGCCGACCCGCACCAGCTGCTGGAGGCGATCCTGGGGATGGCGGCGGCGGGGCGGCCGCAGTCGACAGGGCGCTCCCGGCCTACGCCGAGGCTGCTGCAGCGGCGCGCCGAACCGGCGACATACCGGCTGCGGGTCGACCTCGACGGCGCGACGCCCCCGATCTGGCGCCGCCTGGACCTGCCCAGCGACATGACCCTGCCCACCGTGCACGCGATCCTGCAGGTGGCGATGGGGTGGACCGACTCACATCTGCACTGCTTCCGCATGGGGCCGGACGACAAGAACGCGCTCATGGAGCCGTTCCTCACCCCGTTTGCCGAGTCCGAGGGTGATGAGGGGATCCCCGAGTCGCAGGTGCGCCTCGACGAGGTGCTGGCGCGCCCGGGGCAGCGACTCTTCTACGAGTACGACTTCGGCGACGGCTGGGACCACACGATCAAGCTCGAGAGGGTCCTGCCGCCCGGCCCCGCGGGATGCCTCGACGGGCGCCGCGCCTGCCCGCCGGAGGACTGCGGCGGCATGCCCGGCTACGACGACATCGTCGCCGCCCTCGCCGGGGACCGTCGGCGGCTGGGGCCGTTCGACTCGATCGCGCAGCTGCGTGACTGGCTACCACCGGGCTGGTCGCCGCAGGAGTTCGACCGGGCGCAGGCCGATGCGCTCGTCCGCACGATCGCCGAGGGCGGCATCCCCGGCCTGCCCGACCCCGACCTGCTCGACCCGCGGCTCGTCGACCTCATCTGCCGGTGTTTCGGAACGGCCTCCGAGACGCACCTGGCGATGCTGCTCGTGCCGGCTCTGGCCGACATGCCCGGCGGCGCACTCGCCGACGACGACGAAGACTTCGGCCCCGACGCCGACACGATCGCCGCGGCCGTCCGCCCCTTGCAGGTCGTGCTCGACGTCGTGGGGGACGGGGCCGATCTGACCTCCGCGGGCTACCTCAAGCCGGCGGCGGTGGAGGCGATCTTCACGCGGCTCGACATGGGACGGGTGTGGATCGGCGCGGGCAATCGCGAGGACCTCACGCCACCGGTGGCCGAGCTGCGCCGTGCCGCGCAACACCTGGGCCTGCTGCGTCGTCGCGGCTCGCGGCTGGCGCCGACCAGCGCCGCGCGCGCCGTGGCCGACGACCCCCAGGGGCTGTGGCGGCACGTCGTGTCGCGCCTGCCCGTCGGCTCGGCTCAGCAGCAGGACCCCGGTCTGTTGCTGCTGCTCACGACGGCCGGCGGAATCGTCCCCCAGATGTGCGCCGACGTCTACCGCGGCATCTTGACCGACATCGATTGGCGCGGTGGACGATTCACGCAGCGTCAGATGGACGACGCGCTCACCCCGACCTGGGACGTCCTGGCCGCGCTCGGGGCCTTCGAGGGCCGTGACGACGTCACCGACCTGGGGATGGACCTGGCGACGGCGGCGCTGATGAAGCTCTGAACTCCCCGCGCGCGAGAGAGGCGCCAGGCGGGCGGCGCGAGCGCAGCGTCCGCCGCGCATATCCGGTTGCCGTGGCGGCCCCGCCCGGCGGAGGCTGAGGCGTGAGCATCGAGATCCGACGCCTGACCCCGGACGACGCCCCGCGTCTCCTCGACCTGGACGACTACGCGTTCGTCAACGACCCGACGCGGCCGGACCGGGACCGGG
The DNA here is from genome assembly GCA_039812485.1 of Kineosphaera sp. GTDB lineage: Bacteria > Actinomycetota > Actinomycetes > Actinomycetales > Dermatophilaceae > Kineosphaera. Next base: position 4,825 of record JBDIAP010000152.1, read on the forward strand.
GTCTCGAACAGGTCGATTGGGAGCGCGCGTTCGGGGCGACACGGCAGGGCGCGCACGTCGGCTCCTACCTCGTGCACGACCTGAGGCTCGCGGCGCCGGGTCCGCTGGGCGGGATCACGACCCACCCGCTGGACGGCCTGAGCTGGGTGGCCGTGCACCCCGACCACCGACGCCGGGGCGTCCTCGCCGCCATGATGGCGCACCACGTCCAGCAGGCGCGCGAGCGCGGCGCCACGTGGAGCGGGTTGCACGCGAGCGACCCGGCCATCTACGGGCGGTACGGGTATGCCGTCGCCAGCCTCGACGTGCGCCTCGAGTTCGGCGGCGGTACGGCGCTTACGGCCCCTCCGGTCGTCGAGGAACAGGCGGCGGGCGTGGAGCTCACGACGATCTTCGACGTCGGCCACGACGACGTCACCCAGCGTGTCCGGACGATCACGCGGGCCTGCTCAGACACAGCCATCGGCACGGTGACCTGGCCTGACGGCAAGTTGCACGGCGCCCTGCGGGACGAGCCCGAGGCGCGGCGCGGCACGGAGCCGCTGCGAGGGGTCGTCGCGCGGCGCGACGGCACCGACGTCGGCGTCGCCCTGTACAGCCGCACCCTGAGTTGGGAGCCCGACGGCACCACCGACGGGCAGCTGCACGTCATGCTCATCCAGGCCCGCGACCCCGGAGTTCTCCTCGCGCTGGCCCGGCGGCTGCTCGCCGAGGACCTGATGCGCACGATCACGTTCGGTGACCGCGGCTTCGACGATCCGCTGCTGTGGTGGGCCAGCGGCCCGCGAGCCGTGAACGTCCGCGTCGTCGACGGGCTGTGGCTGCGGCCCATCGACGTCGGGGCGGCGCTGAGCGCCCGGGGATACGCCGCGGCCTGCGATGTTGTCCTCGACGTCGCAGATGACCTCGGCCCGTGGAACACCGGCGCGTGGCGGCTGCGCGTCGGCACCGACGGCGCCGGTCGTTGCGAGCCGACGAGCCGGGCAGCCGACGTGCGCCTGCGGGTGCAGGCGTTGGGTTCGGCCTACCTTGGGCTGCGGGGATGGGGCGCGCTCGCCGCCTGCGGCGACGTGCAGGAACTGCGACCCGGGGCGTTGGCGGAGTTGACCGCCGCGTTCGCGACGAGCGCTGCACCGGTCGGCGGCCTGATGTTCTGAGATCCCGGCAGCAAGCGAGCGCGGCCCGCGGCGTCGGCCCGTCAGAGCGCCCGTTTCAGCGCGCCGCCGCGTCGAGGCGGTTCATCTCGGCGCGCAGCTCGACGAGGTGCGCGGCGTGCTCGGCGAGGGCCGCGTCCTCGGCCGACACGGGCGTCCACGTCGGGACAGCGACGGCGCAGCCCGCCTCGTCGAGCGCGACGAAGATCGTCAGGCAGTGCGTCGTCTCGGCCAGCTCACCGGTGGCCGGGTCGCCGGAACGCACGTGCACGCTGATGTGCAGGCTCGACGTGCCGGTCATGAGCAGCCGGGCCTCGACCTCGACGAGGTGCCCGATCTGCAGCGGCCGATAGAAGCGCACCCCGCCGGTGTAGACGGCGACCGTGCGTTCGCGGCCGGTCCAGCGGGTGGCGAGCACATGCGCGGCCTCGTCGATCCAGCGCATGACGATGCCGCCGTGCACCTTGCCGCCCCAGTTGACGTCGGTCGGCGCGGCGAGGAAGCGCAGCGTGATGCGCGGGGCGGTGCCGGCGTCGGAGTAGGTCTGCTCGGCCATGGCCCGCTCGATGTCCTGGCGCAGCTCGATGCGGCGCACGGCCGCGGCCTGCTCGGCGCGCTCGCCGGCGTCGGCGGGCGCCCACGACGGGATCTGCGTCGGGCGCCGGTCGGCGTCCATCGCCACGAACACCATGAGGCAGTCCGTCGCGGGCTCCAGCCCCGACTCCCGCGGATCGCCCGAGGCGACCGTGACGTGGATGTGCATGCTGCTGCGGCCGGTGTGCACGATGCGCGCGGTCGCCTCGACCATGTGGCCCACGGGGATCGGCCGGGAGAAGTGCACGTTGCCGACGTAGGCCGTGACCGCATACGTGCCGCCCCAGCCGGCCGCCGCCGCGTAGCCCGCCTTGTCGATCCACTCCAGCACCCGCCCGGCGCTGACGTTGCCGGAGTAGCCGGCGTCGGTGGGGGCGGCCAGGAAACGGAGGGTGACCTCGTCGGCGGGGGTGCGCATCCCCCGGTTATACCCGCGAATGCGCCGCCGGTGACACCGTCAGGCGCCGTCGGGCCGATCGAGCCGGACCGGCCCGGCGGGTTCGCACCCGACCGGGTCAGCCGGGGGCGGCTCCTGCTGCGGGCACAGGTCCAGCACCGCGACGCGCTCCAACCGCTGCACCTCGCCGCTGTGCGTGGCCCGGTCGATCTCGACCCGCGCCTGTGCGCCGTCGAAGACGACGGTCATCACCCCGTTCTGGAACCACGGGCCGCTGTCGACCGCCCAGGTCAGCCCCGTGTCCTGCACGCCGAACGCCCGTGACCAGGCCCGCGTCGCATACCGGATCGGGGCCCGCTCGAAGAGCCGGTTGACGATCTTGATCGGCAGCGGCAGCGAGTTGCGGAACGGCGACATCGTCAGCTGGCGGATCGCCGTGCCCGGATGGGGGGTGTCCGCCAGGCGCGCCGACGCGGTGTAGGAGCAGTGCACGTCACCGGAGAGGAAGAGCACGGTCTGCGGGGGCTGCGGCGCCCCGCACACGCGCCGCAGCAGCTCGACGACGCGACCGAACGAGATGCGGAACGCCGACCAGTGCTCGAGGTCGACGGCCTGACGCATCCACTCGGCGACGCCCTGGGCCGCCCGCCCGTAGCGGCCCGACGCCCACGCCTCGTCCCAGCCCTCGAGGTGGTGGATGCCGCGGGGCAGCAGCACCGGCAGCGTCGCGCCCAGCATGAGGTGGGTCGCCGGCTCCAGCGCCTGCGCCGCGATCCACTCCCACTCGCGGTCGTCGATCATGAGGCGATGCCCCGGCCGCAGGTCGCGCGAGGCCCGGCAGTCCATGGCGACGAGCCGGATGCGGCACTGCTCGGTGCCGAAGTCACGCACGAAACTCCATCGGGCCGTGCCGATCTGAGCGTCCGAACGCCACGCGAAGTCGTCCAGCGCCGCGGTGCGGGCCACGTCGTCGGGCTCGTCCAGCAGCCGGCGATAGACGGTGTCGCGGGCCAACTCGTGCGGGCTGAGGTTGCCCAGGTGCTGATAGACCCAGTAGGAGGCGAACGCCCCGACGACCCGATCGCGCCACCACGCCGTCGCCGTGACCTCGCGCCGCCACGCGAGCGAGGTGTTCCAGTCGTCGCGCAGGTCGTGGTCGTCGAGCAGCATGCACGTCGGCACCGTCGAGAGCAGCCATCGCACGGGCGCGGGCGACCAGCTCTCGCGATAGAGCCACGTGTATTCCTCGAAGTTCCAGACCTCGTCGACGACTTCCTCGCGTCCCGGGGGAGCGGGCGCGTGCGTCTCGTGCAGTCGCGCCACGAGCTCGGGTGAGGGCTCGTCGGCATAGATCTGGTCGCCGGCCATGAAGAGGGCGTCGGGCCAGCGTTCGTAGGGGTCGGTGCGCATGCGCTCGGCCATCGCCGCGAGCGCGTCGGCGCCCATCTCCTCGAGCCCGGCCTCGTCGAACGGCGCCACCCGCCGGCACGATCCGAACGCCAGCCGCATGCTCGAATCGGCGCTGAGCGTGCGGATGACGCTCGGCGGATAGATCGAGTCGGGCTCGGGCCACACCCGCGTGTCGTCCAGGCTCACGGAGTAGGCCGACACGCTGCCCTCGGCGAGCCCCTCGACCTGCACGAGCGCGTAATGGTGACCGTGCACCGACCACGTGGGGCCACGGCCGACGGCGTCCGGGCTCGTCGCGGTGTCGGCGTGGGTCGCCACGGTGACGACGCAGGGGCGGTCGGTCTCGACCCAGATGGTCGCCTCGCCGCGGCCGACATAACGCAGCAGCGGCCCGAGGAGCAGGCGCGGTTCGCTCACCCTGCGAGGCTAGCTCCGCCGACGTGACCCACGACCCGACCGACCCCACCGCCCCGACCGAC
>JBDIAP010000153.1:0-8850 GCA_039812485.1 Kineosphaera sp.
CGACGCGCCTGTCGCGAAGCGGCCAGGAGGGGGCGGCGGCCGTCGCGGGGCGGCCTCGCCGTCCGCGCCTGGCGCCACCTGGGCGCGCAGGGCGACGGCGCTCCCAGGGGCGGTCGCGCCCGGCCTGGCGACCGGGTTCTCTTCCGGTGCAGGAGGATCGACCGCCTGGCGCACGGCGGGCAGGCGGTCGCCGGCACGGGCTGCCGACCAGTGGCTCGCGAGCGGGTGCCGGCTGATGAGTCGCGCGACGGCATACACGACGAGCGCGGCGAGCAGCACCGCCACGAGCTCGACCATGTCTCTCCGTCCCTGGCGTCGGCGCGTGCCGACAATCCCTGCCGTTCCCTTCGTGACCCATCGGCAGGCCCGGACGGTGCGTGAGCAGGCAGGCGTGTGAGCGGGCAGGCGTGTGAGCGGGCAGGCGTGCGAGCAGGCGGCCGTGCGAGCAGGCAGGCCACGACCGCGCAGCGCGTGAGCGGGCAGACTCAGGGCACGCCCGCGCAGCGCGTGAGCGCGCAGACTCAGGGCACGACGACGACCGGCACGGGGCTGTGCCGGATGATGCGGGCGGCGGTGGAGCCGAGGAAGACCCGCGCGAGCCGCGACTCGCTCGAGCTGGAGCCGATGACGAGCACCTCGCCGTCGAGCCACCCGGGCTCCTCGAGCGCCTCCGACCACGACCTACCCTCGCTGACGTGCAGTTCCGGCTCGCACGACAGCGTCTGCTGCAGGTCGCGCACGCTCGCGCGGACCATCGCGCTCGCCTGTTCGCGCCAGGCGGCGACGACTCGGTCTTCGGCGTGTAGCCCGACCTCGGGCGGATACATCGCGCCGTGTCGCACGGCGAACGACACGACCCGCAGGCTCGCGCTGACCTGCTGGGCGACGGTCGCGGCGCGCGCGAGCACGGCCCGCGACGCCTCCGACCCGTCGACCGCGACGCTGACCCGCGGCACGCGCGCCTGGGGCGCCAGCCGCAGCCCCCGCGGTGCGATGGCCACGGGGATCGTCGAGCTGTGCAGCAGGCGGTCGCTCGTCGAGCCGAGGGCGATGTGCCCCCACGATCCGTCGGCGGACGACCCGACGACGAGCAGCTCGGCCCCGTTCTCCTGCGCGGCGCGGGTGAGGCCGGCCGGCGCCGACCGGGCCGTGACGACCTCATAACGCACGGGCACCGTGCACTGCGCCAGCGAGGCGCGGGCGTGGTCGAGGGCCTCCCGGGCAAGACCGTCGAGGTAGTCCTGGTAGTCGGCGTCGGTCTGCCGCGCGGGGCTGACGGCCCCCCAGCGGTCGGGGATGACGCATGCGACGACGAGGGCGCGCCCGCCCGAGACGGCAAGCGTCTGGGCGAGCTCCAGGCCGCCGCGGCCACGGTCTTCGGGGCCGTAGCCGACCAACAGGGGTCCTTGGCGGGCCGGGCTCTGCGGCCGGTCGGTCTGCACGTTCACTCACTCCTGCTCAGGCGTCGTCGGCGTCGGGATAGGGCTCGAGGTTGGAGTGTTTGATGCCGTAGGCGAAGTAGAAGATGAGCACCGCCCCGACCCACAGCGCGAAGAAGAGCCACGTGACGAGCTGCAGCCCCGAGATGACGACGAGGCACGCGAGGATCGACAGGATCGGGGTCACGGGGTAGCCGGGCACCCGGAATGTGCGGGGCAGATCGGGCTGGCGGCGGCGCAGCAGGATGACCGCGACCGAGACGACCGTGAACGCGGCGAGCGTGCCGATGCTCACGAGGTCGGCGAGCCCGTCGAGCGGCACGAAACCGGCGAGCAGCGACACGACGACGGCGACGATGATCGTGTTGGGCACGGGTGTCAGCGTGCGCGGGTTGACCCGCTTGAACAGCGGCGGGAGCACGCCGTCGGAGCCCATGGTGAACAGGATGCGGGTCTGGCCGTACATCGTCACGAGCGTCACCGAGAAGATCGAGATGACGGCGCCGGCCGCGAGGATCGTCGCCGGGACGCTCGAGCCGGTGACCTCGTAGAGGATCTGCGCCAGCCCCGCCTCCTGGCCGTCGAACTTCTGCCAGGGCTGCGCGCCCACCGCCGCGAGCGCGACGAGCACGTAGACGGTCGTGACGATGAGCAGCGCCAGCACGATGGCGCGGGGCATCGTGCGCCCCGGGTCCTTGACCTCCTCGCCGGCGGTCGACACGGCGTCCAGACCGATGAAGGAGAAGAAGATGCCGCCGGTCGCGGCCCACACCCCCGCGGCGCCGAAGGGCGCGAAATCGGCGAAGTTGTCGGCGTTCCAGCCGGTCACGGCGATCGCGATGAACATGATGAGCACGCCGATCTTGATGAGCACCATGACCGCGTTGGCGGTGGCCGACTCGCTGGCCCCCCGGATGAGCAGCAGCATGCACAGCACGACGAGCACGACCGCGGGCAGGTTGATGAGGCCGCCCTCGGTGGGGGTCACCGAGAGCTCGTGCGGCACGCGCCAGCCGATGAGGTTGCCGAGCAGCTCGTTGACGTACTGGCTCCAGCCCACCGCGACCGCCGCCGAGGACACGCCGTATTCGAGCAGCAGGCACGCCGCGATACCCATGGCGACGACCTCGCCGAGGGTCGCGTACGCGTAGGAGTAGGACGACCCCGACACCGGCACCGCGCCCGCGAGCTCGGCGTAGCACAGCGCGGTGAGCCCGGCGACGAACGCGGCGGCGATGAACGAGAAGACGATCGCAGGGCCGGCGGCGGGCACCTCGGTGGTGAGCACGAAGAAGATGCCGGTGCCGATCGTCGCGCCGACGCCGAACATCGTCAGCTGGAAGAGCCCGATCGATCGGGACAGGCCACTGTCGTGGTGTCCGCCGATCGGCTTGCGCCGGAACATCCGCGCTCGCAGCGATTGCGGCGATGTGCTCGTCGTCATGATCGATGCCCCTTGCCTCGGGACGCCCGCAGGCGCGTACGTGACGAACCTAGAGCGTCGAGGTCACGGGAGCGTGTCCAATTCGGCATCGGATGAGGGCTCATCGCCTCCTGGAGGTTGCGATGGTGTGACGCCCTTCGGGGTGCGGGGGGCTGGGGAGGACCAGGGACCTCCTACACGGGCATGGGTGGCATGCCGCCGGTGGCGAGCAGGGTGCTGATCCGGGCGGCGACGGCGCGCAGGGCGTCGACGAGGGGCTCGGTGGCGCGCTCGCCGACGTAGGCGACGGCGACGGCGGCGGGCACCTGGTAGCCGGCCAGGGGCACGGCGATGCAGGAGACGCCGTCCATGACCTCCCCGTAGGAGCGGGTCCAGCCGCGCTCGCGGGCGTGCCGCACCGCGGGGTGCTCGTGCGGGGCGGCCGAGTCGAACGACTTCAGCGCGTGCCCCGGGGCGCCCGCGCCGATGGCGCTGCGGCAGCCGACCTTGGCGGTCGGCGCGACGCGGGGGCGGGTCGGCTCGACGGCGAGCATGGTGACGGCCTCGTCCCCGTCGCGCACGCTGACGAAGGCGGTGACGCCGGCGGAGTCGGCGAGCCTGCTGAGCGGCGGCGTGGCGAAGGCCGAGAGCGAGCCGGAGATGTTGGCACCGAGTGAGACCAGACCGAAGCCCGGCACGAACTTGTCCTCGTGATTGCGGTGGACGAGGCCGTGATCCTCCAGGGTGCGGATGAGCCGATACACGATGGAGCGGTGCAAGCCTGTCTTCGTGGCCACTTGGGAGATCGCCAAGGGGGTGCGGGATCCGGAGACGATTTCCAGGACTGTCAAGCCACGATCGAGTGTCTGCGAGCGTGTGGCCGGGTTTGCCACGAAGACCTCCTTTTATTTGATCATCGCCCATTTTATTTGGAGGTGAATCGCGAGCGGCGGGTCCTTGGTCCCGGCCCATAGCATCCGTCGTTGCGGGGGTCCGCGGCGGGGTGCGCCCGGCCCGAGAGGCCAGTAGGCGGTGTCGGCCCGTCGGGGCCGACACCGCCTACTGGGGTGGTCGTGCTGTTGGGGTGGTCGTGCGACTGCGTGGTCGAGGAGCGCGCCTGCTCAGCCGGCGTGCCGGAAGCCGCACTGCTCGGCGACCTCGCTGTCGGTGAACCACACGTGCGGATCACTCTGGGCGTAGGAGGAGTCGTCCGGCGTGGCATACGTCTTGCTGTCCTCCCAGGCCTTGACCGGGTGGCCGAGCGGCATCGCGCCGTCGTCGATGGGAGCGGCCGAGCCGACGCTGTAACCGCCGTCGATCACCTCCTCGAAGCGCGAGACGCGGCGGCCGTCGGGCGAGGAGCCGGGGTCCTCGTCGCCGTCCGGGCCGCCACGGGAGGCGTCGCCGGAGCCGACGGCCGGGCCGACCCCCGGCTCCGCACCCTCGACGAGGTTGCCGTCGGCGTCCCAGACCTGCTCCCCGCCGGCTTCGTCGGCGGTCCAGTCACCGCGCTGACGGAACTCCTCGCCGGCGCTGACGTCGTGCTGGGCTGGGTCGTGTTCGCGGGCGAACTGGTCGGCCGCGGTGTCGCGGTCGGTGGGTGGCTCGGTCACGGTGGGTCCTTCCACGAGGGAATCGACGCGGTGGTGACGCTCAACCTAATCGGGAACCGAGCTCGCGACCACGGCACATGCGCAGGAATGCGACAAACTGCGCTCTCGGGCCGTCGGTGCGGGTGCGATGGCGCTCACGTCGCGCCTCCCGTCGCCGACGCGCCGATCGCCATCTGACTCCTCTCGGACTTCCATCGGGCGCCTCTGACTCCCTCGACGTGTCGGCGACGTCATCGGTGACCTCTCGGCTCGTGGCCGCCGGCCCATCCGCCGGGCGGAGGAGGACGGCGACCGCCGAGATTCACCCGCCCGGCGGAGGCGCCGGAGCCGGTCTTCGGCGAGGCTGAAGTCTCCAGCCACCGCGATCGGGGGCGGGCGACAACCCGCGAACCGCGCGACCGAAGGAGCAGCCATGCGTCGATCGACCTGCGACAACCCGCGCGACGTCGCCCGAGCGTTCGTGCTCGTCGGCGCGATCGGGCTCGTCGTCCAGACCATCGCCTACGTCTGGTCGGGCAACGGCCCGGTCGCGGTGGCGACGGGGATGCCGTTCCTCGTGTTCTTCGTCGTCGGCGTGGCGTTGTGGGTGCGCTCGAGGCGATTCTCGGGGTGCCCCGACCAGCCCGACCAGCCCGACCGGCCCTCCCGGCCCGACCCCGCCCAGCCGGAGGACCAGCGCCGCGGCACGGCCACGTTCACGACGCCGCAGTGATCGGCACCGGTCAATAGCGGATGACGACGCGCCCGTCGATGGCGCCGGCGTGCATCTCGCCGAACACCTCGTTGATCTCCTCCAGCGACCGGACCGCGACCTTGGGCTTGACGAGCCCGCGGGCGTAGAAGTCGAGCGCCTCCACCATGTCCTGGCGGGTGCCCACGATCGAGCCGCGCACGGTGAGGCCCTTGAGCACGATGTCGAAGATCGGAGCGGGAAAGTCGCCGGGAGGCAGGCCGTTGAAGACGATCGTGCCGCCGCGCCGGGCCATGCCGATGGCCTGCCCGAAGGCCGAGGGGTGCACCGCCGTGACGAGCACGCCGTGCGCACCGCCGGTCTGCTCCTGGATCGCCGCGACCGGATCCTGCTCGCGGGCGTTGACGACGACCTCCGCGCCGTAGGACGTCGCCAGCTCGAGCTTGTCGTCGGCCACGTCGACGGCCGCGACGCGCATGCCCATCGCCACGGCATACTGCACGGCGACGTGCCCGAGTCCGCCGACGCCGGAGATGACCATCCACTGGCCGGGGCGGGTCGCCGAGACCTTGAGTCCCTTGTAGACGGTCACCCCCGCGCACAGCACCGGCGCCACCTCGACGGGGTCGGAGCCCTCGGGGATGCGGGCGGCGAAGCGCTCGTCGACGAGCATGTACTGCCCGAAGCTGCCGTCGACGACATACCCGCCGTTCTTCTGCTGCTCGCACAGCGTCTCCCAGCCGGTGTCGCAGAACTCGCACGCGCCGCACGCCGACCAGAGCCACGCGTTGCCGACGAGGTCGCCGACCGCGAGCGTCGTGACGCCCTCGCCGAGCGTCTCGACGCGCCCGACTCCCTCATGCCCGGGCACGAATGGCGGGCTCGGCTTGATCGGCCAATCGCCCTCCGCGGCGTGCAGGTCGGTGTGACAGACGCCGGAGGTGAGGTTCTTGACGAGCACCTGGCCGGGACCGGGCTCGGGGATGTCGATCTCGCCGACGCTCAGCGGGGTGCCGAACTCGCGGACGACTGCGGCCTGCATCGTTGTCATGGTCGTGGTCCTTTCGAGAGTGTTTCGGGTCGGTCCGGATGACGTCGAGTCTGTCGGGGAAGTCGCCGACCCGCAGGTGCTTCGTCTGCTGTCGGTGCTCGAGCATCATCTCGTGGTCTCGCATCCGAGGCATCGTCGATGCCGGCGGCGGGGGGCCTCGCGTCAGCGGGCGCGGTCGGCGCGCGGCACGAGCGGCACGGCGACGGCCGCGACGAGGGCCGTGGCGGCGAAGGCCCACGCGTAGCCGGCGCGCTCGATGAGGTAGCCGAACGCCGGCGTCACCGTGGCCATCGCGATGAACTGGCTCGTGTTCTGCATGCCGAGCGCCCGGCCCGACCAGAACGGCCCGGCATATTCGGCGACCGCGGTGAACGCCAGGCCGTTGTCGGCCACCGAGACGACCGTGAGGGCGATGGCGATGGCGACGGCGACCGCGAGCCCGTAGGCGCCCATCCCCTCGCTGACCGCGAGGGCGACGGCGGTGAGCGCCGCCGCGATCGCGACGATCCGCAGCGGCCGCATCCGCGACCCGAGCCGGTCCGACCAGGCCCCGGCGACGATCCGCCCCGCCGCGCCGAGCAGTTGCCCCACCGTGACGACCGCGCCCGCCGCCGCCGCGCTCCAGCCGTGCCCGGCCATGAGCCACACGAGCGTGAAGGCACTCATGAGCGTTTGCGGGATGACCAGCAGGAGTGACACGCCGTGGATGCGCCACAGGTAGTCGACGCCGACATAGGGGTTCGCGGCCAGGCCGTCGGCGCCGCGGGCAGTGCGGGCGGGCCGGTCGGGGTCGGCGACGAGCAGCAGCGTCGTAACGATGCCGACCGCGCACGCGAGGGCGGGCACCGCGAGGGCCGCGGCCAGGCCGTGCCGCTGCGCGAGCACCGGCATCGTCATCGCCCCGATCGCCGCGCCGAGCGGCGTCGACATCTGCCGCACCCCCATCGCGAGCCCGCGCCGGTGCGCGGGGAACCAGCCGACGACGACCCGCCCGCTCGCGGAGTTCGTCGAGGCGGCGCCACCGCCGGCGAGGAAGAAGAAGGCCGCGATCAGCCACAGCGACCCCGAGACCATCGCCCCCGCGACGGCCGCGGTCGTCACGGTGAGCCCGGCCACGAGCACGAACCGCTCGCCGACGCGGTCCACGACATAACCCCACGCGATGAGCGCGGTGAGTATGCCGACCTGCGGCATCGCGACGACGAGACCCGCGTGGGCGAGGGAGAGCCCGAGGTCGGTGTGGAGGGTCGGCAGCAGGAACGCCGCGCCCATGACGATCGTCGAGCCGGCCGCCGTGGTCCACAGGCTCGCGGCGAGCAGCACCCAGTGCCGCCACGTGACGGCGTCCGCCGTCCGCGGGGCGAAGAAGTCGGTCGCGGTGCGCAGCACACGACGAGGCTACGCTCACGGTCTCACGAAGTGATATCGATGTCTCACGATGATAGACGGCGGTCGGGTCGAACCCGCCGCCCCCGAAGACGGCACACCTCCTAGGGCGACGGGATGACGAACATTCCCGCCCGATCCCCGCCGCTCGCTGTGCCCCTACCTCGTGCACGACGTCGAGCACCACCTGCACGACGTCGGGGGCTGAGTGCGCGCCCGTCCGCACCGCGCCGGGCGCGCGGCGCGCGTAGGCTGACCAGCACCGGAGCGTCTCGACGAGGAGATCCGATGCCCTACTACCGCAACATCGGCAGCGTGCCGCCCAAGCGGCACACCCAGCATCGCGACGAGCGGGGGCACCTCTATCACGAGGAGCTCATGGGCGAGGAGGGCTTCAGCTCCAGCTCCTCGCTGCTGTATCACCGCAACCATCCCTCCGCGATCGTCGGCATCCGGGAATGGGCGGTCGGCGACCTGTCGACCGTGCCCAACCACCCGCTGCGGCCGCTGCACCTGCGGCTGCACGACCTCGACGTCGCGGCCGACGCCGATGCGGTGACCGGCCGCCGGCTCGTGCTCGGCAACGCCGACGTGCGCCTCAGCTACGCGGTCGTCGGCGCCACGAGCCCCTGGTATCGCAACGGCATCGGCGACGAGCTCGCCTACGTGGAGCGGGGTCACGCGCGGGTCGAGACGGTCTTCGGCGCGTTCGACGTGCGCGAGGGCCACTACGTGCTGCTGCCGCGGGCGACGACCCACCGTTGGATCCCGGTCACCGAGGGTCAGCAGGGGTATGTCGAGCCGCTGCGCCTTTACCTCGTCGAGGCGGCGAGCCACATCCGCCCGCCGAAACGCTTCCTGTCCGCCTACGGGCAGCTGCTGGAGCACGCGCCCTACTGTGAGCGCGACTTCGTCGTGCCGACCACGACCCTGCTCGCCGAGGACGTCGGCGAGGACCCGAACCAGGTCACCGATGTCTACCTCAAGCACCGCGGCCGTGGCCCGGGAGGTATCGCCGGCACGATCCACACGCTGCCGTTCCACCCCCTCGACGTCGTCGGCTGGGACGGCGGGCTGTATCCGCTGACGCTGCACATCAGCGACTACGAGCCGATCACCGGCCGCATCCACCAGCCGCCGCCGGCGCATCAGGTGTGGGAGGGCGACAACTTCGTCGTGTGCAACTTCGTGCCGCGCAAGGTCGACTACCACCCGCTGGCGATCCCCGTGCCCTACGTGCACTCCAA
>JBDIAP010000154.1:0-8807 GCA_039812485.1 Kineosphaera sp.
CCGTGGCATTCCCCACGCGAAGGGCACGTCATGACTCGGCTCGGCTATCAGATTCCGAACTTCACCTACCCGGGCGTCGCGCCCGACCAGCTGTTCCCGACCGTCGTCCAGCAGGCCCAGGAGGCCGAGGGCAGCGGGTTCGACACCGTGCTGGTGATGGATCACTTCTACCAACTGCCGATGCTCGGGGCGCCTGATCACGCGATGCTCGAGTGCTACACGCTGCTGTCGGCGCTCGCGCAGCACACCTCGCGGGTGCGGCTGTCGGCGCTGGTCACCGGCAACACCTACCGCAACCCGACGCTGCTGGCCAAGATCGTCACGGCCCTCGACGTCGTCTCGGGCGGGCGAGCGCAGCTGGGGATCGGGGCGGGCTGGTTCGAGCTGGAGCACGACTCGCTGGGCTTCCCGTTCGGCACGTTCACCGAGCGCTTCGAGAAGCTGGAGGAGGCCCTGCAGATCATCCTGCCGATGCTGCGCGGCGAGCGGCCCAGCCTCGACGGGCGCTGGTATCAGGTGCACGACGCCATCAACTCGCCCGCGCCGCTGTCGCGCATCCCGGTGCTCATCGGTGGCGGCGGCGAACGCAAGACGCTGCGGATGGTCGCGCAGTATGCCGACGAGTCCAACATCATCTGTGCGGTCGAGGAGATCCCGCGCAAGCTCGAGGCACTCGCGCAGCACTGCGAGCGGCTGGGGCGGGACCGCTCGCAGATCACCGTCACCTATCAAACAAGTGTGTGCGCTGCGCCGACCCTCGAGCAGGCCCAGGCGGAGGTCGAGGCCTTCGCTGCGACCCTGCCGCCGCAAGTGGCGGCGATGGCCGCCGGGCGGGCCGTCGTCGGCACGCCCGCCGACGTCGCGGAGCGCTTCGCTGCGCTGATGGCGACCGGCATCGACGGGTTCACGGTCAACATGCCGGCCAACGGGCACATCGAGGGACGTGTCGCGGCCCTCGGGGAGGCGCTGGCCCCGCTGGTGGCGTAGCCCGCGCTTCCCCGGCGTCTGTTCGGGTCTGAGGTCGACGAAGTCCGCCGCGGCGCACCCGGCGACTGGCCCATGTCTGAAATACCCTGAACCACAGGGGGATTCCGTGTGGGCCGGGCGTTGCTCGGATGAGGGCAGGGGTTGGGGCATGCATGCCGTTGACATCGATGGACCGCTTCGGCCAGCACGATCGGGACGAGGGCGACGTCGTGGTGACGACCCGGCTGGGGCCTGGAGGCGTCGCGCAGGTCGGCTCTGGTTGCTGGTGGCCGGGGCCGGGCTGCTCGTGCTCCCCGGCGCGCTCGCAGGAGGCGACATCGCCGCCGCCACGCCGAGCGCCCGCGGCGGGCCCGCGTCGCCGGGCCACGACCAGGCCGGCGATCTCCCCGCCGCGACGGCGCGTCGATCGGCCTACGCCACAGGCGAATCCGTGCGGCTCCTGCGGCTCGGGGGAGTGACCCGCTACGACACCGCCGCCGCGGTCGTGCGCTGGCGCATCGACGGTAGTGAGATCCCTGCCTCCAGGCGGCTGCGGCTCGTGTCCGGGGTGCGGCCGCTCGACGCCGTCGCCTACGGCAAGGACGCGACGCCGACCCTCTACCTGCCGCCCTCCGGGGCGATCCCGGCGTCGACGCGCGCCGCCTTCGCCGCCCTGCGGCCCACCGCGATCGAGGTCATCGGCGCCGAATCCCGGCTGCCGACCACGCAGGTGCGCGCCCTCGTCGGTCGCGCGGCCTTCACGCGCCACCTGCCGACCGATCCCGCCGCAGTGATGTGGGATCGGGCCGTGCGGAGCGGGAATTGGGGCAGCGACGACGCCCAACAGGCGATGCCCCCGGTGGCCTTCGCCGTAGGACGAGTGCTTGCCGAAGCCGCCGTCGCCGTGCAGGTGCGCGACTGGCATGCCGTCGTCGTGCCCGCTCGTGGACCGCTGCCGCCGCCGCCCACGGTGTCGCCCGAGCCGGCGTGGTTCGGCCAGCCGGTGACGGTCGTCGGCGGCACCGATGCCATCTCGACCGCGCGACGTGCGCAGCTGAGGGTCGGGCAGCGGGAGCTGGGCGACATGACGTTCACCGACCTCGAGGGCCGCGACCGGTATGCGACGTCGGCGCTCGTGGCGCGGCGGGGCTACCCCGACGGGGCGCGGACCGCCTACCTCGTGGAGGGGTTGACCGGCGTCGATGCCGCCGCCGCGGTGTCGCTCGTCGACGGGCCGGTGCTCATGGTGCCGCGGTGCGGGCCGCTGCCGCGGGAGACCGCCGAGGCCCTGGCAGCGCTCAATCCCGGGCGGATCGTGGCTGTCGGCGGCACCGCGAGCGTGTGCAACGAGGTGTTGACGCAGGCGGGCGCAGCCGTCGGTGCGCCACGGGTGACACACACAGCGGTGGACGTGCTCGGCGACTGCATCCTGTCCGACGCGGGGGGCATGTGGTGTTGGGACTCGAATCCCCGGGCGAGCGCGCGGGCGCCGCGGCTCGTGCCCGGCGCCGAGAGCGGCATGCGGATGTTGGTCAGCTCTGACCTCGGCCAGTGTGTCGTCTCGATGGCCGGCGAGTTGCTGTGTCGCTCGGGCGACGGGGCGGTGAGTCGCGTCGACAGGGTGCCGGACGGGGTCGTCGGCTACGTGTCGGTCTATGACTCCGGCGGATGCGTCGTGCTCGCCGACGGGCGGGTGTGGTGCCACAGCTCTTCCTCCGAGAGGCCGCTCACGGGCCGCTTCGCCGACGAACTCGGGCGAGTCAGCCAGCTGACCGTCGCCGCCGACTACCTGTGCGGGGTGCGCGCCGACGGCTCGGTGTGGTGCACGCGGCCGACGACGGACACCGCCGGCGGACCGCATTTCATGCCGCCGACCCGGATCGACGTCGGCGGGGCGCCGGTCGTGCAGATCGCCGGCACCCAGACCTTCAACCTGCTGCTGCGGTCGGCCGACGGCACGGTGCGGATGGTCGGCGCCGCGTCCCACGACGAAAACGTCGACGTCATCACCATCCCGGTGCGCGCCCGGACCCTGCTGCCGCACGTGTACGGCGGGCTCATCGACACCGACGGGCAGCTGCAACACGTCCTCGGACCCAGCCCCTCGGGTCCGCACGAGCCGCTGACGAACGGCGATCGGCAGGTCGTCAGCGCCGATGACGAGTCACGCTGGGGGCGACGCGTCGTCTGGGACGACGGCAGCGTCAGCGTCGCGTTCGACGGCTCCCCGGGCAGCTGGGGGGTGCTTGGCGACGGGCTTCTCGCCCCACGCTCCGGGCCGGCGAAGGTGCTGGGCTTCGGACCGTGAGTCGACGCGTCGAGCCAGACGCTCTACGACGTCCAGGGGCGCACGTTCCAGGCCGTCACCGAGTTCGGCGCAGCGCGTCCAGTCGCCGCCGAGGTCAGCCATGCCAGCAACGGTGTCCCCGACACAGCCAAAGCCCGACGTGCGCCTCACATCAGGGCTGTCGCCCCAGTCGGAAGGGCGTCGTGAAGAAGCCCGTCGTTGCTGCCGTGCTCAGTGCCGCACTCGCGGCGGGGTGCGCGGCGCACGCGAGGCGCGGCGGAGCCCCGGGGTCTAGTGCTGCGAGCCCCGGGGCTCCGTGCGCCATTTTGCCTGATAATCCACGGGGGTCGGCGCTCAAGGCCGGCAACTGTGCGGTGTCGACGTGACCGCAGCAGTGCAGGAGCCGCGTGATCGGGGGTAACCGGGCAGGTGAATCTCGCCCGATCGGGCATTCGGGCGCCGGGGTCTGGGCTGGGCCACCAGATGTGAAAGAGAGTGGCGGTTAGTGCCTTGAAGTCGAAGTAGTAACCGCCGCTGTTTTTCGCGGGCGCGGGCGGCCGCGGGTTGAGCGGTCGGCCGTGTGGGTTTGGGCCAGTGGGCGATGCGTCGGCGGGCCGGAGCGCGCCGGGAGGCCTACCGTTGCTCGGTGTGGACGACCCACAGCGCGGACCCTCGCTGAGACGCGAGCAACTCACCATGCTCGGGACCCTCGCGGGGCGCGCTCGGGATGCGCGCAACCGGCGGATCCTCGGCGACGACGTCGCCGTGCAGGTCATGGCGGGTCTCGACCCGCGCACGCGGCAGCTCGCCGAGTCCGAGCTCGGGGTCACCGACGACGCCGCGACCTCCGTCGCGTTGCGGGCGAGGATGATCGACGACCGCGTGCGCGCGTGCCTCCAGCGGGCGCCCGACGCGGTCGTGCTGCACCTCGGGTGTGGGCTCGACACCCGCTACGAGAGGTTGGCGCCGGCGGAGTCCGTCACCTGGTTCGACGTCGACCAGCCGCCGGTCATCGCGCTGCGGGCCCAGCTGCTTGGGGGCGACACGTCCACGCATCGGCTCGTCGCGGGCGACGTCGTCGACCCGCGCATCCTCGACGGTGTCCCCACGGGACGGCCGACGCTGCTCGTCGCCGAAGGGCTGACGATGTATCTCACCCCCGAGACCGGGGGAGCGCTGCTTGCGCGGGTCGTGGATCGCTTCGGCGGCAGTGCGGGGCCGAATGGCATGGTCTTCGACGTCTTCTCGCGCCTCGGCATCCGGCTGCAGGTCGTCAACTCCGTCGTGCGGCGCTCCGGGTCACGGCTGGAGTGGGGCGTCGATGATCCTCGCGCGCTCGAGCGACTGGGGCTGCGACTCGAAGAAGACCTCACGGTCTCGGACATGCTCGATGTCGGCGCGCCCTACGTCAGCGAGCATGCCGCGGACCTTTATCGGCGGCTCGTGCGGTTCGGGCCGATGCGGCGGATGGCGCGGATCCTGCGCTACTCCTTCTGACTCGAGCGCTGACCCGATCGCTGACTCGAGTGCTGACTCGAGCGCGAGCGGAGCGGTCGGCGCCGCGGACCCACCAGGCGGCAGCGGTCGCGGACGCTGCCATGAGATACCAGAACGGCCACCCCACCGCGCTGCTCGTGACGAACCCTGCGACGACGAACGCCACCACCCAGACCCCGATCGCGTAGCGAGCGCCCAAGGTGTCGAGGCCGCGCGGGCGCCCACCGCGCGTGACGTCGGGAGATCCCAGAACGCGTCGCCGCGTCAGCATGGAGCAGACGATTGCCACAATCCACGCGAGCATCGGTGCGGCCACGACGAGCCCGTATTCGGTGAGGATCTCGACGAAGCCGTTGTGCATCGGCAGCACGGGCTCGAAGCCGCGCTCTTCCAGCACCGTCTCGAAGCGGCCGCCGCCGATGCCCAGCCACGGCCGCGTCGACCACGCGTCGAGGCCGATGCGCAGGAGCGTCACGCGCAACCCGTCGGCGCGGGCCGTCGCAGCGTCGCCGGGGAAGAGGTAGCGCGCCAGGGCCGGCGCCAGCACGAGGGCCGCGAGGCCGCCACCCAGCAGGGAGAGGAGGAGCCGCCGCGCCGAGCGCCCGCGCGATCCCGCGCGACGCGTCATCGCATGTGTCGCCGCAGGATTCTCGACGCGCCGTCGTGCGAAGACCCCGCGGCGCTGTGCGTCGAGACACAACGCGGCGAGGGTGAGCACCAGAGCGGCCGCGACGGCGAGACGGCTCCACGTCGCGACGATGACCACCATCGTCGCGAGCGCGAGCACGCCGGTGGCGAGGCGGTCGAGCCGGCTCAGCCGCTCGCTGAGTCGCAGCGCCGCGAGGCCGTAGACGACGAGCAGCACCGCGGCGAAATGGTTGGGATTGACGAATGTCGCAGCCGCCGACCACGGCGGCGGGCGCCACGGTCCGGGGCCGAGGTGCTGCTGAGTCGTGATCTCCCACAGGCCGATCGGCACCACGACGACGCCGAGTGTCAGCCAGGCGCGACGGTGCAGCAGCGCTCCGGAGCGAGTGCCCGCGCCGAGCGCGATCCCCGCCAGGCACAGCAGTCCGCACGCCAGGAGCGACGCCTGCTCGGTGCGGACGACCCGCGAATCCGGCGCCCACGCCGACCAACTCGGCCACGTCAACACCCAGACGATCCACGGCAGCACGGCCACGACGGCGACGCCCCAGCCGTGCCCCGCGCGTGCCAGCCGCGTGCCCGCAACGAGCGCGAAGACGCCGTAGATGGTCCAGGTCACCCGCACGCCGACCTGGGCGTCGATGAGCGGCAGGGCCAGGAGGTAGAGGAGCAGGCCGCTCAGCGCGAGCCCGGCGAGGGCGTCGCCGACCTTCGCTCGAGCCCGGACCGGCGGGTCGACGACTGCGCCGTCGGCGCGCTTCTCTGAAGGCGATTGGCGCAGCTCCGGGATGGGGTGCAGCAGGCTCCAGGGGTCGAGTGGGGGACGTTCGGCGGTGTCGGCCTCGGAAGGGGGTGGGTGCGGGGTGTGGGCGGCGGGAAGCCCGGGGGCGTGCAGCTCGTGGGGAGGAGTGGGCTCCCCGACGGGGTGGCCGGGCGCGCCGGGGTGTCGCGTCGGCTGGTTCGTGACGGACATGGCGGCCCCCGCGGTCGTCGTCGCGCGAGGCCTGACGAGGCGGGCGCGGCGATCGTCGGCCGGCTGCGGGCAGCGAGTCGTGACCGAGCGCGCTTCAGCGCGACCAGAAGTGGATGTCGTTGTCGCGGACCTTGGCCCCCGCCGACGCGCCGGCCCGATCCCGCCCGGCCGGTGCGCTGTCGCGACATGCTCAGGGTCGCGCGACTGATCGCAAAGGTCAACTCGAACGCGTGTCCCATACGGGTGTCCGGTCCGGCCAGGAGCGGGGGCCGGCAGGGGGATTCGACGCTATGGCCGTGTCGGAGGCGACGCGAGGGCCAGAGCGATCCGGGGGCAGCCTCGTGAGCGGCAGCACCGCGACCTGGACGGACGTCCGCGTTGACCTGGGCAGATGCGCGAATATGCTGGAACCGCAGGGTTTTGCGTGGGGGCACGGGCGAACCTGCGACGACTTCTCGACCAAGGGACATTTCATGACCACCAAGGGCAGGGCCATCCTGTGCGCCGTCATCGCGGCGCCGACCATCCTTCTCTCGGCGTGCAGCGGCTCGGACAGCACGGGCGCGCAGGCCACCGACGCGGCCAAGGGGGCCGCGACCAGCGCCGGTGCGGCGGCGACGTCGGGCGCCGCCAAGAGCGGCGGTCAGCCGACGAGCGGCGGTCAGCAGACGGCGACGCCGCAGCGCGACGCGACCAAGGACGTCAGGATCGACACGTGCGCGGTCAAGGACGGCACCGCCCAGGTCGCCGCCACTGTGACCAACAACGGCAAGACCGCCGAGAACTACGTCATCGCCGTCGAGGTCCTGCAAGGCGGCAAGCGCGTCGACGGCGCAGCGCTGCTGGCCACGTCGGTCGCCCCCGGCAAGAGCGCCAAGACCGAGATGGGCGGCACGAAGAGCGACCTCAAGGGCAAGGTCACCTGCCAGGTCAAGAGCGTGCAGACGATGGGCGGCTGACCGTCCCTCGATCCTCGATACCCCCCGGTCGCGCGTCGCGGTCGGGGGGTTTTCGTTCGTGCGTGGGCCGCTGCAGCAGGTCGTGTGACGCAGCCGACACGACCGAAGCGATAGGTGGTTCGCGTCCTTTCGGGCGAGCGTCCGGCGGGTGCTCCCGTGCCGCGCGCGCCGGCCGATCGGAGCGCGACAGGCGGCGGCCGAGGTGGACCGCGAGCCTGCGCCTCGCGCCGGACGCGCGAGGTCAGCGCCCGGCACTGACATCGGAGGTCGACCCGTGCCCACCACTCGCCCCGCCCGCGTCTCCCGCTACGTCGCGGGTCTCGGCGCCGCCGCCCTCGTCGCGACCGGCCTCGCCTCGGCCGGCGCCGCCTTCGGCGCGGACGACCGGCCCGCCGGGCAGTTCACCGAGATCACCCGCGTGGACGGCGTCGACGCGGGCGGCAGCTTCTCGGTGACGACGACGACCGTCGGCGGCGTGCCCGTGTTGCCCGGACCGACGCTCGCCGGCGCGACCACCGATCCTCAGTCCACGGGCCTGGCCCGGCTGGCGGGCTCGAGCCGCTACGAGACGGCCGTTGCCGTGTCGCGGCGGGCCTTCGCCGCTGGTCAGGCACGGTCGGTCTACCTCGCCCGCGGCGATCGGCTCGGCGACGCGCTCGCCGGCGGCTCGCTGACGGACGGGCCGGTGTTGCTCGTGCCGCCGAGCGGGCCGGTGCCGCAGCTCGTGCTCGACGAGGTGCGGCGCCTCGGAGCGAGCGAGGTCGTGGCCATCGGCGGGTCGGTGTCGGCCTCGACGCTCAGCGCCGTCGCTGCGGGGCGCGCCACCGCCCGGCTCGCGGGCAGCGACGACTTCGGGACGTCCGCGGCCGTGGCTCGTCGCGCCTTCCCGAGCGGCGCGACCGAGGTCTATCTGTCCGCCGCGGGCGGCTCGCACGATGCCGTCGCGGGTGGCGCGCTGACGAAGGGGCCTGTGCTGCAGGTGCCCTCGACGGGTGCCGCGCCCGCGTCGGTGACCCAGGCGCTCGCGGCGCTTCGGCCGTCGCGGGTCGTCGCGCTCGGCGGTCCGGCGACGATCTCGGACGCCACGCTGAGCGCCGCCGCCGCGGGGCGCGCGACGGGTCGGCTCGCTGGCGCCAACCGTTACGCCACCGCCGCCGCCATCGCGACGCACGCCTTCCCGCGCGGGTCTGCGGTCGCCTACCTGGCCGGGGGGACGGCCTTCGCCGACGCCGCCGTGGGCGGTGGGCTCACCGACGGCCCGATCCTGCTCGTGCCGCCGGCCGGCGTGAGCGCCCAGGTGCGACAGGCCACGTCGGGTGCGCTGCAGCGACTCGGCGCGACGGCCGCGGGCGTGCTCGGCGGGGCCGGCGCCGTGTCGGAGTCGGCCCTGGCGCCGGTGCTGGCGGGCGCGCCGAACGTCGTGCCGGGCACGCTGCCGCCGGTGCCTTCCGCCGAGCCGCCGACCTCGAGCCCATCC
>JBDIAP010000155.1:0-8621 GCA_039812485.1 Kineosphaera sp.
CAATAATAGACGTCTTCACTCGGCGATCGGTCACGTCACACCAGTGCAGGCCGAGCAAGCCCACTACGCTGCCCCCCACCCCGAAGGGCAGCCAGCATAGGGGCGGCAGAGAACCCGTGCCGATTCAGGCCGGGCTCACCGGCGTGCACCGCCTCCCCGCGGGACAGCGCTTCTCCGACGACTTCCACACCTTCGCCATGGCCTGACTCCCGCGGGCCTCGAGTTCTCGGTCGACGGCACCGTCTATCACCGTGTCAGCCGGTCAGCGATCGGCGAGGGCAACGAGTGGGTCTTCGACAAGCCCATGCACGTCGTGCTCAACCTCGCGGTCGGCGGCAGTTGGCCGGGCACCCCGACGTCGACCACGACCTTTCCCGCGCAGATGCTCGTCGACTACGTCGCGATCTACCGCTGAGATCTAACGCCGAGGGGTAGGTCGACGCGCGCGCCGGCGCGGGCCCGACCGGCACCGCCTCACGCGGCCCCGACGCGATCCGCCAGCAGCACCTCCCGCAGCAACGTGCCCGCCCACTCGAGGATCTCGCGGTCCCGCAGCGGCCGGCCGCCGACGGCCGCGGTCTTGGGCGCAGGCACGAGGATCTGGCGGATGGCGGGCTTGACGAGCGTCCCCTTGTAGAGCCGCTGCAGCCGCAGCTGCTGCGACTCGCGCAGCTCCACGGGGGCGATGCGGATGCGGTTGCCCTGAATGCCGATGTCCGAGACCCCCGCGGCGCGCGCGATCGTGCGCAGCCGGGCCACCTCGAAGAGCACCTCGACCGGCTCGGGCATCGCGCCGTAGCGGTCGAGCAGCTCGGCGCGGATCTCGGCCAGGGCCGCCTCGTCCTCGACGGCCGCGAGCTTCTTGTAGGCCTCGAGCCGCAGCCGCTCCCCCGGCACGTAGTCGTGCGGCAGATGCGCGTCGACGGGCAGCTCGATCTTGACCTCGACGGGCGCCTTCTCGCCCTCGCCCCGGTAGTCGGCGACGGCCTCGCCGACGAGCCGCACATAGAGGTCGAAGCCGACCCCGGCGATGTGGCCAGACTGCTCGCCGCCGAGCAGGTTGCCGGCGCCGCGGATCTCGAGGTCCTTCATCGCCACCTGCATGCCGGCGCCGAGGTCGGTGTGGCTCGCGATCGTCGCGAGCCGGTCGTGCGCGGTCTCGGTGAGCGGCTTCTCCGGCGGATAGAGGAAGTAGGCGTAGGCCCGCTCCCGCCCGCGCCCGACGCGCCCGCGCAGCTGGTGGAGCTGGGAGAGGCCGAAGGTGTCGGCGCGGTCGAGGATCAGCGTGTTGGCGTTGGAGATGTCCAGACCGGTCTCGATGATCGTCGTGCAGACGAGCACGTCGAACCGCTTCTCCCAGAAGTCGAGCACGACCTGTTCGAGCCGGTGCTCGCCCATCTTGCCGTGCGCCGTGGCGACGCGGGCCTCGGGCACGAGCTCGCGGATGCGGGAGGCGAGCTTCTCGATCGACTGCACCTTGTTGTGCACGAAGAAGACCTGACCCTCGCGCATGAGCTCGCGCCGAATCGCGGCGGTGATCTGCTTCTCGTCGTAGCCGCCCACGAACGTCAGCACCGGGTGCCGCTCCTCCGGCGGCGTGGCCAGCGTCGACATCTCGCGGATGCCGGTGACGGCCATCTCGAGCGTGCGCGGGATCGGTGTCGCCGACATCGCGAGCACGTCGACGTTGGTGCGCATCGCCTTGAGCTGCTCCTTGTGCTCGACGCCGAAGCGCTGCTCCTCGTCGACGACGACGAGCCCGAGGTTCTTGAAGCGCACGCTCGGCTGCAGCAGCCGGTGGGTGCCGATGACGAGGTCGACCGAGCCGTCGGCGAGTCCGTCGATGACCGCCTGTGCCTCCTTGTCGGTCTGGAACCGCGACAGCGCCTTGACCACGACCGGGAACTGCGCGTAGCGCTCGGAGAACGTCTGGAAGTGCTGCTGCACGAGCAAGGTCGTCGGCACGAGCACTGCGACCTGGGTGCCGTCCTGGATGGCCTTGAACGCGGCCCGGACCGCGATCTCGGTCTTGCCGTAGCCGACGTCGCCGCAGATGAGGCGGTCCATGGGGACCTCCTTCTCCATGTCGGCCTTGACCTCTTCGATGCTGCTGAGCTGATCGGGGGTCTCGACGTAGGCGAACGCGTCCTCCAGCTCCCGCTGCCACGGCGTGTCGGGGCCGAACGCGTGCCCCTTCGTCGCCATGCGCGCGCTGTAGAGCCGGATAAGCTCGCCCGCGATCTGCTTGACGGCCTTGCGGGCCCGGGACTTCGTCTGCTGCCAGTCGGAGCCGCCGAGCTTGTTGAGCGTCGGGGCCTCGCCGCCGACATACCGCGTCACCTGGTCGAGCTGGTCGGTGGGCACGAAGAGCCGGTCGCCCGGCTGCCCCCGCTTGCTCGCGGCGTATTCGAGCACGAGGTATTCGCGCGTCGCGCCCTGCACGGTGCGCTGCATCATCTGCACGAACCGGCCGACGCCGTGCTGCTCGTGCACGACGTGGTCGCCGGGCCGCAGCGACAGCGGGTCGACTTGGTTGCGGCGCTTGCTCGGCATCCGGCGCATGTCGCGCGTCGACCCGGCGGCCGCGCCGCTGCCCTCGATGAGGTCGGCCTCGGTGACGAGCACGAGTCCGGCGCTCGGCGCCACGAAGCCGTGCCCCGCCTGGGCGCTCGTCACGTGGACGACCCCGGGCTCGGGGTCGGGATCGGCCGCCAACCGGTAGGGGACCCCGCGCTCGGCGAGCACCTCGCCGACGCGCTTGCCGAGGCCCGCGCCGGCGGTGACGAACGTGACGACCTGCTCGTCGCGCACCCACTGCGCGACGTCCGACAGCGCCCGCTCGGTGTCGCCGCGATACGGCGTCACCGGCGCCGTGTCCATGCGCAGGTAGAGGGTGTCCGCGTCGTCACCGAACGCCTCGCCCCCGGCCCGCCCGTCGCCGCCGAGCTCGTCGGGCGGCCCGTCGGGCGCGTGGGCGAACGAGCTCAGCGACCACCACGGCACGTCCGCCGACAGCGCGTGCTCCCGGACCTGACCGAGCGACTGGTAGCTGCCCTGCCCGAGCACACTGCGCAGGTCGACGGGGATGGCGTTGCCCGCCGCGGCGTTGGACCAGCTGGCCTCGAGGAACTCCTCGCTCGTGGCGACGAGGTCGTGGGCGCGGGTGCGCACGCGCTCGGGATCGACGAGCACCGCGATCGACCCGTGGGGCAGCACGTCGAGCAGCGACTCCATGCCCTCGACGAGCGCCGGGCCGAGCGACTCCATGCCCTCGACCGCGATGCCCTCCGCGAGCTTGCCCAGCATGTCGGCGACGCCGGGCAGCCGGCCCGCGAGCTCGCGCGCTCGGGCTCGCACGTCGTCGGTGAGGAGGATCTCGCGGCAGGGCGGCGCCCATAGGCTCGTCGGCAGCGCCGACCCGAGGTCTGCCACCGTGAGGCTGCGCTGGTCGGCGACCTTGAACGGGCGGATCTCCTCCACCTCGTCGCCGAAGAACTCGACCCGCAAGGGCTGATCGTGCGTGGGCGGGAAGATGTCGAGCACCCCGCCGCGCACGGCGAACTCGCCGCGGCGCTCGACGAGATCGGTGCGCGTGTAGGCGGCCGCCACGAGCGCCTCGACGACCTCCTCGAGCGGATATTCGGCGCCCACCTCGAGCGACACCGGTGCCAGGTCACCCAGGCCGCGCGCGATCGGCTGCAACAGCGACCGCACCGGCGCGACGACGACCGACAGCGGCCCGTCGTGCGCGCCCGCGTCGCCGGGATGGGCGAGCCGCCGCAGCACCGCGAGCCGGCGGCCGACGGTGTCGCTGCGCGGCGAGAGCCGCTCGTGCGGCAGCGTCTCCCAGCTCGGGAAGTCGGCGACGGCATGCCCCGGCAGGTAGGCCGACAGGGCGCTGACGAGGTCTTCGGCCGCGCGGGTGGTGGCCGTCACCGCGAGGACGACGGCGGGTGCCCCCGCTCCGGAGCCGGGCCGCGCGCCCGCTCGAGGGCCTCGCAGGGGGTCGAGGAGTGAGGCGATGAGCGGCGGGCGCGCTCCGTCGGCGACCGTGACATCGACCAGAGGATGGGCGCGCGCGTCCGTGACGAGCTCGAGCAGACGGGCCAGCGCGCGGTCCTGGGCAAGGACCGGCAACAGCCGGGACAGCGACATGAGAGGCAGGGTCTTCCGACGAGGTGGGCGATTGCGACCAGCCTAGGACCCGGCACCGACAAGGTTCCGACGCCGGCGGGCCGGCGCCCTCGCCGAGGTCGGATCCGCGACCGGGCGGCCCTGAGCCCCACTGACATCGGCGCTCCACCCACATGAACAGGTGGCATTGATACCGTCGATGCCCTGGCCAGCTGCTCGGCAGCCGTTGGGGATCTATTGGGATCTATTGGGGGTATGGCCACGCGCGTGACGGACGTGGGCGTGTCCTGCCCCTCTGTCGCGCGCCGAGGGGATAGACGGGGGTAGCAGGCATGTCACTCGGCATGGCTTCGGAGGTCGCGTCACAGCAGGCGCGGCCCACAGCGCCGAGGCGCGCGGTGGTCGCAGACGCGGAGACGCCGGCGACGAAGGCATCGGCGGACACGGCATCGTCCGGGAAGGCATCGGCGAGGGCATCGCTCGACCTGCCGGCAGCTCCCGCCGATCCCCGCGCCGCGTCTCGGCTCGACCTGCGCCGGCTGACGTGGCTCCCCTCGGGTGCGGCCACCGCCCGGCGCTGGCTCTCGGCCCGCGTCGACGAGCCGGTAGGCCGTGTGGCCCGCGGCGCGGTCGTCGTCGCCCCCTCCTTCGATCGCGAGGCGGTCGTCTCCTTCCGCACGACGCGGGCGCTCGCCGACCGGGCTCGCTGCGCCGGGTTCGTCGCGCTCACCTTCAGCTGGTCCGGAGACGGCGACTCCGGCGCGCTGCCGCCGGCGGCCGACCCGGCCCGGGCGTGGGTCGAGGACCTCGAGGCCGTCGTGGCCCACGCGCGCCTCCTCGTCGGCGCGGACGCGCCCGTGCACATCGTGGGCCTGCGGCTCGGCGCGTCGGTGCTGGCCGCCCTCCCCCACTCCGGTCCCGGCCGGCGCATCTATTGGGAGCCCGTGTCGGGCGCGGCGTTCCTGCGCAATCACGCGCTGATCCGCCGCTCGTCGGTGCCGGTGCCCGTGCAGGTGCCCGGCGTCGAGCTCGACGGCGCCATGCTCACGACCGACCAGGCCGCCGGGCTCAAGGGCCTTCAGGCTCCCGCCCGGTCTGCGGTGGGCCCGGACGACCTGCTCCGCAAGGAAGCCGACCCCCGGGCCGGGATGCGCCTGGCCCTCGGCGCGCCCTACTTCGCCCAGGTGCCGCTCGCTGCGATCGAGGAGATCGTCGCCGAGCTGCCGACCGGCGAGCCCGCGCCGCTGCCCGCCTGGGAGCCGACCACGACCGTCACGATGACCAGCACGGATGCCGTCGGGCGGCGCGTCGAGATCACCGAGTCGATGTGCGAGGTCGGCCCGGGACGACTCCCCGCGATCCGCACACAGTCCTGTGCCGCTCCGGGACGTGCCGCGGTCCTCTTCACCGCCATGGGCGCCGAGGTCAAGGCAGGCCCGGGCAGCTTCTGGACGCGGGCCGCGCGCGACCTGGCGGCGCAGGGAGTCGTGTCGCTGCGCGCCGACCGCGGCGGCATCGGCGACGACGCCGACCCGGACCTCGCGCCCGAGCCTCGGCCCTACACGCGGCAGGCGGTCGACGATGTCGCCGAGGCCGCCGCCGCCCTGACCGACACCGGCCTGCCCATCATCGGCGTGGGCGTGTGCGCCGGCGCGTGGGCGTTGCTCGGTGCCACCGGCGGCACACGCGACGCGCCGCTGCGCGAGGTGCTCGGCGTCAACGTCGTGCACTGGCATCCCGACCCGGCGGTCTACACCGAGGCGTTCTACGCGCACTACCACGGGCAGGAGTCCGTGCAGCGCGCCGAGCGGGAGGACGACGCCGACGAGGTCCCCGAGCCGGCGACGCTGCGCGAGCGCTTCGCGGCGCTCCGCTCGGCGGCCCAGACCGAGCTGGCGATCCGCTGTCCGCGGCTGCGGTCGGCCCTGCGCCACGACGTGCCGCTCGACCTCGCCGAGCCGCTGCTGCGGCAGGTGCCGAGGCGGGTCGGGCTGACGCTGCTCTACGGCACCCACGACCACCGCATCTTCGTCGGCAAGGGCGGCCGGCGCTCGCTGACCCGGGCCCGGCGCCGCGGCCTGCACGTCCGCGTCGTCAACGACGCCCGGGTCGACCACAGCCTCTTCGCGCAGGCCGGCCAGGCCGCCACGATCGACCTGCTCCGGCAGCGCGTCGACGCGGTCGGTGGCACGTCGAGCCTCGACGTGGCCGGCGTCGCGGCCGGCTCGGAGCCGACCGCATGAGCACCCACCTCGCTGACGCCACGGACGCACTCAATCCTGATCCCCCGGGCCGCCGGCCGAGCCGACACTGCCTGGGCCACACGGACCCGGCGGTCGTCCCGGCCCTCGACGCCTTCGTCGAGGCGTTCGGCGCCGGTGAGTCGATCCTCGTGCGCCCCCAGGCGGCCTACGACGGGCTCGAGCGCGTCGCCGCCCAGGTCGCGGCGCTGGCTCCCGGGCCGCTGCACGTCACCGACCTCCAGGCCGCCGTCGCGACCGTTCCGGGCGGCCAAACGCCTTGGGACCAGCCGCTGTTCGCCTACCACACGTCAGGGTCGACGGGGTCGCCGAAATGCGTCATCTACCGCCGCGAGCAGGTGCTCTCGCACGCACGCGCGGTCCGGGAGGTGCTCGCGCTCGGCGACGAGTACGCCTACGCCGCGCTGCCGCCGATGCGGTTCGCCTACGGGCTGAGCATCGTCACCAGCCACCTGCTCGCCGAGGTGCCGGTGACGTTCACGGGCACCGAGTGGGGCCTACCCGGGCTGACGCAGATCGCCGCCGACGACGATCGTCCCGTGGCTCTCTACGCCCTGCCGCAGCACACTCCGCTGCTCCTGGCCAGCTCACTGGGCAACGAGCGGCTCGAGCGTCTCTTCATCGCCGGAGGCCGCCTGTCGGGCGCGTCGGCCGCGGCCCTGGCGCGGCGCTTCCCCGCGATGCGCCTGACGAACATGTATGGCCAGGCCGAGATGGGCCCGCGCCTGGCGACGTGGGAGGGCCGGCCGCAGGACTTCAGCGAGGGCACCATCGGGCGCCCCATCCCCGGGGTCACGATCACGGTCAGCGAGGCGGGCGAGTTCTTCGCCTCCAGCGAGCACGCGATGTCGGCGTGCCTGCGGCCTCCGTACGAGGTCGTCGAGGAGTTCGCCGGGCGGCGCGAGCCGGTGCGCACCGGTGACCTCGGCTCCCA
The DNA here is from genome assembly GCA_039812485.1 of Kineosphaera sp. Lineage (GTDB taxonomy): Bacteria > Actinomycetota > Actinomycetes > Actinomycetales > Dermatophilaceae > Kineosphaera. Next base: position 7,330 of record JBDIAP010000155.1, read on the forward strand.
GCTGCCGTGCGGAGCACTCCAGCACGACGGCCGGGCCGACCACATCGTCAACGTCGCCGGCACAAAGGTCGATGTGCGTCGGCTGGTGTCGATAGTGCAAGAAGTGGCCCACCCGCTGCTCGTCAACGTCGGCAGTCGCCCGACCCGCACGGGCGGCGACGTCGTGCCCGTCGTCGAGATGGTGCCCGACGGGCCCGCCCCGCGCAGCACCGCGCCGATCCGGCGGGCGCTGCATGGCGAGTTCGGGAGCCTGGCCGCCCTGTTCGACCTGAGGTATGTAGACCGCCTGACTCTGAAGGAGAGTGGCAAGTGAGCACCGTGCAAGACCGCTGCGAGTGGATCACCGAGCAGGTGCACCGGCTCGGCCGACGGGGGGCCGTCGTGCAGCTCTCCGGGGGCATCGACTCCTCCGTCGTCGTGCACCTGTGCGCCCAGGCCCTCGGCACCGACAACGTCGTGGCGCTCTACCTGCCCGACACCTCCACGGGCACCGAGACCAGGGACTATGTCGAGGCGGCCGCCGCGAGCGCGGGCGTGCGCCTCGTCGAGCGCTCGATCGCCGCGACGATCGAGGCCCAGCAGCCCGCGGAGCAGATCACGGCGATCATCCGCAGGTACGAGCCCGAGTACGACCCGGCGACGCACGCCTACGCGGTCAACGCCGCGACGAACGTCGCCCGCCGGCTCGGCGCGCTCGTCTACGAGGTCGTCATCGGGCCGCGGCACGGCTCGCCGGAGAAGACGCTGCGCCTGTCGGTCGAGGACCTGCGGGCGATCATCGCCTACCAGAACCGCAAGCAGCGCACCCGCATGCTCTTCGCCTACGCCGAGGCCGAGGCCCTCGGCTACGCGGTGGTCGGGGCGAGCAACGGCGACGAACTCGACACGGGCTTCGTCGTCAAGTACGGCGACGACGCCGCCGACATCTGCGCGATCGGCGACCTGAGCAAGCCGGAGGTCTACGAGTTCGCCCGTGAGCTGGGCGTGCCGCAGCAGATCATCGAGCGCACGCCGACGACCGACACCTACGCCCTGGCCCAGTCCCAGGAGGACTACTACTACGCGCTGCCCGCCGACGTGCTGCGCCGGCTCGTCGGCGACGGCGAGAGCGCACCGAGCGAAGACGTCGTCGAGGAGGTCCTGCCGCAGTGCCCCGGGTGGAACGCCCGCGCCCTGCGCCAGGCGGCGACCGGCCTGGCCGCCTCGCTGCGCCACCAGCGCACGCGGAGCCTGCGCCCATGACGACCTCGACCGCCGACAGCACCGCGACCACCGACGGCACCGCGACCACC
>JBDIAP010000156.1:0-8482 GCA_039812485.1 Kineosphaera sp.
GGAGTGCCTGCAAGTCCGCGGTTTCCCGAGATCGAGCAGGACGTGCTCGCCTACTGGGCGGCCGACGACACCTTCCGCGCCTCGATCGCCGCGCGACCGGCCGGCACGAATGGCGCCAACGAGTTCGTCTTCTACGACGGCCCACCCTTCGCCAACGGTCTGCCGCACTACGGGCACCTGCTCACCGGCTACGTCAAGGACGTCGTGCCGCGCTATCAGACGATGCGCGGGCGACGGGTCGAGCGGCGCTTCGGCTGGGACACCCACGGGCTGCCCGCCGAGCTGGAGGCCATGAGCCAGCTGGGGATCAAGACCAAGGAGGAGATCCTCGAGCTCGGCATCGGCGCCTTCAACGCCAAGTGCCGCGAGTCGGTCATGAAGTACACGAGCGAGTGGCGCGACTACGTCACCCGCCAGGCCCGCTGGGTCGACTTCGACAACGACTACAAGACGCTCGAGCCCGAATACATGCAGAGCGTGCTGTGGGCGTTCAAGCAGCTCTACGACAAGGGCCTCGTCTACGAAGGCTTCCGCATCCTGCCGTACTGCTGGAACGACCAGACGCCGCTGAGCAACCACGAGCTGCGGATGGACGACGAGATCTACCGCAACCGCCAGGATCCCGCGGTCACCGTCGGCTACCGGCTGCGTGACGGCAAGCACGCGGGCGCCCTCGCGCTCATCTGGACGACGACCCCGTGGACGCTGCCCTCCAACATGGGCATCGCCGTCGGCCCCGACGTCGACTACGTCGTCGTCGAGTCCGCAGCGTCGGGCAAGCCCGAGCGCTACCTCCTGGCCGCCAACCGCCTCACGGCCTACGCCAAGGATCTCTTCGGCGACGCCAAGGCCGACGTCGGCGCCCACGTGCTCGAGCGGCTCACCGGCGCGGACCTCGTCGGCGACCACTACACGCCGCCGTTCGGCTACTACGAGGGCTACGAGCACGCCCACCAGGTCATCGCGGCCGACTTCGTGACCACCGAGGACGGCACGGGCATCGTGCACATGTCGCCCGGCTTCGGTGAGGACGACAAGGCGGCCCTCGACACCGTCGGCGTCGAGACCGTCGTGCCGGTGGGGCCGGACGGCCGGTTCATCCACCCGGTGACCGACTACGCGGGCCTGCACGTCTTCGACGCCAACGCGCACATCATCGACCACCTCAAGGCACGCACGTACCTCGACGGCGGGGGAGACGCCGACCGTGCCGATCCCGGCCCGGTCACCGAAGGCACGGTGCTGCTGCGCCGCGAGACCTACGACCACCCCTACCCGCACTGCTGGCGCTGCCGGGAGCCGCTGCTCTACATGGCCGTGAGCAGCTGGTTCGTCGAGGTGACGACGTTCAAGGACCGCATGGTCGAGCTCAACCAGCAGATCTCGTGGACGCCCGAGCACGTCAAGGACGGCCAGTTCGGCAAGTGGCTGGAGAACGCCCGCGACTGGTCGATCTCGCGCAACCGCTTCTGGGGCAGCCCGATCCCGGTGTGGCGCAGCGACGATCCGGCCTATCCGCGGATCGACGTCTACGGCTCGTTCGAGCAGCTGGAAGCCGACTTCGGGCGGCTGCCGCGCAACGAGGCGGGCGAGCCCGACCTGCACCGGCCGTTCATCGACGAGCTGACCCGGCCGAACCCCGACGACCCGCGCTCCGAGGCCGAGGGCCGCTCGACGATGCGCCGTGTCGCCGACGTGCTCGACGTGTGGTTCGACTCGGGGTCGATGAGCTTCGCCCAGGTGCACTACCCCTTCGAGAACGCGGACTGGTTCGAGCACCACTTCCCCGGCGATTTCATCGTCGAATACATCGGGCAGACCCGCGGCTGGTTCTACACGCTGCACATCCTCGCGACCGCGCTCTTCGATCGGCCCGCGTTCAGCTCGTGTGTCAGCCACGGCATCGTGCTGGGCAACGACGGGGCCAAGATGAGCAAGTCGCTGCGCAACTACCCGGCGGTCAGCGAGGTCTTCGACCGCGACGGCGCCGACGCGATGCGCTGGTTCCTCATGAGCTCACCCATCCTGCGCGGCGGCAACCTCATCGTCACCGAGCAGGGCATCCGCGAAGGCGTGCGGCAGGCGCTGCTGCCGCTGTGGAGCACGTGGTATTTCTTCACGCTCTACGCCAACGCCGCCGAGGGTGGGCACGGCATCGACGCGACGTGGTCGACGGCCAGCCAGGACGTGCTCGACCGCTATCTGCTCGCGACGCTGCGCGAGCTCGTCGAGGGCGTCACCGCCGACCTCGACGTCTACGACATCGCCGGGGCCTGCGACCGGGTGCGCGGTTTCCTCGACGTGCTGACCAACTGGTATGTGCGGCGCAGCCGCGACCGGTTCTGGGACACCGGCGAGCGCCGCGGCAACGAGTCGGTCACCGACGCGGTCAACACCCTCTACACGACGCTGGAGGTGCTGTGCCGGGTCGCGGCGCCGCTGCTGCCGCTGACCACCGAGCAGGTATGGCGTGGGCTCACCGGCGCGCGGTCGGTGCACCTCACCGACTGGCCGGTGGCCGACGACCTGCCCGCCGACCACGACCTCGTCGCGCGCATGGACCGCGCCCGCGAGATCTGCTCGGTCGGGTCCAGCCTGCGCAAGGCCCAGGGCCTGCGGGTGCGGCTGCCGCTGGCGCGGCTCACGATCGTCGGGGCGGACGTCGCGGAGCTGACCGACTACACCGACATCGTCGCCGACGAACTCAACGTCAAGGACGTGCTGCTCGTCGAGCTCAGCGAGGCCGCCCAGGCGGAGTTCGGCGTGCGGCAGCAGCTCACGGTCAACGCCCGCGCGGCCGGACCGCGCCTGGGTCGAGCCGTGCAGCAGGCCATCAAGGGCGCGAAGTCCGGCGACTGGAACGTCTCCGCCGACGGGACTGTCGTGGCCGGCGGGCTCGAGCTCCTCGACGGCGAATACACCCTCGAGGCGGTCGTCGACGCGGACGGCGCCGCCGAGCAGGCGACAGCGATGCTGCCCGGCGGCGGCTTCGTCGTGCTCGACACGCACGTCACTCCCGAGCTGGCGACCGAGGGCCTGGCCCGCGACGTCGTGCGGGCCGTGCAGCAGGCACGCAAGGACGCCGGACTCGACGTCTCCGACCGCATCGGCCTCACGGTGCTCGGCGACGAGGAGACGTGGCAGGCCTGCCTGGCCCACGAGCGGCTCATCATGACGGAGACTCTCGCCGTGCAGTTCGGCGCGGCGGCCGACCTGAGCGCGTTGCCCCCCGAGGTGGGCACCGACGCGGTCGTCGGCGAAGGTCGACCTATCCGGGTGGTGGTGACGAAGCGGTGATCCCCGACGACCTCGATGAGCGCGCGAGCAATGTGAGGGTGCGCGAAGCCGACGGCAACGACCTCGAAGCGGTCGTCGCCGTCGGCCGGCGCACCTGGCCCGTCACCTACGAGCACCTCTACGACCCCGACCTCGTCGAGCTCTTCCTCGCGAAGTGGTGGACGAAGGACGCGTGCATCCCGGCGATCAGGGCCGGACGCACGCTCGTCGCGGAGATCGACGACGAGGTCGTCGGCATGGCCGCCTACGGCCGCGACGACGGGGTCCAGGTGGTGTGGAAGCTCTACGTACTGCCCGAATGGCAGGGGCACGGGATCGGTGGGCGCCTGCTGCAGGCATTGCTGCACCGGATCGGCGACGAGCCGACCTACCTGTCGTTCACCAACGGCAGCGGCTCGGCGGCCGCGTTCACCCGCGCCTACGGCTTCGTCGAGGATCACCGCGAGCACCAGAGCGACATGCCCGATCTCGTGTGGATGCGCCGCGACCCCGGCACGCCCACCCGCGACCCCCAGCGAAGGTGAGACCCGTGGATCTCGAAATGCGCAAACGACTGCGTGAGGTCGAGGAGCAGATCGTCTCCCGCGCTCCCGAGCACGACATCGACCCGACCCTGGAGCGGGAGCGGGCGCTGCTCGAACTGCTCGGCGACCCGCAGCAGGCCTACCCGGTCGTGCACGTGACCGGCACCAACGGCAAGACGAGCACGTGCCGCATGATCGAGCGGCTGCTCATGGAGTTGGGGCTGCGCACGGGCCGGTTCACCTCGCCGCACCTGCACGACATCCGCGAGCGGATCGTGCTGTCCGGTGAGCCGGTGAGCGCCCAGCGGTTCGTCGACGCCTACGACGACATCGCGCCCCTGCTCGAGCTCGTCGAGGAGCGCTCCGCCCGGGTCGGCACCGGACGGCTCTCCTTCTTCGAGGTGCTCGTCGCCATGGCATATGTCGTCTTCGCCGACGCGCCCGTCGACGTCGCCGTCGTCGAGGTCGGGCTGGGCGGCACGTGGGACGCGACGAACGTCGCCACCGGCACCGTCGCGGTCATCACGCCGATCGCCGTCGACCACGAGCGCTACCTGGGCTCGCAGCTGGAGGACATCGCCGCCGAGAAGGCCGGGATCATCAAGCCCGACGCGGTCGCGGTCAGCGCGGCGCAGCCGTTGGACGTCGCCGAGATCCTGCGGGAGCGGGCCTCGGAGGTCGGCGCGCGCCTCGTCATCGACGGCACCGACGGCCAGGCCGCCGGCACGGGCACGGGCTGGACTCCGGCCGTGCTGGCCCGGGAGGTCGCCATCGGCGGGCAGGTGCTGACCCTGCGCGGGCTCGCCGGTGACTACCCCGATCTCTTCTTGCCGCTGCACGGCGAGCACCAGGCACACAACGCCCTGCTCGCGCTGACCGCCGTCGAGGCCCTCGTCGGGGGCGGGGAGCAGCCGCTGGATCTCGACGTCGTGCGGTCGGCGTTCGCCGCCTTCGACTCACCGGGCCGCCTGGAGCTCGTGCGGCGCAGCCCCGCCGTGCTCGTCGACGCCGCGCACAACCCGGCCGGGATCGTCTCGCTCGTCGCGGCGCTGGCGGACTCGTTCGTCTTCGCGCGCACGATCGGCGTCTTCGCGTGCATGGCCGACAAGGACGTCGAAGGCATGCTCGAGTTGCTCGAGCCGGTTTTCGACGAGATCGTCGTGACGCGCACGACGTCGATGCGGGCTCTGGACCCCGAGAAGCTGGGCGCGGTCGCCCGGGAGCTCTTCGGTGACCACCGCGTGCACGTCGTGCGCGACCTGCCCGACGCGCTCGATCGCGCGGCCGAGCTGGCCGACGACGGCGGGGTCGGCGGCGGCGTCGTCGCCACCGGGTCGGTCTTTCTCGCGGGGGAGGTCCGCATGCTGCTGGGCAAGACGTCATGAGCGCGGCGACGAAGCCGACGAGGGGTCGGCGCGGGCCGGTGCTCGGCGCGCCCCTGGAGGGGCACCCGTTGCTGCCGTCGCCGCGTCGGATGACCACACGGCTGTGTGCGATCGTGCTCGCCGGGCAGGCGCCGATCATGCTCTTCGCGGCGCTGGGCGCGTGGGGGGTGGCCCGGGTCACCGATCCGGGGCGAGCCTCCCTCTACCTGTGGGTGGGGCTGGGGCTCATGATCGGGTGCGTCGTCGCTGCCGCCCTGTGCCGCACGCGGTTCGGGATCCTGCTGGGTTGGGTCGTGCAACTCGTCACGCTGGCGGGCGCGCTCGTCGTGCCGGCGATGTTCTTCGTCGCGCTCATCTGCGGGGGATTGTGGATCGTCGCGCTCGTCCAGGGCCGCCGGATGGACGATCTGACCCGCAGGCATCTCCTCGACAACGCCTGACCGAGGGCTTTCGACCCCGGTGGGGAGGGAAGGGCTGGCCGTAGGCTGACCGTCATGACCGAACGCTCTCTCGTCCTCGTCAAACCCGACGGTTTCGCCCGCGGCCTCACCGGTGAGGTGCTGCGACGCATCGAGGCCAAGGGCTACACGCTCGTCGCCCTCGCGATCCTGCAGGCCGACCGCGAGCGCCTGGCGCGGCACTACGCCGAGCACGAGGGCAAGCCGTTCTACGAGCCCCTCGTCGACTTCATGTCGTCCGGTCTGCTGACCGCCGTCGTCATCGAGGGCGACCGCTGCATCGAGGGCTTTCGTTCGCTCGCCGGCGCCACCGACCCCACGAAGGCGGCGCCCGGCACGATCCGTGGCGACCTGGGCCGCGAATGGGGCCCGGGCGCGCAGAAGAACATCGTGCACGGCTCGGACTCCCCGGAGTCGGCCGCGCGCGAGATCGGGATCTGGTTCCCGGAACTGGCTGGCTGAGCACGCGTCTGCGCGGGTGTGACCGGCGCCGGGGCGGGGTAGGAGGCGGTCGGCGCGCACGCGCCGGTCGGCGCCGCTCGGCGGCCGGCCGCCCGTCAGGCGACGAAGGAGTCCTGCCATGACCGAGACCAACCCGACGTCCAACACGTCCAACGCCGACGAGATCATCCCCGGCCAGACCCCCGAGCCCGACCTTGCCGCCGACCCGGACCACGGTGCCGATGGCGGTGCCGACGCGGGTGCGGGTGCCGACCCGGACCACGGTGCCGATGGCGGTGCCGATGCGGGTGCGGGTGCCGACCCGGATCACGGTGCCGATGGTGGTGCAGATGCGGGTGCGGGTGCCGACCCGGATCACGGTGCCGATGGCGGCGCCGACGCCGGGGCGGGCGCGCCCGTCTGATGGTCGCCGAGGCCACGACGAGGCGGGCGGCGCCGGCGCGACCGGCGCTCGCCCGCCTCGTCGGTGACGTCGACGCGTTCGCCGAGTCGGCCTGGGGGTGTGCGCCGCTCCTGCGCAGCGCCGAGCCGGGCGACCCCGATGCCGATCGCTTCGCCGATCTCTTCGGGCTCGACGCCGTCGACGAACTCGTCAGCGTCCGCGGCCTGCGCACCCCCTTCCTGCGCCTCGTCAAGGACGGGACGACGATCCCGGAGCGCGCTTATGTCGGCGGCGGCGGCATCGGCGCGGCCGTGCCCGACCAGGCCCGCGACGACGGCATCCTCGCTCAGGTCGGCGCCGGCGCGACGCTCGTGCTGCAGGGCCTGCACCGGGTGTGGGAGCCCCTGCTGCGCTTCACCCAGCAGCTGAGCGCCGACCTCGGGCATCCGGTGCAGGCCAACGCCTATGTCACGCCGCCGCAGTCGCGGGGGTTCGGGTCGCACTACGACGTGCACGACGTCTTCGTGCTGCAGGTGCACGGCGAGAAGCGCTGGCACATCCACGAGCCGGTGTTCCCGCTGCCGCTGCGCAGTCAGCCTGGCGACCGGCACGCCGACGCGATCGCCAGGGCCGCCGCGCAGGCGCCTCTGCTCGACGTCGTGCTGCGGCCCGGCGACTGCCTCTACCTGCCGCGCGGCTACCTGCACTCGGCCACCGCCCTCGGCGGGGTGAGCGCCCACCTGACGATCGGCGTGCCCGCGTGGACGCGGTTCGCGGTCGTCGAGCAGCTGCTCGACGAGCTGCGGGCGCGCCTGGCCGATGACGAACCCTTGCGCGGCTCACTGCCCCTCGGCGTCGACCCCGCGATGCCCCACGCGCTCGACGAGGTCGTGGCGCAGGTCCGGGCCACGATGCGGCGCGAGCTGGCGTCCATCGGATCCGACCGGATCGCCGCCCGGCTGGTCGCTGCCCAGGCACCCAGCCAGCGCCCGGCGCCACTACCCCCCTTCGCTCAACTCGCGGCGGCCCGTCAGCTCACCCCAACCGCGCCGGTGAAGCTGAGAGAGCATCTCGCGCTGCGGCGCGAGGCTACCGACAGCGGGGGAGCGCTGCTCGTCGGGCGCCACGGGTGGGTCGCTGTGCCGCCGGAGGAGGTGGCGGGCCTCGACGCGATCCTCGCGGCCGGCGACGCCCGTCCCGCCGGCGGTGACGCGGCAGGGGCGAGGTGCGCCCGCGATCTCCCCCTGCCCGAGCCGGCAGCCGTGGCGCTCATCGAGCGGTTGCTCCTCGGAGGAGTCGTCGTGCCCGCCGCTCCTACGGAGTGAGACCCGCGCCCGCGGGGACCGCGCCCAGCCGGCGGCGCGGCAGCGGGCATGCTGGAGCACATGTCTGTGCCCGTCACCGTCTCGATCACGCGCCACGTCGACCCTGCCCACACCGACGAGATGATCGCGTGGGTGCGCGCCGGGACGGCGCTGGCGGCCCGCTTCGAGGGCTTCCTCGGCACCGGCTGGGTGCGCCCGTCGAACGACTCAGACGCCTGGCACATGCTCTACCGATTCGCCGACGCCGAGTCCCTGGCCGGTGGGAGGCCTCGTCGCAGCGAAGTTGGTGGCTCGGCGCCGCGCAGGGCCTCGTGGGAGAGTCTCAGATGGAGCGGCGCACCGGCATCGAGGGCTGGTTCGACCCGCCGTCGGACCACGACGTGGCCGACCTGCGGCCGATGCCCGCGGCGCCGCCGATCTGGAAGCAGGCCGTCGTCATCTGGCTCGGCTTCTTCCCGCTCAACCTGCTCGTCACGTGGCTGGCGACGCTCCTGGTGCCCGACCTCAACCTCGCGCTGCGCGTGCTGGCCTCGACGCTCATCCTCACGCCGATCATGACCTACCTCGTGCTGCCCAGGATCACCGCGTCGCTCGAGTGGTGGCTGCACGGGCGCCCGGCACCGTGGCGGCGCTGATGCGGACATAGGGG
>JBDIAP010000157.1:0-8348 GCA_039812485.1 Kineosphaera sp.
GGCGCCGCGTCGGATGGCGCCTTCGACGCGGGCGCGGATGACGAACTCCAGCGCGCCCTTGTCGTCGACGGCCACGAGCGCGTCGGTGACTCCGAGGCGCGTCAGCTCGTCGGTGACGACGCGCCGGATGTCGTCGCCGTATTGGGCCATGACGCTCGACCTCACGTCGATGCGCAGGTCGTCGCTGGGGTGGACGCGGACCAGCACGTCGGAGGACTCCAACGTGCCGGCCAGCGCCTCACGAGTGATTCGCATGGCTGCTCCTGTCGTCGCGGGCGGCGTCGTCGCCCCGGGTGTGCGGTGTGCGGGTGAGCGATGTGCGGGTGAGCGGTGTCGTCGTGTGCGGTGTCGTCGTGTGCGGTGTCGTCCTGTGCGGTGTGGGGGTGAAGAAGCGCCGCTCGATCTCGGTGAGTGTGGGCGCCGGCACGAGCCGGGCGATCGTCGACAGGTCGCCGGCGGCGATGGCGGCCCGCACCCGCGAGGCGGAGATCGGATGCCCGTCGAGCTCGCGGCGGGGGATCTCGTGTACCCGGATCGGCGGGACGAGCCGGGTGCCGCTCCGGGCTCGTCCTGGAGCCGGCGCCGCATCTGCGCGTTGTAGGAGGCGGTCACCGCGGAGAGCGGTTCGGTGCCGACGTAGCGGTCGGTGATGCCGAGCTCGGGCGCGATGGCGTCGCGGAAGAGCTGCAGGTCCAGGCCTGCGGCGGCGTCGGCGCGGGCGTCCTGGTCGTGCAGGAAGTAGGCGGGGAAGGTGGCCCGGCTGACGATGTAGGGCGATCCCGGGTGCACGGTGATGCGGTCGCCGAGGCCCAGGTCGGCGCTCAGCTCGGCGACACCGGCGCGCACGAGGCGCAGCCGAACGTCGGCCCCGAAGAGGGAGGCGTCCTCGGCGACGACGAAGACGTGCAGCACGTCGACGTCGGCCGCCGCCGTCGCCACCAGGTGGCGGTGGCCGAGTGTGAACGGATTGGCGTTGAGCACCACGGCACCGATCCGCCGCCCGGGCCGGCGCAGGGCGCGCAGCCGACGGCGATAGTCGGCGAGCCCGAAGGGCGTGTTCTCCAGGAGCACCGCGAGGCCGGGCACTTGCGCGAGCGTCATGAACCCCAGCCGCTCGAAGACCTCCCGGTTGCACGGCGTCGTGAAGACGAACAGGGGGCTGCGGCCGCGGTCGAGCGCCTCGTAGTTGATGCGCTCCATGAGGCGGCCGGCGACTCCCGCGCCCTGCGCGGCGGGCTCGATCGCGGAACACTTGACGACCGACCCCGCCAGCCCCATGCACCCGACGAGCCGGCCGCGCTCGCCATGATCGGCATGATCGAAGCTGCCGGCGTGGGCGCGGGCGGTGACGAAGAGCTCGACGTCGGGGTCGAGACGCAGGCCGACACTGTGTAGGAGGCCCTCGACCTCCTGCAGCCCGTCGGGGTCGGAGCTCGGGTGCATCGTGTCGAGGCGCAGGTCGCCGCTCCGGGCACTCGTGCCGCTAGGGCCGCTGGGGGCGATCGGGCCGCGGTGGCAGCTCGGGCCGCTCGGGCCGGGGTTGAGAGTCATCGCGCTTCCTCGCGTCGCTGGGCGGACTGCGCGACGCGGGACGAGCGGGCAGCGGAACGCTGCCCGGCAGGCACTCCCATGGGGTGACCCGCACCGGTCTCAACGCTTCCGTCCGGGCGTAGTGCCCGCGGCGCGTTCTCACGCTAGGCGGGTCACCCGCGGGGCCGGAACCGTTGCGAAGGTTGCCTCGACAAGCTGCGTAGACGGTGTTCTACGCATTTCGCTCACAGTCGGCCGACCGGGGCAGCCCGCCCGGGTAGGCGAGGGCGCGGGCCTGCTACCGGGTCCAGCGGTAGCTGTGCTGGGGACGGCCGGCAGTGCCGTAGCGCAGGAGCAACTCGGCCTCGCCGGCGGCGACGAGGTCGGACAGGTAGCGGCGCGCGGTGGCGTGCGAGATGCCGATCTCGTCGGCCACGGCCGCGACGGTCAGCGGGTCGGGCGCCGCGCGCAGCAGGTCGGCCACCGCGGCTGCCGTCACCGCGGAGCGCCCCTTGGCCGCCGGCGCCGCGTCGAGCCGGGGCCGCAGCTGCCCGAGCCACCCGTCGATCGCGCTCTGCGCCGCCCGCCCGGGCGCGTCGAGCGCCGCGCGCAGGCGCACGTAGTCGGCGATCCGTTCGGCGAGCACCCGAGGCTCGAAGGGCTTGACGACGTAGCCGATCACCCCCCGCACGAGGGCCCGTCGCACCGTCGCCAGGTCGTCGGCGGCCGTCACGAGCAGCACCGACGCGTCGGCGGCCCCGACCAGGTCGGTGCCCGACCCGTCGGGAAGGAACTCGTCGGCGACGACGAGGTCGACCCCGCCGGCGGCGAGGGCCTCGCGCGCGGCGGCCAGGGAGGTCGCCTGGCCGACGACCTCGCAGCCGGGTAGGCGGGCCGCGATCGCCGCGTGCACCGACGCGACCCGGAAGTCGTCGTCGACGACGAGCACCCGCACGCCGGCATCTGATGCGTGCTGTGGGCGGGGGTCGATCATGCGCGCTCCTTCATCCCGGCGCTCCGCACCTGCGTGCGCGCCGTGATCGGGCTCCGCGTGCCTCTGCCACGCGTGCCTCTGCGACTGGAGTCCCGCCGACTGGTGCCTCTGCGACTGGTGTCTCTGCGAGTGGTGCCTCTGCGATTCGTCATGCGTGCTCCCTGCGCTGCGCCAGCACGCCGGCGAGCACCGCCGTGAAGACCGCCCCGTGGCCCTCGCCGCCCCTCGCGGCGAGGATGACGTCGCCGTGGTGGCGCCGGGCGGTGGCGCGGGACAGCGCGAGGCCCACGCCGTGCCCACCCGGCGCGCCGGGCGATCCGGGCTGGGGCGTCTTGCTCGTCCAGCCCTGCTCGAAGATCGACTCCTGCGCACCCGCCGGCACCCCGTCGCCGCTGTCGACGACCCGCACGTGCAGGTCGTCGCCGCGGGAGTAGAGGGAGACCTCGACCCATGCCGGGCACCGCCGGCCTGTGGCCGCGGCGCGGGTCGCATTGTCGAGCAGGTTGCCGACGACGGTGACGCAGTCCAGGGGCCGCTCCAGCCGCCCTGCGACACGCGTCTCCTCGGCGACCCGCAGCTCGACACCGCGCTCGGAGGCGGCGGCCGTCTTGGCGCCGAGCAGCCCGGCGAGATAGGGCTCCTCGACCTGTCCGCTGCACGAGACGCCGCCCGCCAGCTCGGTGATGTAGGCAAGGGCCGCCTGCTCGTGGCCGAGGTGGAGCATGCCCGACAGCGCGTGCAACTGGTTGGCGTGCTCGTGAGCCTGGGCCCGCAGCGCGTCGGTGAGGGCCCGGGTCGCCTCCAGCTCGCGGCCGAGATCGTCCAGGTCGGTGCGGTCGCTGAGCACGACGACGACCCCGAGGTCGCGGCCCTCGCGCACGACGGGCAGCCGCCGGGCGTCGAGCACCCGGCCGTGGGCGACGACGAGTCGCCCGGTCACCGGGCGCGCGGACGGGGGGCTCGGGTCGTCGAGCAGCGCGAGGATCGGGGCGGGCAGGCCCGATCGGGCGGCCGGTCGTCCTACCGTGACGGGGGTGCCGAGGTAGCGGCGCGCCGCCCCGTTGCAGATGCGCACCCGCCCGGCGGCGTCGACGGCGACGATCCCGTCCCAGGCCCCGCCGAGCACGGCCGCCTGCTCGCGCAGCAGGTCGGCCATCTCCTCGGGCTCCAGACCGTGGGTCGCGCGGCGCAGCCGCCGCCAGAACGCCGCGAGCCCGAGCAGGCCGCCCGCGAGCGCGGCCGCGCCGATGCCCGCCATGACGATCGACCAGCGGCGCTGCAGGGCGTCGACCTGGCTCACCGGCACGCCGACCGAGACGAGCCCGACGATCGCGCCGGTGGCCGAGCGCAGCGGCACCTTGCCGCGCGCCGACCAGCCCAGGCTGCCTTGCTCGATCGCGACCTCCTCCTGGCCGCGCAGCGGCCCCCGCGGATCGGTCGACACGACGAGACCGACCTGGTCGGGCTCGGGATGGCTGTAGCGGACGCCGCGCGCATCGGTCACGACGACGTAGAGAGCCTGCGTGCTCTCGACGACCTCCTGCGCCGCCCGCTGCGCCGGACCGTCCGGCACCGGGGGACCACTCGTGACCCACACGGCGTAGCGGGGGTCGGCGGCGACCGTGCGCGCGATGGCCAGGGCCTTGCTCTCGGTCTCCTCGGCGACGCTCGTGCGCACGACGTAGAGGGCTCCGCCGACCGCGACGCTCAACGCGGCGACGAGCACGACGACGAGCAGCGACAGCACCTGCGCGCGCCACGACCAGCGGCGTCGGTGCGCCGCCGTCCCGACCGCGTCGTCGGGGGCTGCCGTGGCCGTCACCGCTGTCCCTCCTCCCGCCGTGAGCCGCCCTGGAGTCGAGCGTGAGCAGAACGAGTAAAACGCAAGCTACGTCCGTTGTCGTGGCAAACAGCGCAACGATTCCCCGCCCTCGCGCGCGCCCCTAAGTTCGAGTGCGCCGAGGCCGTCGTGCACCGGATGCGCGAGCCATGCACGAGCACCGCGAACGCATCCGAGCACGGGACCCTCCGGGCGGGCGACGGGTCGCACGTGATCGGTCGCCATCGCCCACGGCAGCGTCGTGGACCCCCATGATCGCCCCGCACCGTCGCGCCATCGCGGCGTCCGGAGTCGACGGTCCCGCCACACAAACCCACTCAACGAGGAGTCGCCATGCTGACCGTCTGGGGTCTGCTGATCGTCACCATCTTCATGGTGTTGATCATGACCAAACGCGCCACACCATTCACCGCCCTGGTGCTCAGCCCGGTGGTGATCGCATTGTTCGCGGGTTTCGGGCCCCAGCTCGGCACATTCAGCCTCGACGGCGTCAAAGGTGTGGCGCCGACGGTCATCATGCTGTTGTTCGCGATCCTGTATTTCGGGCTCATGCTCACGGCGGGCCTTTTCGATCCCTTGGTCCGGCTCATCCTGCGTCTCGTCAAGGGCGACCCGCTGCGCGTGCTCGTCGGCACGGCGCTGCTCGCGGCGGTCGTCTCGGTCGATGGTGACGGCTCGACGACGACGATGATCGTCTGCTCGGCGATGATCCCCGTCTATCGGCGTCTCAACATGAAGATGATGGATCTCGCGGTGCTCATCATCATGGCCAACTCGATCATGAACCTGCTGCCCTGGGGCGGCCCGACCGCGCGCATCATCGCAGCTCTCAAGGTCGACGAGGGTGAGTTGCTGCGCAAGCTCCTGCCGGGCATGTTCGTCGCGATCATCTGGGTCGTCGCCGTCGCCGTCATCCGCGGCCTGGCCGAGCGCAAGCGGCTCGGCATCGTCGAGCTCACGGAGCAGGATGTCGCCGCGCTCTCCCCGGCGAACGCGATGATCGAAATGTCCAACGACAGCGAGGCCACGGCTCTCGCCCTCGAGGACGAGGCGGCCAAGCTCAAGCGGCCGCACATGATCTGGCCCAACTTCATCCTCACGATGGTCATGATGATCATGCTGGTCTTCGGCGGCATGGGATTCGTGCCCAAGGTGCCCTCGGCGATCATTTTCGAGATCGGTTTCGCGGTCGCGCTGCTCATGAACTACCGCAAGCTCAACGAGTCACGAGACATCATCGAGATCCACGGCGCCAACGCCATGCACGTCATCGTCATGGTGCTCGCCGCGGGCATCTTCATGGGCGTGCTCAACGGGTCGGGCATGTCCGAGGCGATGGGCGCCTCGATCGGCCAGATCGTGCCGCCGTCGCTCGGCGACCGCTGGGGCCTCGTCACCGCGCTCGCGTCGATCCCGGGCACGTTCCTGCTGTCCAACGACGCCTTCTACCTCGGCGTGCTGCCGATCCTCAATCAGACCGGCGCGGGTTACGGCTTCACGCCGATGCAGATGGCGGTCGCCTCGACGACCGGGCAGGCGTTCCACCTGCTCAGCCCGCTGGTCGGCTTCATCTACCTGCTGCTGCACCTCACCGGCGTCGACATGGGCGCCTGGCAGCGCACCGCGGCCAAGTGGAGCATCGGCACGTTCCTCATCTTCCTGCTGAGCGCCGTGACGATCGGAGGTGTGCCGATCTGATCGCACCTGTCTGATCGCGCCTGTCCGGGTGCTCGCCGCGCTCATGGCGCATGATGCCGGGAGCGGGGCGGCGTCCCGCAGGCCGTGAGGAGGTAGGCGATGCTCGAGCTGCGCAGGGTGCAGATCCTCGCGACCCTGGCCGTCGAGGGCACGATGACGGCGACGGCGGCGCGGCTGCACCTGACGACCTCGGCGGTGAGCCAGCAGGTCGCCCTCCTGGAGAAGGAGGTCGGGCTCCCGCTGCTCGTGCGCAGCGGCCGCAACGTCACGCTCAACGAGGCCGGCCATGCGCTCGTCGGACACTACGCGCACATCGCCGAGGCGGTCGAGGAGGCCGAGGCGCACCTGCGCACGTTCCACAATGACGTGCGCGGCACGATCGCGATCAGCACCTTTCCCAGTTTTTGCAGCGTGGTGCTGCCTGAGGCGCTCATGGCGCTGCGCCGGGCGTATCCGCGGCTCGAGACCTCCGTGCGCGACATGGAGCCGCTGGAGAGCATCACCCAGCTGCGGGGCGGGGGAGTCGACGTCGCGGTCATCGACGACGTCCACGACATCGAGGGCGAGGGCATCGTCACCACGGAGCTGGGCCGCGACGAGATCCTGCTCTGCGCGTCGCCGCACCACCGGCCGGCTCCGGGCCCTGCGGTGGACCTGCGCGACTATGCCGACTCGCCGTGGATCCTCGACGTCGAGGGCAGCGCCTTCGCCATGTTCGTCCGGTCCGTCTGCCGCGCAGCCGGTTTCGAGCCGGCGGTGGTCGCCAACTGCAGCAACCTCGTCGCGTCGCTGGGGCTCGTGCGCGCCGGCTACGGGGTCGCGCTCATGAGCGAGCTCAACCTCGGGCCGGCCACCGCCGACCTCGTCGTGCGCCGCGTCGACCCGCCGGTGCAGCGCACGATCCTCGTCGCGATGCGCGCCTCGAGCGTGCAGGCGCCGTCGGTGCGGGCCGTCGTGCGGGACCTGCGCCGGGCCAACCGGGCCGGTGCGCGCAGGGGGACGCGACACGACGCGCCGAGCACGCTCGATGCGGGTGCGGCGGAGCCGCCCGGCGAGGGCTGAGGCACCAACGTCGTACATCAACCCGAGGTCGAGGTGCGCGGCGACTCCGCGACCTGCGGTTCTTCGGCGCGCACCGACCTCGACCCCGGGTTGATGTACGACGTTCCGGCCTCAGGGGGATCGTTCGGCCGGGATCGTTCGTCGGGGATCGTTCAGCACCGCTGAACAGTCCCTGCACTTTGTCGAGATGGACGCGCCGACAACGGCTTTCCTACAGTGGAGACACGGCGCACACCACGTGGCCCGGTGCGACTGATCGCACAGAGCCCTGGGTGGTTCGGGTGCCGTGAATCCCAATCCTCGCCGCGACGACGCGCGCCCCACGTCGCTGCGGCCTGCCCTGCGACGCCCGCGTCGCGACCGGAGGTACCTCGTGACGCTCAGTGCCCTCGACCTGTTCTCGGTCGGCATCGGCCCCTCGTCCTCGCACACGGTCGGCCCGATGCGGGCGGCCCGCCGCTTCGTCCTCGAGCTGGCCGACGCCGGCCTCCTGCCGCACGTCGCCCGCGTGCAGGTCGACCTGCTCGGGTCGCTCGGCGCCACCGGCCGTGGCCACGCCAGCGACAAGGCCGTCATCCTCGGCCTCATGGGTGCCACCCCCGAGGACGTCGACACCGACACCGCCGACGAGCGCGTCCGGCTCGCCTGCGAGTGGGGCGTCCTCGACCTGCTGGGCACCAGGGCCATCGACTTCGACCGCAGCACCGACGTCGTGTTGCACCTGCGGGGCACGCTGCCCGGGCACCCCAACGGCATGACCTGCGCGGCGTTCGACGCCGACGGGGGAGCGCTGGCTGAGCGCACGTTCTACTCGGTGGGCGGCGGGTTCGTCGTCACCGCGCAGGAGCTCGCGTCCGGCCAGAGCGTGGGCGGCGCCGACGTCGAGCAGCCCTACCCCTTCACGACCGCCGCCGAGCTGCTCGACCAGTGCTCCCCCCACGACCTGGCGATCAGCGACGTCATGCTCGCCAACGAGTCGGTCTTCCGTCCGCCGGCCGCGACTCGGGCCGCGCTGCTGCACATCTGGTCGGTCATGCGCGAGTCCGTCGAGCGCGGCTGCCGCCGCGAGGCCGGCGAACTTCCCGGAGGCCTGCGCGTGCGTCGCCGTGCGCCGCAGCTCTTCGAGGCGCTCCGTCGCCGCGACGGGCTGGGCGCGCTCGCCGGCGCGGGCGCGGCCACGACCGGTGCCGACGCCGACAGCGCGGCGCCCACCGCGAGCGCGCG
>JBDIAP010000158.1:0-8277 GCA_039812485.1 Kineosphaera sp.
CGCAGGTCGAGCACCCGCTGCCAGTACGTGTCGATGACCGGGCGGTCACCCAGCGGCGCGTCGAGCCGCACCCAGACCGCGCCGTTCGCTCCAGCGCACGCGCCGGAGTCGTCCGCCGGCCCACGGGCGGCGTAGAGCGCCACCGACTCCTCGCTCTGGGAGGCGAACAGCCGCCAGCACCCGCCCCGTTCGGCGACGTCCTTGCGTTCGAGTCGCGCCGCGAGATACCGCCCGTCCTTGCTCACGGTCGTGCGCCACAGCGGCAGTTGTTCGGCGTCGACCTGCGCCGGGATCACCCCCCGGTAGGAGGGGGTGAACCGCACGAGGCCCGCCTGCGTCACCGCGGGTCGGACGAGCCTGACCGTCGAGCCGCGCACCGTGAACTCCCACGCCGGCAGCGTGACCGGTCCACCATCGGTGTCGGTGCTCATCGTCGTGGGCCGCACGGCGCTGACGATGACGTCCTGGCAGGTCGGGCAGGCCGGCCCGCCGACCTCGCGCATCGCGTCGAACACCTGCCGAGCCGAGGCGACCGGCGCGGAATAGCGTTCGCCCGAGGGCAGTCGCACCCGCGCGACGGTCGTCGCCGTCGGCAGCTGCGCCGACGTCACGACCCGGCCCGCCCGCAGAGCGCGGTCGTTGTTCGCGCCGATCGTCATGCCGTTCGTGAGCTTGCGCGCCTCCCAGGAGCCGAGTTCGCGGCCTGGGGCGGTGACGACACGTTCGCCGAGCGGCGCGGTGGCGATGGGAGCCTTCGACTCGGCGGCGGCCATGAGGCCGCTGAGCCGCGAGATCGCGGTCGCGGCGCGGTCGGCCACGGCCGCCGGCGCGCCTCGGGGGGTCGTGACGGCGACGGCCGGAGTGTCGGACGACGCCGACGACGGCGACGGCGACGGGTCCGCGCTCGGCGAGGTCGAGCCGCCGGTCGTCGGCCGGAGGGTCGCCAGTCCGCCCGGCCTCCCGGTCGTTCCCGAGGTCGCACCCGTCGGCGCCCCGATGACTGGCGTCAGACTCGCGGCGGGCGAGTCGGGTCGCGGGGCCGTGAAGCCGTGGGAGTTGTCGCTGGTCAGGCGCACGACTTCGACGACGACGCCGACGAGCACGGCGATCGCGCCGCAGACGATCGCGATCCGCGCCAGGCGCATGCTGCGGGGGTTGACCGGCTTGCGGTGCCGACCGGCCGACGGCTCGCCACGCCCGGCGGGCGTCGAAGGGGCGGCGGGCTCAGGCGGCTGGGACGCGGGGCGCTGGCCACTGTCCACGCCGATCCACCTTCCGCTGCCGACGCCCGTCGTCGCGACGGACTCCTTGGGTGCTCATCGGCAGCGGCGCCTCGGTCGGTAAGAGAACTGACCGAGTTCTTGCTCAGCTCAAGCAGATTCGTCCGGGTTGTCGTCGGTCTCGCCACCGGGTCCGGTGTGTCGCACGTCGGTGAGCTCGCTGCCGCCCAGCGCGGTCGACGTCCAGCAGTCGACGGTCCAGCCGCCGCCGGCCGTGCTCTCCAGCGCCACCATCGCCGTGTTCTCCAGCGGCCGGTTCGAGGCAAAATCGAGGTCGATGTTGTCGGCCCGGCTCGCCGCCCACATGCGGATCACCGCGCCGTGCGCGACGAAGACGACCGTCGCGTCGGCGAACTCGGCGGCGGCCTCGGCCACGACCGCGTCGAAGCGGTCGAGCACCTGGCGTCCGGTCTCCGCCCCTGGCATCCGGGCGTCGAGGTCGCGCTCCCACCCGAAGACCTGGTCGATGTAGGCCTCCAGGCTCGCCCGGTCGTTGCGCATCTCGAGGTCACCCGCCTCGATCTCACGCAATCCTGTGCGGATTCGCGACTCGAGCCCCCGCGCGGCGGCGAGCGGGGCCGCGGTCTGCTGTGTGCGCACGAGGTTCGAGACATAGATCGCGGCGATCTCCTCGCCCGCGAGCGCGGCGGGCACGGCCTGCGCCTGTGCCCTGCCGAAGTCGGTGAGATCGGCGCCGGGCTCCGCGGTGTCGAGGTGGTGACCCACGTTGCTGGGGGTCTGACCGTGACGCACGAGGAGCAACCGCATGCCCCCATCATCACCCACGCGACGCCATGGGCGTGACGCCGTCACGCCCGTGTCCCGGCCGGGCTCGGGCTGCGACGCTCCGGCGACCCAGCCCGCGGCGTCAGTAGTCCACCGGCCTCGGCGCATCGTGCGGCAGCGCGCTGAACCTCTCCACCGCCTTGACCGTGCCCGAGATGATGAGCTCGTCGCCGCGGTGCGGGATCGTCTCGTGGTCGGCGTAGGTGTAGCTCTCGCCCTGGCGTTTGATGCCCACGACCGTCACCCGGTGGCGAGTGCGCACGTCGGACTTGCCGAGCGGGATGCCCCACAGGATCGTCGGCGCCGTGATCCGGGCAAGCGCGTAGCCCTCGAACTCCATGTAGTCCTCGAGCGACCCGACGATCTGGTGAGCCACCCGCTGCCCCATGGCCCGCTCGGGATAGACGACGTGGTGCGCGCCGACGCGCTCGAGGATCTTGCCGTGCTTGGCGGTGATCGCCTTCGCCCAGATCTCCTCGATCCCGGCCTCGCTCAGGGCGAGCACGGTGAGCACGCTCGCCTCGATGTCGCTGCCGATCGCCACGACCGCCCGATCGAAGCTGGAGCACCCGAGCTGGCGCAGCGCCTCCTCGTCGGTGGTGTCCGCTTGGACGACGTGGGTGAGGTCGGCAGCCCAGCGCTGCACGAGCTCGGCGTTCTCGTCGATCGCCATGACCTCCTTGCCCATCTCGACCAGCGACAGGGCCACGGCCGAGCCGAAGCGGCCGAGCCCGATGACGAGGATCGAGTCCACCTCGCGACGGATGCCCTTCTTGCCCACCATGTGTTGCTCCTTCTGCGATCAGCCGACGATGGGGCGCTCCTCCGGGAGCGAGTAGTGGCGGCTGCTGGTCCGCAGCGCGAACGCGGACGCCGCGGTGACGGTGCCGACACGCCCGACGAACATGAGCACCATGAGGGTGATCTGTCCTCCCGCCGGCAGCTGGGGCGTCACCCCGAGCGACAACCCCACGGTGCCGAACGCGGAGACGACATCGAACACGACGGCGACCAGCGGCAGATCGGTCATGATGACCAGCACGATCGTCGCGACGGTGACGAGCCCGACAGACAGCAGCGCGACGGTCACGGCCCGCCGCTGCGTCACGACGCCGATGCTCCGGTGGGCGATCGTCACCTGCTGCTCGCCGCGGATCTCGGCGAGGATGACGAAGGCGAGCAAGAAGAACGTCGACACCTTCAGCCCGCCCGAGGTGCCGGCCGAGCCGCCCCCGATGAACATGAGGATGATCGTCACGACGACCGATTCGTCGTGGATGAGCGAGTAGTCGACCGCGTTGAAGCCCGCCGAGCGCGGCATCACCGCGCCCGCGGTCGCCGCCGTCACCTTCGTCGCCACCGACATCGGCCCCAGGGTCGCCGGGTTGGTCCACTCGAACGCGATGAACGTGACGAAGCCGACGACCGCCAGGGCGAGCCAGCCCCAGAACGTGATGCGCGTGTGCACCGACCAGGCGCCGGGGGTTCGCCAGCTTCGGTAGAGCTCGAAGAGCACCGGGTAGCCCAGGCTGCCGATGAAGATCGCGATGAAGATCGGCCACATGAGGAAGGGGTCGGCGACGTAGCCCATGAGGCTGTCCGAGGTCAGCGTGAATCCCGCGTTGGTGAAGGCGCAGCACGCGTAGAACAGCCCGTGCCAGATCGCCTCGACCGGGGCGACCCCGCGCAGGAGGAAGCGGACGGTGAGCAGCACCCAGGCGATGCCCTCGGTGATGCCCATGGCCAGACCGATGCGGACGAGGATCGAGGACACCTCGCCCAGGCCGCTGGTCTGCTTCTCGGTCTGGGCGACGAGGGAGCCGGACAGGTCCATCCTGCCGCGCACGATGAAGGCGAGCAGCGTGGCCGCCGACATGATGCCGAAGCCGCCGACCTGGGTGAGCAGGATGATGACGGCGTGCCCGAACGTCGTCCAGTAGGTCGCGGTGTCGACGGAGGTCAAGCCGGTGACGCAGGTCGCCGACACCGAGGTGAAGGCCGCGGCGACGAGGCTCGCGCTGCCCGTGCCGGTGTGGGCGACGGGCAGCAGGAGGAGCAGCGTGCCGACGGCGATGACGGCGAGAAACGCCAACGGCACGAGCCGCACGGGCCGCATGAGGGCCCTCTGCACGACCCGGCCACCCGAGGATACGTCTGCCACGTCCGCTCTCTGCCTACTCCTGCGTCTGCTTCGCCCAGAGGTTGACGCCGGCTTCGACGGCGTCGGCATCGATGCGGGCCAGCTCCTCGTCGCTGAACTCCAGGTGCGCCAGCGCGTCGAGATTGGTGTCGAGCTGTTCGACGCTCGAGGCGCCGATGAGGGTCGAGGTCATCCGAGGGTCACGCAACACCCAGGCGAGCGCCATCTGAGCGAGCTTCTGGCCGCGCTCCTTCGCGATCGCGTCGAGGTTGCGCACGTGGGTCAGCGTCCGCTCGTCGAGGTGGCTCTTGTCGAGCGAGCCGTCGCGCGCGGCCCGTGAGCCCGCCGGGATGCCGTGCAGGTAGCGGTCGGTGAGCACGCCCTGCGCCAGAGCCGTGAACGCGATGCAGCCCATCCCCTGCTCCTCCAGCTCGTCGAGCAGGCGCTGCTCCTCGATCCACCGGTTGAGCATGTTGTATGACGGCTGGTGGATGAGCAGCGGCGTGCCGAGATCGCGCGCGATCGTCGCCGCCTCCCTCGTCTTGGCCGCCGAGTAGCTCGAGATGCCGGCGTAGAGCGCCTTGCCGGAGCGCACCGCGTGATCCAGCGCCCGCATCGTCTCCTCGATCGGGGTGTCGGGGTCGAAGCGGTGGCTGTAGAAGATGTCGACGTAGTCCAGACCGAGGCGGCGCAGCGACTGATCGAGGCTGGCCAGCACGTATTTGCGGCTTCCCCCGCCCTGTCCGTAGGGGCCCGGCCACATGTCCCAGCCGGCCTTGCTCGAGACGATGAGCTCGTCGCGGTAGGGGGCCAGGTCCTGCCGCAGGATCTGGCCGAAGGTGATCTCCGCCTGACCGTAGGGAGGCCCGTAGTTGTTGGCGAGATCGAAGTGGGTCACGCCCCGGTCGAACGCGCGGCGCACGATCGCGCGCTGGGTCTCGTGGGGTTTGTCGTCGCCGAAGTTCTGCCAGAGGCCGAGGGAGATCACCGGCAGCTTCAGCCCGCTGCGCCCGCAGAAGCGGTAGCGCATCTCGTCATAACGGTCGGCTGCGGCCGCGTAGTCGCTCATCCGGAGGTGGGTCATGGGGCCATCCTGCACCGGAGCACCGACAACATCGCGCAAGTGCCGCGCCTGGGTCGCTCCCACGGCCTGCGACCCGTGGCCGAGTCCCGGACATGACGAGGACATGACAAAGACATGCCGAAGGCGGGCCCCCCGAGGGGTTGGAGGGCCCGCCGCAGGCCCGTCGTGGATCGGACCGATACGCGAATCTACCGTCGGGTCGCGAAGAGCACGCTGAGAGCGGTGCTCAGCCCGCCTGCAGGCTCGGGTAGAGGGGGAAGCGCGCTGCCAGGGCCTCGACGCGCGCGCGCAGCGCTGCCGCCTTGTCGTCGTCGAAGTCGGGCGCGAGGGTCTCGGCGATGATGTCGGCCACCTGAGCGAACTCGTCGGGCCCGAATCCGCGCGTCGCGAGGGCCGGCGTGCCGATCCGCAGCCCGGAGGTCACCATCGGCGGGCGCGGGTCGTTGGGCACCGCGTTGCGGTTGACGGTGATGCCCACGCGGTGCAGCCGGTCCTCGGCCTGCTTGCCGTCGAGCTGGCTCTTGGCGAGGTCGACGAGCACGAGGTGCACGTCGGTGCCGCCGGAGAGCACGCTGACGCCCGCCTCGGTCATGTCGGGCTTGAGCAGGCGGTCGGCGAGCAGCTTGGCACCCTCGACGGTGCGCCGCTGGCGGTCCTTGAATTCCTGGCCCGCAGCCACCTTGAAGCTCACGGCCTTGGCGGCGATGACGTGCTCCAGAGGCCCGCCCTGCATGCCCGGGAAGACGGCGGAGTTGATCTTCTTGGCCAGGTCGGCGTCGTTGGTCAGGATGACCCCGCCGCGCGGCCCGCCGAGCGTCTTGTGCGTCGTCGAGGTCGTGATGTGGGCGTGCGGCACCGGGTTCGGGTGCAGCCCGGCGGCGACGAGCCCGGCGAAATGCGCCATGTCGACCATGAGGTAGGCGCCGACCTCGTCGGCGATCGCCCGGAACCGCTCGAAGTCGAGCTGCCGCGGGTAGGCCGACCAGCCGGCGATGATCATCTTCGGTTGGTGCTCGCGGGCAAGACGCTCGACCTCGTCCATGTCGACGAGACCCTCGGCCGTCACGTGGTAGGGGTGGACCTCGAACATCTTGCCGCTGTAGTTGATCCGCATGCCGTGGGTGAGGTGACCGCCGTGCGCGAGGTCGAGGCCGAGGATCGTGTCACCGGGCTGCAGCAGGGCGAAGAAGACGGCCGTGTTGGCCTGGGCACCCGAGTGCGGCTGCACGTTGGCGAAGCCGGCGCCGAAGAGCTCCTTGAGCCGGTCGATCGCGAGCTGCTCGACGACGTCGACGTGTTCGCAGCCCCCGTAGTAGCGGCGGCCGGGGTATCCCTCGGCGTACTTGTTCGTCGCCACCGAACCCTGCGCCTCCATGACGGCGACGGGCGCGAAGTTCTCCGACGCGATCATCTCCAGGGTCGACTCCTGCCGGTCCCGCTCGGCGTCCAACGCCGCCGCGATCTCCGGGTCCACCTGCGCCAAGTGCTCGTTGAGGAGAGTCATGGCGGCAGTCTCGCAGACGCCGCTTCGAACGCGCATCGACGTCGACCAGACGGACGCGACGGGCACCTCCTTGCACAGAAACGTGTGTCGATGGTGGCGCGGGTCCAGCTCACGATGAGCAGAGCGTGAGCACCTGGGACCTGGCCGCGGGAGAGCCACTGATCCGATGCACAGAGCCCGGAGGAGCGCTGGTCGGCGGGTCACACGGGCGCCGTTAGGGATCGTGAGGCCACCTCATGAGCTGGAGATGAGCTGGAGCACGTCCCCGGCGTTCGTCAGAGCGGCCGCTTGAGGCGTCGGCCGGCGGTTCTCCACTGCGTCGTCTCAGGGTCGAGGTTCAGGCGGTGGTGTCGATACGACGTCGGTTGGCTGATCCGTGGCTCTCGTCGCGGCCGGGCGTGCTCTGCCGGAGGCGGGCCGCGAAGGCGTCGATGATGGCCGGGTCGTGGCCGGTGAGGGCGACCTGCGCGAAGAGGTTGGCGATGTGGTCCTTGTTTCGGTTTTCGAGGAGAGAGAGGACGGCAAGGGTCTTCTTATCGCGTTCGGACAGTTCGGGCGTCGCCCGATTCATCCCGAGCTTGCGCTCGATGGTCGCCTGATCAAGCGTGGGGATCTCTGCGGGCGGCCCGGACTGCGGATACGTCTTGGCCTTCTCGAAGATGGCTTTGACCCCACCGGGGGTAGACGCGACGGTGGAGGGCGACATGGCATTGACGACGGCTTCGAGGTCGCGGTAGTCGCTGGCGTGGATATAGGTACGCCCCGGGTCCATGAAGCTTCCCAGGAGGTCCTTGGGAAAGGTCGTGTCGCTCAGGGCCGGGCTGGCGCCAATGCGGTCGACGACGGCCTGGTCCTCGGCGGTGAACGTGATGGGCAGGGGGTTGCCGTCGAAGTCCTTCAGGTCGGTCGCGGGAGCAGCGTTGGCCATGAAGCGGATCCAGCCCATGTCGCCGGCGATGCGGTCGATCGAGGTGAGGTCGATGCCGTTCTGTTGAGCGGTCTCGTAGGCCTTGGCCAAGAACGCCCGGTCACCCAGGGTGAGGAACTCGTGCCCGCTTCCCTGGCTCGGATTGCTGGTGAAGGGCGTGCGGACCGGCGGCTCAGCGGCGCCCGGCGCTCTGCTGAACAGCCGCGTCATGACCAGGTCGCGCCCGCCCAGCGGCGTCGAGACGGTGGCAGTGTCGGTGCGGGTGGCGGAGGGGGCAGACGTGGCGGGTGGGGTGACCTCCGCCGGAGCGCGTGGTGCTGCGGTGGCCACGGGTGTCGCTCTCGGCGTTGCGGCGGTGCGGCTCGTGACGCCGTCCATGGCATTCCTCACTCGTCAGTGGCTCCTGTGACGGTCTCATCGGCTCCAGTCGGACGCATCGGAGCACGTGTGAGCAACGGGGCCGAAAACGACGAAAGCGCCCGTGGTGGGCGCTCTCATCAGGTGTTGTTCTGGTGGCCAGGGGCGGGGTCGAACCGCCGACCTTCCGATTTTCAG
>JBDIAP010000159.1:0-8219 GCA_039812485.1 Kineosphaera sp.
CCGGGCTGAGCGTGGCGCAGGTCGACGCGGCGCTGACCGGGCTCGCGGGGCTCGCGGGGCCCGGGTCGGCCCGGCGGCGCACGGCGGCGGTCGCCGAGCTCTTCGCCGCGCTCACCTCCGACGAACAGCGCTATCTCGCGGGCCTGCTCACCGGCGAGATCCGGCAGGGCGCACTCGACGGGGTGTTGCTCGCGGCGATCGCCAAGGCCGCCCGGGTCCCTGAGGCGGCAGTCCGGCGGGCGGTCATGCTCGCGGGATGGCCGGCGGCCGTCGCGCCGGTCGCGCTGGCCGAGGGCGAGGCAGGGCTCGCGCGGATCGGACTCGTCGTCGGTCGCCCGCTGCGGCCGATGCTCGCCGGCTCGGCCACCGACGTCGCCGCGGCGCTGGCGACGGTCGGGGCCGGCGGGCCGGTCGCGCTCGAGCGCAAGATCGACGGCATCCGGTTGCAGGCCCACAAGAGCGGCGCCGACGTGCGGCTCTTCACGCGCTCGCTGGAGGAGATCACCGACCGACTGCCCGAGGTCGTCGCGCTCGTCCGGGCGCTGCGGGCCGACGAGGTGGTGCTCGACGCCGAGGCCATCGCGCTCACCTCCGACGGGCGGCCCGAGCCGTTCCAGGTGACGGGGGCCCGGATCGCCTCGCGCACCGACCCGGTGGCCCTCGCGGCGCGGACGCCCGTGACCACCTACGCCTTCGACGTGCTGCACCTCGACGGGCGCGACCTGCTCGACGAGCCGGCGCGCACCCGGGCCGAGGAGCTGGCCAGGATCGTGCCTCCCGTCGCGCTCGTGCCGCGGCTCGTCACCGCCGACTCCGACGAGGCGCAGGAGTTCTTCGACGAGCAGGTCGCCGCCGGGCACGAGGGGGTCGTCGTCAAGGGCCTCGACGCGCCCTACGCGGCCGGGCGACGCGGTGCGGGCTGGGTCAAGGTCAAGCCGCGGCACACCCTCGACCTCGTCGTCCTGGCCGTCGAGTGGGGCAGCGGCCGCCGCCGCGGGATGCTGTCGAACATCCACCTCGGGGCGCGCGACGGCGCGGGTTTCGTCATGCTCGGCAAGACCTTCAAGGGGATGACCGACGAGATGCTCGTCTGGCAGACCCGGCGGTTCCTCGAGCTGGAGACCCGCCGCGACGGGCATGTCGTCCACGTGCGGCCCGAGCAGGTCGTCGAGATCGCCTTCGACGGGCTGCAGCGCTCGACCCGCTATCCCGGAGGGCTCGCGCTGCGCTTCGCGCGCGTGCTGCGCTATCGCGACGACAAGTCCGCGGCGGACGCCGACACCATCGAGATCGTGCGGGGGCTCGCGGGCTGACGGTCAGCGGCCGCGGAGGCGGTCGAGGTCGCGGCGCTCGCGCTTCGTCGGTCGTCCGGTGCCGCGCTCGCGCAGCGCGACGGGCGCGGGGCGCTCGGCCCGCGGCGGGGGTGGCGGGGACTCGTCGAGCATCGCCTCGGCCGCCAGGGGCGCGCCGACCCTCTTCGTCAGCGTCTGGCGCACGACGAGGATCCGCTCGCGCGGCCCGCCGCGCACGACGACTCGGGTGCCCTCGCGCACGAGCGTCGAGGGCTTGGCGCGCGCACCGTCCACCTGGACGTGACCGGCCTTGCACGCGGTCGTCGCCAGCGATCGGCTCTTGAAGACGCGCACCGCCCACAGCCACGCGTCGACCCGCACGCTGCTCGCCATCCCCCGAGGGTAGAGGGCCCGCTCGCCTGTCGCAGCGCGCCCCGGCCGGCCGGGTGGCACCATGACAGGGCGCCACCTGCGGCGATGGCGAGGAAGGGGCCGGACATGCATCTCGAGGACCACGATCGCCACGCCACCCCGACAGATCCCCGCGACAGCGAACTCGTGTCGCTGACGGCGGCGCAGCTGCACGCGCGCTACGCCGCAGGCGATCTCACGCCGATCGACGTCACCGAGGCCGTGCTCGCCCGCATCGCGCGACTCGAACCGCAGCTGGGCGCCTTCTACGTCGTCGAGGCCGCCTCGGCCCGGCGCGCGGCGCGGGAGAGCACCGAGCGTTGGGACCGCGGCGAGCCCCTGGGCCCGCTCGACGGCGTGCCGATCACGCTCAAGGAGAACATCGCGACGATCGGCACCCCCGTGCCCAGCGGCACCGCCGCCCTCGCCGACGCCCCGCCCGCGACCGCCGACGGCCCGACGGCACTCTCGACGGCTCGCGCCGGGACGGTGCGCCTCGGCAAGACCGTGATGCCCGACTACGGCATGCTCTCCTCGGGCGTGTCCAGCCTGCACGGCGTCACCCGCAGCCCGTGGAATCCCGCCTGGACAGTTGGAGGTTCGAGCGGCGGAGCGTCGGCGGCGGCCGCGGCCAGGTTCGGTCCGATCCACGTGGGCAGCGACATCGGCGGCTCGATCCGGCTGCCCGCCACGTGGACGGGGCTGGCCGGGCTCAAGCCGACCTACGCGCTCGTGCCGGTCGACCCGCCCTACATCGGCCGGGCGATCGGTCCCCTGGCCCGCACGGTCGAGGACGTCGCGCTCGCGATGGCCGTGCTCGCCCGCCCCGACCCGGCGCATCGCGACTACACGCATATCGACCGGCCGCTCGACTGGGCACGCGCCACCACGCCACTGAGCGAGGAGGAGGTGGCCGGCCTGCGCGTCGGCATCCACGTCGACGCCGGGTGCGGCCTGCCGACCGACCCCGAGGTCGCGCGGATCGTCGCCGATGGCGGGGCGGTCTTCGAGCGGGCGGGAGCCGTGGTCGAGCCGATCGGCCCGGTCATCGCCGCCGAGCACCTGCGCCTGCTCGATCTTTTCCTGCGGGCTCGCTCGTGGCTCGACCTGACCCGCCTGGCGCCGGCGGCGCGGGCGAGCGTGCTGCCCTACATCGAGCAGTGGGCGGCGGGGGCCGCCGACCTGGACGGTTCGCAGGTCATCGACGCCTACCAGGGGGTGCAGGCCATGCGGGCGGCGACGACGGCCGCGACCTGGGACTACGACGTCGTGCTCTCGCCCGTCGCGCCGGTCGCGGCCTTCCCCGCGCACTGGCACGGCCCGACGAACGACCCCGCCACCGCGCTGGACCACATCGCCTACACCGCTCCCTACAACTTCTCCGAGCAGCCCGCCGCGAGCCTCAACGCCGGGTTCACCGCTGACGGGCGACCGGTCGGGGTGCAGCTGGCGGCGCGGCGCTTCGACGACGTGCGGCTGCTGCGCATCGCGGGCTGGTATGAGGGGGCGCGCAGGTCGAGCGCCACTCCGGTCTGGCCCGACTGACGAGCCCGACCCGGCCTGCCGAGCCGGCGCCGGCCCCCCACAGGCTGCGGCCCGAACCGCGGCCGACGTGCCTGCCGTCGGTAGGGTCGAGGAGCCGCGCCTCGCCGTGGGGTGCTGCAGACTCCAGGAGGTCGGCGTGGTCAATCCGGTGAAGGTGCTCGCGCGGGGGATGCTCGGGGCGTTGTTCGTCATGGGCGGGCGCAACCAGCTGAAGAACCCGACCTTCGGCATCGCGATGACCGACGCGGCCCGAGAGCGCTACGGCCTGCCGGACCAGCCCTCCTCCTCGACGCTCGTCACCCTCAACGGCGCCACGATGATCGCCGCCGGCACCGCCCTGGGCCTGGGGATCATGCCGCGCACCAGCGCGCTCCTGCTCGCCGGCCTGCTCCAGCCGACGAACATCGCCGGCCACGCCTTCTGGGCGATCGACGACCCGAAGCAGGCGCTGGCGCAACGCAATCAGTTCATGACGAATGTCGCCGTGACCGGCGGTCTGCTCCTCGCCGCGACCGACTGACACCCGCGGCGCCCGGTCGAGCGGCGCCGCTGCGGCACGAGTGCCGGCGTCGCCTTCGACGTCGGGGTCACCCTTCATCAGGAGAATCCGCCGCCCGCGCCTCTGTGTGGTTCAACACGATCTGGACACCATCCGCGGTGGGCGCTTGCCTGCGCCTCGAACGCCGACCAACACTGCACACGTGGCGCCCGGTGGGCGCGCAGACCATCGGACACGTCGGCCCCGCTCGGGGCGCCCACACGAGGAGAAGCCCATGAAGTCGACCCGCACGAAGGCCACGGCCCTGGGGATGGCCCTGGCGACCGCGACCGGCCTGTCCCTGGCAGCCTGTGGCGGCAGCAGCGGCCCCGCCTCGAGTGGCGGCGCGACCGGCGGCGCGCCCGCCGGTGACTGCGGCAGCGCGGAGGTGTTCTGCGTCGGCCTCGTCACCGACATGGGCAAGGTCGACGACAAGTCGTTCAACCAGTCCGCGTGGGAGGGCGTCCAGGCGGCGGCCAAGGAGACCGGGGCCCAGACGAAGTACATCGAGACGACGGACACCAAGGACTACGCCAGCAACATCAAGCAGTTCACCGACGCCAAATACGACGTCGTCGTCACCGTCGGCTTCCTCATGGCGGAGGCGACCGGCACCGCGGCGGCTGCGGCCCCCGGCACGAAGTTCATCGGCGTCGACCAGGGGCAGACCACGACGATCGCCAACGTCTCCGGCCTCGTCTTCCCCGAGGACAAGGCGGGCTACGCCGCCGGTTACCTCGCGGGGCTGCTGACGAAGTCCGACAAGCTCGGTCAGGTGCTCGGCATGAAGATCCCGCCGGTGGAGAAATTCGCCAAGGGCTTCGAGGCGGGCGCCAAGAAGTCGAACCCCAAGGCCAGCATCGCGACCGTCTACCACCCCGCCGGCGACAACGCGTTCTCCGACCCGGTGTGGGGCGCCAACACCGCCAAGCAGCAGCTCGCCCAGGGCGTCGACATCGTCTTCGGGGCCGGCGGCAAGACCGGCAACGGGGCCCTCGGCGAGGTGGCCAAGGCCTCCGGCGCGGGCAAGACGACGTTCTGCATCGGCGTCGACACCGACCAGTGGCTCACCGTGCCCGAAGCCCACCCCTGTCTCGTGACCTCGGCGACGAAGCTCATCTCGCAGGGCACGGCCGACCTCGTCAAGAAGGCCAAGGACGGCTCCTTCAAGGGCGGCGACTTCGTCGGCGAAGCCGGCCTGGCCTCTTACCACGACCTCGAGTCGGCGGTGCCGGCCGACGTGCGCACCAAGGTCGCCGACGTCGTCAAGGGGCTGACCGACGACACGATCAAGACCGGCGTCACGCTTGGCTGACGACGTCGCGGTGGCGAGCGACCGGCCGGGCTCCCCGGCCGGTCCGCCGTCGGAGCCGGAGGCGTCGAGCCGCCCAGGATGGCGTGCGGTGCGCGAGTGGATCGTGCGACGGCAGGGCATCGTCGTGCCGCTCGTCGCGCTCGCCCTGGCCTTCGCCGTCGGCGCGGTGCTCATCCGACTCCAGGGGGTCAACCCCACCTACGCCTATCGCACGCTCTTCGGGTCTGCATTGCTGACGCCCGACGGCCTCCTGCGCACCCTGCAGAAGACGACCCCGCTCGTGCTCTCCGGGCTCGCGGTCGCGGTCGCGCTGCGCGTCGGCCTCTTCAACATCGGCGCGCAAGGGCAGCTGCTCTGGGGCGCGATCGCGGCGGCCTGGGTCGGGGTGCGGCTCGCCGGCGCGCCCGCCGCGGTCATCGTGTCGGCCGCAGTGCTCGCCGGCGTCGTCGCGGGCGCGGTCTGGGCCGGCATCGCGGGCGTGCTCAAGGCGACCCGCGGGGTGCACGAGGTCATCTCGACGATCATGCTCAACTCCATCGCCGCCGGCATCATCGACTACCTCGTGTCGGGGCCGCTCAAGGCGCCCGGCCAGGTCATCCCGCGCACGGCGCCCATCGACCCCGCGGCCCGTCTGCCCGACCTCGGCGTCGTGCCGGTCGGCTTCCTCCTCGCCGTCGCGCTCGCGCTGGGGGTGGCGTGGATGCTCGCCCGCACGACGCTGGGCTACCGTTTCGACGTCGTCGGGTCCAACAAGTGGGCCGCCCTCTATGCCGGCATCCCGATCCCCGCGGTCGTCGTCGGTGCCATGGCGCTCTCCGGCGGGCTCGCCGGCCTCGGCGGCGCCATCGAGACCCTCGGTGTCGTCGGGCACTACGAGACGGGCAGCAGCGCCGGGCTCGGCTTCGACGGCATCACGATCGCCCTCCTGGCCCGCGCCCATCCGATCGCGACGATCCCGGCCGCCCTGCTCGTCGGGGTGCTGCGCAGCGGCGCCGCGTCGCTGCAGTTCAACACCGGCATCCAACCCGAGGTCGTCGACGTGCTGCTCGCCGTGACCCTGCTGCTCGTGTCGCTGCCGATCGTCGCCCGGCTCGTCGTCGGGCGACGCGCCCGCTCGGGCGTCGCCGTGACGAGCGGGTGGGGGGCGTGATGAGCCTGCGGGAGCCGCGCACGCGGTGGCTGGCGGCGGCGGTGCTCGTGCTCGTCATCGCCTACGTCGCCTACGGGCTCAACGCGTCGATGACCCAGTCGCTGCTCGGCTTCTCGTGGAGCTATGCGGTGCCCCTGGTGCTCGCCGCCCTCGTCGGGGTGCTCGGCGAGCGCTCCGGCGTCGTCAACATCGGCATCGAGGGGCAGATGCTCGGGGCGGCGTTCGTCGCGTTCTTCGCCGCGGCACTGTCGGGGTCGCTGCTCGTCGGCGCCCTCGCCGGCATCGGCACGGGCCTCATCGCCGGGGCCTTCCTCGCGTGGACGACCGTGCGCTGGCAGATGGACCAGATCATCGCCGGCGTCGTGCTCAACATCGTCGCGACCGGGCTGACGTCCTTCTACTACCGCCAGGGGCACACGCTGCCGCAGGTCATGCCGCAGATCGAGGTGCCGGTGCTCAGCTCGATCCCGCTGCTCGGGCCGGTCTTCTTCACCGGCGGACCGTTCTCGTTGCTGGCGATCGTCGCAGCGGTGGTCGTGCACTACGCCCTCTTCTTCACCCGCTGGGGGCTGCGCACGCGCGCCATCGGCGAACACCCGCACGCCGCCGACACGGCCGGCATCGACGTCATCCGCATGCGGCTGCTCAACGTCACCCTCGCCGGGGCCCTCGCGGGGGCCGCGGGCGCCTACCTCGCGATGGAGGCGTCGAGCACGTTCGAGCGCGGATTCACCGCCGGGCGAGGCTTCCTCGCTCTGGCCATCATGATCTTCGGGGCGTGGTATCCGCTGCGGGCGCTCGCCGCGGCGCTCTTCTTCGGGCTCATGTCGGGCATCGCCTCGCAACTGCAGGCGAGCAACGTCGTGGCCATCCCGGAGCAGTTCGTCAACCTGCTGCCCTATGTGCTGACGCTCGTCGTGCTCGCGGTCGCGGCCGGCAAGGTGCGCCCGCCGGGGGCGGTCGGGGTGCCCTACGCGAAGGGGGAGTCGTGAGCCCCCCGCAGCGTAGGAAGGGTGAGCGGCTGCTCGAGCTCGCCGGCGTCACCAAGGCCTTCGGGCCGGTCAAGGCCAACACCGACATCAGCCTGCACATCGACCGCGGCGAGGTCGTCGCGCTGCTCGGCGAGAACGGCGCGGGCAAGTCGACGCTCGTCAAGCAGATCTTCGGGCTGCTGCGGCCCGACGCCGGCACGATCCGCGTGCTCGGCTCGGACCGCCCGATCCGCGATCCCGCCGACGCCATCGGCCGCGGCATCGGCATGGTGCACCAGCACTTCCAGCTCGTGCCCGTCATGACCGTCACCGAGAACGTCATCCTCGGCCATGAGGCGACCCGCGGCGGGCGGGTCGACCTGCGCGCCGCGCGGGCCCGGGTCGTCGAGTTGTCGGAGCGCTACGGCCTCGCGGTCGACCCCGACGCCGCGATCGAGGACCTGCCGGTCGGCACCCAGCAGCGCGTCGAGATCCTCAAGGCGCTCTCCCGCGACGTCGACCTGCTCATCCTCGACGAGCCGACCGCCGTGCTGACGCCGCAGGAGACCGACGCGCTGCTGCGGGTCATGCGCGAGCTGGCCGACGCCGGCACGTCGATCCTCTTCATCACCCACAAGCTGCGCGAGGTGCTCGTCGCCGCGGACCGGGCCTACGTGCTGCGCGGCGGCCGGGTCGCCGGGCACGTCCGAGCCGCCGACACCGACCAGGCCGAGCTGGCGCGGCTCATGGTCGGGCGCGAGGTCGTGCTACGGGTGGACAAGGGGGCGGCCCAGACCGGCGACGTCGTGCTCGACGTCGTGGACCTGCGGGTGCTCGACGACCGCGGCCAGGAGGCCGTCGCCGGGCTGGATCTGTCGGTGCGGGCCGGGGAGATCGTCGGCATCGCCGGCGTCGAGGGCAACGGCCAGCGCGAGCTCGTCGAGGCCATCGCGGGCATGCGCCCGGTCGCGGGGGGCGCAGTGCGGCTCGGGGGCGA
>JBDIAP010000160.1:0-8192 GCA_039812485.1 Kineosphaera sp.
GGCCGAACGACGCGCGAACGCGGCCGAACGACGCGCGAACGACGCGGTGTCGGCCTCAGCTGAAGACGACGGTCCGGTCGGTGTTGAGCAGCACGCGCGACTCGCAGTGCCATTTGACCGCCCGCGAGAGCACGTCGGCCTCGACGTCCTGCCCGGCGCGCACGAGGTCGAGCGGGCCCATCCGGTGGTCGACGCGGGTGACGTCCTGCTCGATGATCGGCCCCTCGTCGAGGTCGGCGGTCACGTAGTGCGCCGTCGCCCCGACGAGCTTGACGCCCCGCTCGAACGCCTGGTGGTAGGGCCTGCCGCCCTTGAAGCTCGGCAGGAACGAGTGGTGGATGTTGATGATCCTCCCCGACATGTGTCGACACAAGTCGTCCGACAGCACCTGCATGTAGCGAGCGAGCACCACAAGGTGGATGCCGTGTTCGTCGACGAGCCGCATGAGCTGCGCCTCCGCCTCGGCCTTGGTCTCGGGCGTGATGGGGATGTGGTGGAAGGGGACGCCGTAGGCGCGCGCGAGCGGCTCGAGATCGTTGTGGTTGGAGACGATCGCGGGGATCGTCATGTTGAGCGCGCCACTCTGCCAGCGAAACAGCAGGTCGTTGAGGCAGTGCCCGGCCTTGCTCACCATGATGAG
This sequence comes from Kineosphaera sp., assembly GCA_039812485.1. Taxonomy (GTDB): domain Bacteria; phylum Actinomycetota; class Actinomycetes; order Actinomycetales; family Dermatophilaceae; genus Kineosphaera. The sequence continues at coordinate 641 of JBDIAP010000160.1, forward strand.
CGTGCGGTAGGGGTTCGTGGCCAGCCACATCTCCCACGACATCCCGAACTCGGCCGCGATCGGGCGCATCTGCTCACGCCACTGCTCGATCGTCGCGCCTTCGGTGTCGGAGAAGTGGATGCGCATGAAGAAGTGGCCGGTGAGCCGGTCGTCGAACTGCTGGCTCTCCTCGATGTTGGCGCCGCCCTCGTAGAGCATCCGGGTCACTCGGGCGACGATGCCCGGGCGGTCGGGGCACGAGATCGTCAGCACGTATTGCTGCACCGTGTCCGCGGAGCTGCTGACGCCGCTCTGGTGGGTCTGGGCTGCCGCGGCGCGGACGCGGGCGGCGTTCTGCACCGCCGCCAGCGCGGCGGCGCCCGGCACGGGACTGGTCACGACACGACCTCCTTGGGCACGACTGCTTCTTGCACACACCTGCGGTTCGTTCCCATCGTGGACACCGGCGAGGCGCTGGCCTCGCAGGCTCGCACGGGAGACCGTCCGCCGGGCGCCTGATGATGCGTATTGCGGAACGTGGAGCGGACTACGCAACAAATCGTAGTCACGACCTACCGTTTCGCGGAACCCCTCGCTTATGGTTGCGTGATGCGGAACAAGGCCGAGGGCGACGCGCCCGTGCAGTCCGTCGACCGCGCAGTGTCGATCCTCGAGCTGCTCGCCCAGCACGGCACCAGCGGGGTCACGGCCCTGGCCGGCGAGCTCGGCGTGCACAAGAGCACCGCGTCTCGTCTCGTCTCGGCGCTCGAGCGCCGCGGCCTCGTCGAGCAGGTCGCCGATCGCGGGCACTACCGTCTGGGCGCCGGCATCCTGCGCCTGGCCGCCGGCACCGACGCCCGGGTCGATCTCGTCGAGGCCGCGCGTCCCGCCTGCCGCCGCCTGGCCGACGCGACCGCCGAGACGGTCAACGTCGCGATCCTGTCGGCGGGGGCCGCGCTCTATGTCGACCAGGTCGCGGGGGGCGTCACGCACTCCAGCTACAACTGGGTCGGGCAGCGAATCCCCCTGCACGCCACGTCGAACGGCAAGGTGCTGCTCTGCGAGCTGCCACCCGCCGAGCGTGCCGACCTGCTCGCCGAGCTGCCCGCCTACACGCCGGCGACCGTCACCGACCGGCAGCGGCTCGACCGGGAGCTCGACGAGGCGCGCGCCCAGGGGTATGCCGTGGCGATCGACGAGCTCGACGTCGGTCTCACCGCGATCGCGGCCCCGGTGCGCGACGCGCGCGGCGCCATCGTCGCCTCGCTGAGCGTCTCGGGGCCGACGTTTCGCTTCGACGCAGCGCGCCGCCAGGAGGTCCTGGAGCCATTGCTCGCCGAGGCGGCCGAGGCCGGTCGACGGCTCGGTTGGCGGCGCGACGGCGGCTGATCGGGCCTTCCGGCGGGGCGCTCTCGGGCGACCGCACTCCTCGACACGGCCGCCCCCGCGCCGCACACTTCTGTGTGTCGTCCCCGGTCTGGTCTTGCCGTGCGCGCGAGAGTCGGGGCAAAGTGTGTCCCCTGCGTGTGTCTGTAGCGTTCCACGCACGTAGTTGCGCTACACGCAACACCGGTCTGGCCCGAGATGAGAGCGTTCAGAGTTCGAGGCCGGCCGTGCGCGTGGGAGATCGTCGGCGATCACCTCGAATCAGCAACCTCGAATCAGCACTCGACCAGCCACAGGAGGCCTGCATGGCCCAACCACCAACAGCGGAGTCGGCGGAGGGTGGCGCGCCCGCCCCGCCGGAGTCGCCCAGCCTGACCCGTCCCGCGGCCGCCCCCGTCGACAAGGCGGTCTTCGGCATCGCCGCGGTGCTCTCCCTCGTCTTCCTCGTCTACGGGGCCGTGGCCGGGGCCTCGTTCAACAAGGCGGGCACGGCGATCCTCGGCTGGATCACCGGCCACTTCAACTGGCTCTTCGTGTTGGCCAGCGCCTTCTTCGTGCTCTTCTCGGTCGTCCTGGCCTGCACGCGCTACGGGAACATCAAGTTGGGCCCCGACGACTCCCGGCCGGAGTTCTCGACGTTCTCGTGGGTGTCGATGATGTTCGCCACGGGCATGGGCATCGGCCTCATGTTCTATGGCGTCGCCGAGCCGCTGACGCACCTCAACACTCCGCCGATGGGGTTGGCCCAGCCCGGCACCGAGGCCGCCGCGCACCTCGCGATGGAATACACGTTCTTCCACTGGGGATTCCACCCGTGGGCCATGTATGCCGTCATCGGCCTGACGATCGCCTACTTCGCCTATCGCAAGGGCTACGGCAACCTCATCAGCGGCACCCTCATCCCGCTCATCGGTGACAAGGCCCGCGGCCCGGGCGGCCGAGCCATCGACACGATCGCGATCCTGGCCACGCTCTTCGGATCGGCGACCTCACTGGGCCTCGGCGCCCTGCAGATCACCGGCGGCCTGGCGCACGTCTTCGGCATCGAGACCGGCGGCAACACATGGCTCGCGATCGGCGTCATCGCCTTCCTCACTCTGTGTTTCGTCGTGTCGGCGGTCAGCGGCATCGAGCGCGGCATCCAGTGGCTGTCCAACGCCAACGCGATCGCCGCCGCCCTGCTCGTGCTCTTCCTCTTCGTCGTCGGCCCGACGGTGTTCATCCTCGGCGTGTTCACCGAGTCCCTGGGCGGCTACCTCACCCACCTGCCGGCGATGAGCTTCCGCACCGGCGCGATGGGCGGCGCCGAGTGGCTCTCGGCCTGGACGATCTTCTACTGGGCCTGGTGGATCAGCTGGACGCCCTTCGTCGGCATGTTCATCGCCCGCATCTCCAAGGGGCGCACGATCCGCCAGTTCGTCCTCTACGTCATCATCATCCCGAGCCTCGTGAGCTTCGTCTGGTTCTCGATCCTCGGCGGCGCGGCGTTCGACCTGCAGCTCAACAAGGGTGTCGACATGCCCGCGCGGCTCAAGGAGGGCGTCGAGGCGGCGCTCTTCAACACGCTGTCGGACTTCCCGCTGGCCACGGTGACGACCGCCCTGGCGATCTTCCTCGTCGCGATCTTCTTCGTCACGGGGGCGGACTCGGCCTCGATCGTCATGGGCATGCTGAGCCAGAACGGTGACGAGGAGCCCAAAGTCTGGCTCGTCGTCTTCTGGGGTGTCGCCACGGGTGGCGTCGCAGCAGTGCTGCTGCTCTCGGGCGGCGATGATCCCGCGGCGGGGCTCACCGCGCTGCAGACCGGGGTCATCATCATCGCGACGCCGTTCCTGCTCGTGCTCATCGCCATGGCGTTCTCGCTGTGGAAGTCGCTGCGCGAGGAGCCCTTCAACTCCACCCTGCAGCCGACGATGCGACGGCACATGCAGCGCCACATCGAGGATGTCGTCACGACGATCGCCGACACCGGCGCCATCCCGGTCATCCGCGAGCACGAGCACGGCCGCCACTTCCACGGCCTGCCCGGCGCGCACATGGGGCCGCCCGACCAGCACCGGCCCACCGAGCCTCCGCCGACCGAGCGGGAGTAGCGAGCCGAGCTCGCCCAGGCAGCCAGAGGCCCGGGCCGTCACCGCGACGGCCCGGGCCTCGCTGCGCGCCCACCCTGCGCTACGAGGCGTTCGGTCGACCCGGCGCCGTCCCGACGCCGCGCCCGGAGGGCATTGACACGCCGTGTCCAGACGACCAAGCTAGTCCCATCAGTTGCGTATAGCGCTACGGGTTGCGCATGGCGCACCAGGAAAGGACTCGGTCATGGCCTCCGTCCCGGAGAAGGCACGCGTCGTCGTCATCGGCGCCGGCATCGTCGGCAACTCGCTCGCCTATCACCTGGCCGAGCTCGGCTGGACCGACATCGTGCAGCTCGACAAGGGCCCGCTGCCCAACCCGGGCGGCTCGACCGGCCACGCGAGCAACTTCATCTTCCCGGTCGACCACAGCCGCGAGATGACCGACATCACGCTCGAATCGGTGCGCCAATACAAGGAGCTCGGCGTCTTCACCCAGTCCGGAGGCTTCGAGGTCGCGCGCAGCGAGGAGCGCATGGAGGAGCTGCGTCGGCGCATGAGCAGCGCCAAGGCGTGGGGCATCGAGTCCGAGCTCGTCTCGCCCGAGTTCGTGCAGGAGAAGGTGCCCTTCCTCGACAAGGACGTCATCGTCGGCGCCTTCTGGACCCCGAGCGTCGGCGTCGTCGACTCCCTGCGCGCGGGCACGATGATGCGCGAGCGGGCCCAGGCCAAGGGTGTGCTCACGGTCTGCTCCGGCGTCGAGGTCACCGGCATGGAGGTCGTCGACGGGCACATCAGGGCCGTCGAGACGACCGGCGGGCGCATCGAGGCCGACACGGTCGTCATCTGCTGCGGCGTGTGGAGCCCGAAGATCGCCCGCATGGCCGGCGCGCACATCCCGCTGACCCCGGCGGTGCACCAGATGATCTCGGCGGGCCCCTACGAGGTGCTCGCCAGCCGGCCCGGTGAGATCAGCTTCCCGATCGTGCGCGACATGGACACGTTCTGTTACGAGCGCCAGCACGGCTCCGACATGGAGGTCGGCAGCTACGCGCACCGGCCGATCCTGCACGACCCCGAGGACATCCCGTCCAACGAGCAGGCCAAGCTCAGCCCGACCGAGATGCCCTTCACGGACGAAGACTTCGACCCGCAGCTCGAGCAGGCGCTCGAGCTCATGCCGGAGCTGCTCGGCGACGAGAGCGGCGAGGTGCGCTACGCGATCAACGGGCTGCTGTCGCTGACGCCCGACGGCTTCCCGATCCTCGGCGAGACCCCGGAGGTCAAGGGCCTGTGGAGCGCCGCGGCCATCTGGATCAAGGAGGGCCCGGGCACCGCCAAGTGCGTCGCCGAGTGGATGACGCACGGCAACCCGAGCATCGACGTCGGCCACTCCGACATCAACCGCTTCTACCCCCACCAGCGCACCCGCGCCCACGTCAAGGCGCGCACGTCCGAGGCCTTCAACAAGACCTACGGCATCGTGCACCCCAGTGAGCAGTGGAGCAGTGGCCGCAACGTGCGCCTCGCGCCGATGCACGCGAGCCAGAAGGAGCTCGGCGCGGTCTTCTACGAGGCCGCCGGGTGGGAGCGCCCGCACTGGTACGACTCCAACAAGGGCCTGCTCAAGAAGTTCAGCGACGAGCAGCTCATGCCGCGCGAGCACGAGTGGGACTCGCGCTGGTGGAGCCCGATCATCAACGCCGAGCACCTGCAGATGCGCGAGACGGCGGCGCTGGTCGACCTGTCGGCCTTCGCGATCTTCGACGTCGCCGGGCCGGGCGCGCTCGCCTCGGTGCAGCGGATCTGCGTGGCGCAGATGGACGTCGCGATCGGCCGGGTCGTCTACACGCCGGTGCTCGATGAGACCGGCGGCTTCCGCTCCGACCTGACCGTCATGCGGCTGGCGCACGACCGGTTCCGCGTCGTCACCGGCGGGGCGCACGGCATGGTCGACAAGAAGTGGTTCGCCGACCACCTCGTCGACGGCGCGTCGCTGACCGACCTGACGTCGTCGTTCACGACGATCGGGCTCTGGGGGCCCAAGGCCCTGGAGATTCTCGCCTCGGTCACCGACACCGACGTCTCGCCGGAGGTCTTCAGGTTCGGCACGTGCCGCGAGATCGAGGTCGGCAACCTGTCGGTGCTCGCCTCGCGCATCTCCTACGTCGGTGAGTTCGGTTGGGAGCTCTATGTGCCCATGGAGATCGGCGCCGCCCTGTGGGAGCGGCTGCTCGAGGCCGGCGAGGACCACGGGCTCATCCCGGCGGGCATCGGCGTCTACGGCACGACCGGTCGCATCGAGAAGGGCTACCGCGCCTACGGCTTCGAGCTCGACTCCGAGCGCTCCCTCGCCGAGACCGGCATGACCCGCAAGAAGTACAAGGACGCCGACTTCATCGGCAAGGAGGCGGTGCTGGGCGCTTCTGACGCTGCGCCGGCCGCGGTGCTGTGCACGATGACCGTCGACGACCACACGTCGGCCTCCGGGGTCAAGCGCTACATGCTCGGCGGGGAGCCGATCCGCACGCGCGACGGTGGTGAGCTCACCGACGGGCACGGGCACCACCCCTACGTGACCACGGCGGGGTCGGCGCCGAGCCTGGGCAAGCACGTGCTCATGGCGTTCCTGCCGCCCGAGCAGGCGCGGGTCGGCAACCAGCTCGCTGTGTCCTACATGGAGGAGCTCTATCCGGTGACGGTCGTCTCCGCCGACGCGACGCCGGCCTTCGACCCGGACAACGAGCGCATCAAGCGCCCGGCGGTCTGACCAGCTGGTCCGAAGACGTTTGTGGCAGAGAAGGATTGACTCATGACGAATGTGCTCGTGTGCGTCAAGCGCGTGCCGGACGCCACCGGCGAGGTCGTGCTGACGCCCGACGGCAGTCGCGTCGACGGCCGCTACGGCGGCTACACGACGTCGGCGCACGAGGAGTGCGCGGTCGAGATCGCCTCGCAGCTCGCCGACGGGGGCACGGTCACCGTGCTCACCCTCGGCGGCGAGGACTCGGTCGAGCAGCTGCGCGCGGCGCTCGCGGTCGGCGCGACCGACGGGGTGCGCATCGACGCGGACGCCGACGCCTTCGGTCCGGCGGACGTCGCCGCGGCGATCGCCGAGGTCGTGCGGGCACGGGCGGCGGCCGGCACCGACTACGACCTCGTGCTGCTCGGCAACGACGCCGCCGACACCGGCGACTTCCAGGTCGGCATCCGGCTCGCCTACGCGCTCGACCGGCCGGTCGTCGCGGGCGCGCAGACCGTGGCGATCGCCGACGGTGTCGCGACGATGGAGGTCGACACCGCCGACGGCACCGAGGTCTACGAGGTTGCCCTGCCGGCCGTCGCGACCGTGCTCGAGGGCGGGGTGTCGCCGCGCTATCCGTCGATCACCGGCAAGATCAAGGCCAAGAAGGCGCCGGTCGAGACCGTGACCACGTCCGTGCAGCCGCGGGGCAACGGTCGGCAGTCGCTGCGGGTGCCCCCGCCGCCGCCGAGCCAGGTCGAGGTGCTCGGTGAAGGACCGGGCGCCGCCGCTCGTCTCGTGCAGGTGCTCGCAGAGTTGGGAGTAGGACGATGAGTGCCGTTGTCGTGCTGATCGAGACCGAGGCCGCCGGCGCCGGCGAGCGAGTCGGGCTTGTTTCCCGTGAAACATTGACCTTCGCTCGGGCGCTGGGTGACCCCGTCTACGCGCTCGTGCTGGGGTCGGCGGGTGCCGGTGTCGTTGCGGACTGCCAGGAGCAGGGCGTGGCGGCGATCTTCGAGGCCGCGAACGAGGAGCTGACCTCCTACAGTGGGGCGGCGTGGGCCGCGGCGCTGTCGTCGGTCGTCGACGCCGTCGGCGACGTCGCGGCGGTCGTCGCGGGCGGCACCCCTCGCGGCAACGAGGTGCTCGCGCATCTCGCGGCGCGGCGCGACCTGCCGATGGCGGCGAACGTCGTCGGCGTGGCCTCCCAGGCGGCGGGCTCCCTCGAGGTCGAGCGCCAGGTCGTCGGCGGCGCCGCGATCGAGCGGGCGTCGCTGAGCGGGGGCATCCCGGTGCTCACCGTCGCCGGTCACGCCCTCGAGCCGGCCCCGGCGGCGGCGCCCGGCGGCGCGGCGGTGCTGCCGTTCGCGGCGGA
>JBDIAP010000161.1:0-8157 GCA_039812485.1 Kineosphaera sp.
GCGGTGCGGCGCACCCTGACCGACATGGCGTCGGCGCAACGGGCGCGCGCCGCCCGCCGGGCGGACGCGCAGGCCCGGCGCGCAGGCGCCGGCCCCACCACTCACGACGCGACGGTCGAGGAGCAGCGATGACGACCCAGCCCGCGTGGCAGACGCCCTGGCGTGACCTTCCCGACCCCGACGACACCAGACACCTCGGGCGCGAGCTCGCCGCAGCGCTGCGCGCCGGCGACGTCGTGCTGCTCACCGGCGCACTCGGCGCCGGCAAGACGACCCTGACGACCGGGCTCGGCGAGGGCCTGGGGGTGCGCGGGCCGATCACGTCGCCGACCTTCGTCATCGCGCGCGTGCACCCCTCGCTCGTCGGGGGACCCGCGCTCGTGCACGTCGACGCCTACCGCCTCGCCGACGCCGTCGAGCTCGAGGACCTCGACCTCGAGGCCGGGCTCGACGAGGCGGTCACCGTCGTGGAGTGGGGCCGCGGCCTCGCCGAGCAGCTCGCCGACTCCTATCTTGAGGTCGAACTGGAGCGGGCGATCGGGCACGACGAGGCGACGGCCGGCGACGTCGGCCAGGACGAGGCGCCGGGTGAGGCCGCGCCGGACGAGAGCGTGCGGCGCGCCCGCCTCACCGGGCACGGGCCGCGGTGGGCGGGCGGGCTGGCTACCGGGTAGGGGGATCGGTCAGCTGCCGCCGAGGCCCTTCTGGCTCAGGAAGTCGTTGGCGACCGCCGACGCGTCCTTCTTGTCGATGACGACCTGCTTGACGAGTTCGGCGAGGGTCGGGGTGTCGAGCTGCGCCGAGACCGCGTCGAGGGTCGTCGTGACCTGGTCGGTCGCGGCCGACTGGGCCACGAGCGGCACGACGTTCTGAGCCGGGAAGAGCGACTTGGGGTCCTGGAGGGCGACGAAGTCGTTGGCCGCGACGTTGGGGTCGGTGGTGAAGAGGTTCGCGGCCTGCACCTGGCCGTTCTTCAGCGCCTGCACGGTGAGCGGGCCCGCGACGTCGAGCGGCTTGAACTCCTTGAACGTCAGCCCGTAGACCCGCGCGAGGCCCGGCACCCCGGTGGCGCGCTTGGCGAACTCCGGCGGCCCGCCGAGCACGAACTGGCCCGCGACCGGCTGCAGGTCGCCGATGCTCGCGAGCTTGTTCTTCGTCGCGGTGTCACGGGTGACGACGATCGAGTCCTTGTCCTCGGCGGCGGCCTTGGCGAGCACGGTCAGCCCGGTCGGCAGGGCCTTCTGCACGGCCGCGTAGACCTCGTCGGGCGCCGTCACCGTGGCCTTCTTGTCGAAGTACTGCAGCAGCACGCCCGTGTATTCGGGGATGAGGTTGATCGAGCCGTCCTGCAGCGCGGGGATGTAGGTCTCGCGGCTGCCGATATTGGGCCGGGTGCTGACATTGACCCCCTTGGCCTTGAGCGCGCCGGCGTAGATGTTCATGAGCAGCTCGGACTCGGGGAAGTTCGCCGAGCCGACGACGACGCTGCCCGCCGCGGCGGTGCCGCTCGTCGCTGCGGCGGTGCCCCCGGCGGGCTGGTCGAGCGGGGTGCTGCCCGAGGAGCCGCAGGCCGCCGTGGCCGTGAGCGCGGCGAGCGTCGCGCCGGTGAGGAGGATCGTGCGGGTCCGGGTGCTGCGAGTCCTGCGGGTCATCGGGATGCTCCCTGTCGTTGCTCGATGGGTGATGGGTTCCGTTGGGTGATGGTTCGCCGCGATAGGGCGGCCGTAGGGCGATGCGGACGGATCAGCGGTCGGCCGCGGCGGCGGAGGGACCGCCGGTCGAGGGCGCGGCCACGGCGATGCGGGTCGCCGTGGATCGCCGGGGCGGGTGGGGTCGCCGCCCGCCGATGCCGGGGGAGGTGGCGACCCGTCGTAGGGCACCCATGAGCAGGTCGGTCGCCAGCGCCAGCAGCGCGACGAGCACGGCGCCCCCGGCCATCTGGTAGTAGTCGCGCACGGCCAGCCCGTCGATGAGGAACCGGCCCAGACCGCCCATGCCGGCGGTGGCCGCGATCGTCGCGGTGGCGATGACCTGCAGAAGCGCCGACTGCACGCCGGAGAAGACGAGCGGCAGCGCGCACGGGATCTCGACGCCGGTGAGCACCTGGGCGCCGGTCATGCCCATGCCCTTGGCGGCGTCGCGGGCCGCCGGGTCGACGGCCGCGATGCCGGCGTAGGTGCCGGACAGGATCGGCGGAATCGCCAGGATGACGAGCACGAGCATGTTGGGGATGTAGAAGGCGAGGTCGCCCCCGATGCGCGGCCCGAGCCACACGACGAAGAGGTAGAGCAGCCCGAGCGAGGGGATCGCGCGGGCGGCGCCGGCGAGGCCGACGGCCACGACGGAGCCGCGCCCGGTGTGCCCGATCCACAGCCCGACGGGGATCGCGATGAGCGCCGCGAGCAGCGTGGCGAGCAGCGAGTAGTGCAGGTGCTCGAGCAGCCGCCGGCCGATGTCGGCCGTGTGCGCGGGGTCGGTGAGCCACGCGAGGATGCCGGCGATCATCGGGTGCCCCCCGCCCGCGTCCACGGCGTGAGGACGCGGGTGCCGAGCACGATGACGAGGTCGACGAGCAGGGCGAGCGCGACGCAGGCGACGAGCCCGACGACGATCGGGTCGAGGAAGGCCCGGTTCAGGCCGTCGGTGAAGAGCGAACCGAGCTGCGGCACACCGATGATCGCGGCCACCGAGACGATGCTGACATTGCTCACCGCGGCCACCCGCAGCCCGGCGGCGATGACCGGCGCGGCGAGCGGCAGCTCGACCGAGACGAACCGTCGGGCGCCTCGGTAGCCCATCGCGGTCGCCGCGAGCCGCACGTGCTCGGGCACCGACTCGAGCCCGTCGACGACGGTGCGCACGAGCAGCGCCACCGTGTAGATCGTCATGGCGACGAGCACGTTGACGGGGTCGAGGATCTGGGTGCCGATGAGGCCGGGGAGCAGGATGAAGACGGCCAGCGACGGCAGCGTGTAGAGCAGCCCGGTGCCGGCCACCAGGGGCGCCCGCAGCCACGACACGCTCCGGGCCAGCCACCCCAGCGGCACCGCGAGGGCCAGCCCGATGACGAGCGGCAGGACGGCGAGATAGGCGTGCCGCCAGGCGTAGCCGCCGACGAGATCGAGGTGTTCGAGGAACCAGGTCATGGCGTCGCCCCCGCGTCGGCGCGCTGCGCCGCGAGGTGCTCGCGGCGCGCCTCCTCGATGACCTGCAGCACGTTGCCGGCCCGCACGGTGCCGGCGAACCGGCCGTCGGCGCCGACGACGAGCCCACGGCCCGTCGGGGAGGACAGCGCGGCGTCGAGCTGGCCCCGCAGCGGGCCGTCGACCTGGGCGACCGTGCTGCCGCGGTGCACGACCGGCGAGGTGACGGGGCCGTCGATGCGGTGCGGCTCGACCCAGCCGAGGGGGCGGTCGTGCTCGTCGAGCACGACGACCCAGGCGGGGCCGGGCCGCGGGGTCTCGCCGAGCCGCACCGTGGGGGCCGGCACGACAGGCACGTGCGCCGACGTGAAGCCGAGCGCGCGGAAGCCGCGGTCGTGGCCCACGAAGTCGGCGACGAAGTCGTCGGCGGGATTGTCGAGCAGCTGGTCGGGGGTGTCGAGCTGGGCGAGCACCCCGCCGACGGCGAAGACCGCGACCTGGTCACCGAGCTTGATCGCCTCGTCGACGTCGTGCGTCACGAAGACGATCGTCTTGCCGAGCTCGCTCTGCAGCCGGAGGAACTCGTCCTGCAGTTGCTCGCGCACGATGGGGTCGACGGCGCTGAACGGCTCGTCCATGAGCATGATCGGCGGGTCGGCGGCCAGCGCCCGGGCCACGCCCACGCGCTGCTGCTGCCCGCCCGAGAGCTGCGCCGGATAACGGTCGGCGAGGCCCGCGTCGAGCCCGACCCGTTCCATGAGCTCCAGGGCCCGCCCGCGGGCCGAGCGCCGGTCCTCGCCGAGCAGCCGGGGCACGGTCGTGATGTTGTCGAGCACGGTGCGGTGCGGGAAGAGGCCGCCGTGCTGGATGACGTAGCCGATGCCCCGCCGCAGCTGCGCCGGGTCGAGCTGCGCCGTGTCCTCGCCGTCGATGAGGATGCGGCCCGATGTCGGCTCCGTCATGCGGTTGATCATCCGCAGCGTCGTCGTCTTGCCGCACCCCGAGGGGCCGACGAAGACGGTGATCTTGCCCGTCGGCGCCTCGAATCGCAGGTCGTGGACCGCGACGGTCCCGTCGGGGAACTGCTTGCTCACCGAGTCGAACGTGATCATCAGTGCCCGCCTGTGTCGTCTGCGCCCGTAGGCCGTGCCGTCCTGCGCCCGCAGGCCCGCGCCGCCGGGCGGCGATCGAGCCCTGCGCACACGCTACGGGGCAGCACCGACAAACGCCGCCTCGGGCGGCGGCCGGCGAACCTTGTCGGTGCCCCGGTCTAGCCTGTGTGCCGTGTTGATGCTCGCGATGGACACGGCGACCGGGGTCGTCAGTGTCGCCCTCCACGACGGCTCCCGGGTGCTCGCCCAGGAGGACGTGGCGCGCCCGCAAGCGCACGCCGAGCACCTCGCGCCGGCCGTCCGGGCCGTGCTGGCGCGGGCCGGCCGGCGCCCCGACGAGGTGACCCACGTCGTGGCGGGCACGGGCCCCGGGCCGTTCACGGGGCTGCGGGTCGGCCTGGTCACGGCCGCGACGTTCGGCTTCGCCGTGGGAGCGCTGGTCGGGGGCGTGTGCAGCCTCGACGCCATCGCCCACGAGGTGTGGCTGTCCGGTCTCGTGGGCTCGCGCGTGCTCGTCGCGACCGACGCGCGGCGCAAGGAGGTCTATTGGGCGGCCTACCGGCTCGACGAGTCCGGCGCCCACCGTGACGGCGATCCCGCGGTCGGCAAGGCCGCGCAGCTGCCGCCGCAGGTGCGCGACTGGCCGGTCGCGGGCCGGGGTCCGCTGCTGTATCCGCAGTCGTTCGGGGTGCAGGGTCCGCAGGGCGCGTCGGAGGGCGACGAGGCGGGGGCGGGTGCCACCCCCCAGGGGGCCGCGCCGGCCCTCGTCGTGCCGGTGCTGGACGTCTCGGCCGGGGTGCTCGCGCATCTGGCCATCGAGCGGCTGCGCTCCGGCGTCGGGCTCGACTCGCTGCAGCCGCTCTACCTGCGCAGGCCCGACGCGCAGCCGCAGCCGCAGCCGCGACCGGTGACGCCGGCCGGCGAGCGGGGGCGGCCGTGAGCGTGCTCGTGCGCCCGACGCGCTGGCAGGACATCGCGCAGCTGGCCCGGCTCGAGGCCCAGCTCTTCGGGGCGGACGCGTGGAGCGAGGCCTCGTGGTGGGGCGAGCTGGCCGCCCGGCCGCGGCGGGCCTATGTCACGGCCGAGTCGGGCGACCCCGCCGTGGCCGAAGCGGGCCGCGATGCGAGCGGGTCGCCCATCGTGGGCTACGCCGGCGTCGACCGGGGCGGGAGCCTCGCCGACGTCATGACGGTCGCGGTGACGCCGCAGGCACGGGGCGCCGGGCTGGGGCGGCGGCTGCTGCGCGCGCTCGTGGCGCTCGCGGCCGGGGCCGAGGCGCTGATGCTCGAGGTGCGCGCCGACAACGGGGCGGCTCGGGCTCTCTACGGGAGTGAGGGATTCGAGGTGGTGTCGGTGCGCCGGCGCTATTACGGCGACGTGGACGCCCTGGTCATGCGGCGCCTGCTGGCGCCCGGCCACGGGGGCAGCGACGAGGGAGGCAGGTCATGAACGAGCCGTTGGTGCTCGGCATCGAGACGTCGTGCGACGAGACCGGGGTCGGGATCGTGCGCGGTCACACGCTGCTCGCCGACGCCGTCGCGAGCAGCGTGCAGGAGCACGCCCGATTCGGGGGGGTCGTGCCCGAGGTGGCCTCGCGTGCCCACCTGGAGGCGATGGTGCCCACGATCCAGCGGGCGTGCGCGCAGGCGGGCGTCGCGCTGCGCGACCTCGACGCGATCGCCGTGACGAGCGGCCCGGGCCTGTCCGGGGCTCTCCTCGTGGGCCTGGCCAGCGCCAAGGCTCTCGCGCTCGCGCTCGACAAGCCCCTCTACGGGGTCAACCACCTGGCCTCTCACGTGGCGGTCGACATCGTCGAGCACGGCCCGCTGCCCGAGCCGACGGCGGCGCTGCTCGTCTCGGGCGGGCACTCCAATCTGCTGCTCGTGCCCGACATCACCGACGACATCCAGTCGCTGGGCTCGACCATCGACGACGCGGCGGGCGAGGCCTTCGACAAGGTGGCTCGCGTGCTGGGCCTGCCGTTCCCGGGCGGCCCGCACATCGACCGCATGGCCCGCGAGGGCGACCCTGCCTATGTCACGTTCCCGCGCGGGCTGACGTCGGGGCGCGACATGGAGCGCCACCGGTTCGACTACTCCTTCTCGGGGCTCAAGACGGCGGTGGCCCGCTGGGTCGAGGCGCGCGAGCGAGAGGGGCAGCCGGTGCCGGTGGCCGACGTCGCGGCCAGCTTCCAGGAGGCCGTCACCGACGTCTTGACCCGCAAGGCCGTGCTGGCCTGCCGCGAGCACGGCGTCGACGACCTGCTCATCGGTGGCGGTGTGGCCGCCAACAGCCGACTGCGGAGCATGGCCCAGGAGCGGTGCGACGCCGCGGGCATCCGGCTGCGCGTGCCGCGCCCGGGCCTGTGCACCGACAACGGCGCCATGGTGGCGGCGCTCGGCGCGCAGCTCGTCGAGCGAGGCCGGCCCGTGTCCGACCTGGCCATCCCGGCCGACTCCTCGCTGCCCGTCGACGTGGTGAGCGTCTGACGTGCCGTCGATGACGGGCCGACGGGCGCGTGAGGGGCCATGAGCGTGCTCGAAGTGCTGGCGCCGGGCCTAGGCCTGCTCGCCCTGGGGTGCGTGCTGCTCGCCTGGGGCGCTGACGAGTTCATGGAGCACCTCGCCGGCGTCGCGCGCGCGGTGGGACTGCCGACCCTGGCCCTCGGGCTGCTGCTGGCGGGTGCCGAGCCGGAGGAGCTGGCCACGGCGGTCATCGCGAGCAGCGAGGGGCACCCGGTGCTGGCCGCGACCGACGCGGTCGGTGCCAACGTCACGATGCTGACGCTCGGACTCGGGCTCGCGCTGCTCGTGCAGCCGGTCGTGGTGGGGCGGGTGCTGCGGCGTTATGTGGGGTTCGCGGTGCTCGCGGGGGTGCTGGCGGCGGCGGCTCTCTACGACGGGGAGGTGGCGCGGTGGGAGGGCGGCGTGCTGTGCGCCGCGTTCGTCGTCATCGTCGCGGTCATCTGGCGCAGCGAGCGGCGGCCGCCCCGCTTCGGTGAGTTGGCCGAAGGCGGTGCGGCCGCCGCTTTCGCCGACGCCGGGGGCACCTCGGGAGCCCACCATGCCGCCGGGGGCCACCGACCGCGCGGACGTGACCTCACGATGCTCCTCGCGGGGCTCGTGGCGATGGTGCTGGGCGGCGCCCTGGCCGTCGACGGCGCGGCGCGCATCGCGGCCGCGGCGGGCCTCGGTGAGCACGCCACGGGCCTGTCCGCGCTGGCGTTCGCGACGTCCGCGGAGGTGTTGGCGCTGGTCGTGGCCGCCCGGCGACGCGCCCTGACCGAGGTGGCGGTCGGGGGAGTGCTCGGGTCGGCGCTCTACAACGCGACCCTGACCCTCGGCATCAGCTCGCTCGTCGCGCCGCTGGCCGCGCCGGGGCTCTTCGACGTCGCGCTCATCGCCTCCGCCCTGCCGCTCGTGCTGCTGCTGGGCGTGCGCGCGCGGGTGCCCCGCACGGTGGGTGCGATGCTGGGGCTGGGCTACGCCTGCTACCTCGTCGCGGTCTTCCAACGGGCTCTGTAGTGGGTGCCAGGGCGACCGCGGCCGTCGCCACGAAGGGGCGCGGGATGCCACGCGACGAAGGGGTGGGGATATGAGCAGAGACGTGCGAACGGGTCGGGGGAGTGCTCGACGCACAGGGGTGGCGTGCTGCCTGAGCGTGGCGCTGCTCGCGCCGCTCGCGGCCTGTGCGGCGATCGGGGCGGGACACGAGCCCAGGGACACGATCGCGTCGTCGGCGGCGGCGCAGTCGCCGGCGGACCCGTCGCCCGCGCACCAGTCGCCGGGGTCGTCCCCGAGCCGGGGCGGTGAGAGCGCCCGCGAGGAGCGGCTGGCCGGCAGCCCGACCGCGGCCCAGCTGGCCACCGCACGCGCCGACGTGGCGACCCTGCCGCTGCGGCG
>JBDIAP010000162.1:0-8104 GCA_039812485.1 Kineosphaera sp.
GGGTCGCGACCCGAGCGCAACACCGACACGAGCGCCGAGGCGATCGCCGCGACGAAGACCGCGTTGAAGGCGATCGAGACGAGCACGACGAGCCGCGCGGCCTGACCGACGGGGTGGATGTCGCCATAACCGATCGTGGCCATGGTGACGACCGTGAAGTAGAGGGCGTCGGTGCGATTCTCGATGCCCTCGAACTGGCCGGCACTCAACGACAGCCCGTAGAACGCCCCCGCGAAGGTCGCGATGACGATCGCCAGGATCGTGACGAGCCGCCCGACCGGGTCGTCACGGCGCCGCAGCTGCCGCACGGTGACGACCCCGAGCCCGGCGAGGCTGACGAGGGCCGCGAGGGCCCGGTAGGGCGCCGCCCGGTCGGCCGAGATCGGCACGACGTAGTAGACGACGAGCACCAGCGCGACCACCGCCACGACGACCCCGGGGCGGGCCAGGATCGGCTCGGGGCGCGCGGGGACCCGAGCCCGGGCGGCCGGGTTGGCGGGCGCCGGAGGTCCGGGCTCGGGTGCGACGGGCCGAGCGAGGTCGTCGCGTCCGTCGAGCCCGACTCGTTCGTCAGCCCCGGAGGGGTCGGGCGCCGGGCCGCGTGCCGTGCTGTCCATGGAGGCCATCGTGCCCGCCGCGGACTCCGGGAGCGCGGATCGGAGGCCGTGCCCGCCGCGCGTGTCAGCGCGCAGCGAGTCCGCGCACGATCGCGGCGGCCTCGCCCGGGCGATCCAGCACGAGGGCGTGCCCGCTGCCGCGGACCACGTGCACCTCGACCCGCGCGCCGCCGGCTCGCAGGGTCTCGGCCAGTCCCCGCTGGCGACCGACCCATCGCGTCGGCGGACCCCAGCGGCGGCGCTGCGCGGCGACGACGGTCACCGGGCACCGCAGCGGTTCGACCCTGGTCGTCAGGACCTCGTCCCCGACGGTGCGATAGCTCGCGAGCTCGGTCGCCACGCCGTCGACCACCGCCCGCCTCCCGTAGACAGCCCGCGCCGCCCCCGGGAGCGCCCGGCGGGCCGCCGGCTCGTAGGCCCGGCGCCACGCCAGGTCGGCGACTGTGCGCGCCCAGGGCGCCCACCCGCGCGCGCCCACGCACCGGGCGATCCGGCGCCTTCGGACGGCGTCCGACCCGGCGGCCGCGGGGGAGCGGCCCGACCACTCGTCCTCGATCGAGGTGTCGAGGAGGACGAGGTGGGCGACGAGGTCGGGGCGGCGGCGCGCCAGGAGTTCGCCGACGAAGCCGCCGAGGCTGTGGGCGACGACGATCGCTCGGGGGTGCGCACCCGCTACGGGGGGGAGGGCATGGAGTAGCAGCGCCAGCCGATCGGACTCCGCGGCGCCGGAGAGCACAGGCGCGGACGGTCCGGACAGCCCCGCCCCCGGCCGGTCGACGCGGACGACGCGGTGGTCGGGGAGCAGGCGATCGGCGAACGGCTGCCAGTCGTACCAGGCGCCGCCCAGCCCCGACAGGCAGATCACCAGCGGTCCCGCACCCTCGTCGAGCACGTGGATATCGGTGTCGCGCAAGCGGATTCGATGTCCGACCCGGATCGCGCCGAGCCGGGGCAGGGCGCTCACGAGCGCAGCGCGGCGCCGCGCCGCCACGACAGGAAGAGCAGCACCCACCACAGCGCGAGCGCCGCGAGCGAGATGCGCTGCGCCGCGCCGAGGCCGCCCGCGCCGTGGCCGGCGACCTCGAGCAGCGTGTAGGCGAGCGCCACCGTGTGCACGAGCGCCAGCGCGACGCCCGGCCACACGAGCCAGTCGGGCACACCGCCCCAGTCGGCCTCGTCGACGTCCTCGTGGCGGCGCGCGAGCCTTCGTCGCGCGAGCCGCGCGACCGACCACACGAGCGCGACGAGCGCGAGCACCCCCGCCGCGCTGCTGCTGACGACGTGCAGCTGATGCGAGACCGGCAGCAGGCCGAGTCGCTCCTCGAGTGCGCACACGGCGTCGGAGGTCGGGGCGCAGCTCAAGGGCAGGAGGGCGTCGACGAACGTCGCGAGCCCGAAGAGTCCCAACGCCACGAAGGGCCCGTCGCGCCGGAACGATCCGCGGTCGCGCACGAGCACGACCGCCACCGCGACGGCCAGGCAGAGCCCGGCAGCGGCGTCGAAGCCACGGAAGAGCCGGCTGAACGGCTGGTCGCGGGCGGCGAGTTCGCTGACGTACGCGGACACGGCGTCGTGGCCGGGGTTGAGCAGCGGCGCGACGAGCCACGCCGAATACAGCAGCGCGGCGACCGCGGCCACGGCGGCCGCCACTCGCGCTACGAGTCGGGTCTCGCGCTCCTCGCGTCGCATCGCACCCCCTGTCTCGGTGCCCCTATCGTCACCCGCCGGCCGGTGACCACACAGTCGTCACCCGCCGGCGGTGACCACAGCCGACGGTGGCGCCGGCCGCGAGAACGCCCTGGTCAGACGACGAGGCTCAGCAGGAACGCGATGAGGAAGCCGGTGCCGCCCAGGATCGTCTCCATGACCGTCCACGTCTTGAGCGTCGTCTTCTCGTCCATGCCGAGGAACCGCCCGACGAGCCAGAAGCCGGAGTCGTTGACGTGCGAGAGGACGGTCGCGCCGGAGGCGATGGCGATGACGATGAGGCACAGGTCGAGCGACGACAGGCCGCTCGTCGCGGCCACCGTCGGCGCCATGAGGCCCGCCGTCGTCGTCAGCGCGACCGTCGCCGAGCCCTGCGCGACGCGCAGCGCGGTCGAGACGACGAACGCGGCGACGATGACCGGCAGCCCTGTCGACTCCAGGCTCCCGGCGAGCGCCTCGCCGATGCCGCTGGCGCGCAGCACGCCCCCGAACATGCCGCCCGCGCCGGTGACGAGGATGATGGCGCAGACCGGGCCGAGGGAGTCGTTGAGGATCTTCTCGATCGTCGCGCGGCTCCGCCCGCCCGCGAGCACGACCGTCGAGACGAGCACGGTGATGAGCAGCGCGACGGGCGTCTTGCCGACCATGCGCAGCGCCGCGACCCAGGTCTGCTCCTTGTCGATGACGCCGGCGGTGCCCAGGGTGTTGAGACCGGTGTCGAGGAAGATCAGCACGAGCGGCAGCAGGAGGATGAAGAGCACGACGCCGAAGGAGGGCAGCCGGCCTTCGTGGCGCACCTCGTCCGCCGTGCCGAGCGAGTCGGGCACGGGCAGGTCGAAGCGGCGTCCGGTGAACGTGCCGTAGAGGTAGCCGCCGACGAACCACGTGGGGATCGCGATGACGAGGCCTGTGATGAGCAGCAGGCCGAGATCGGCGCCGAGCAGCTCGCCCGCGGCGACGGGGCCGGGGTGGGGCGGCACGAAGGCGTGCATGACCGCGAACGCACCCGCGGCGGGGAAGGCGTAGAGCAGCACCGAGCCGCCGAGGCGGCGCGCGACGCTGAAGATGATGGGCAGCATGACGACCAGGCCGGCGTCGAAGAAGATCGGGAAGCCGAAGAGCAGGCTCGCCACGCCGAGCGCCAGCGGCGCGCGGTGCTCCCCGAAGCGCCGGATGAGGGTGTCGGCGAGCACCTGGGCGCCGCCGCTCACCTCGAGGAGTCGCCCGATCATCGCGCCGAGTCCGACGAGCAGCGCGACGCTGGCCAGCGTCGTGCCGAAGCCGTCGAGCAGGGTCGGCACGACGTCCGCGAAGGGGATCTTCGTCGTGAGCGCCGTGACGAGCGAGACAAGCACGAGCGCGACGAACGCGTGCATCTTGAGCGAGATGATGAGGAAGAGCAGCACGAGCACGGCGCCGAGGGCGATGAGCAGGAGCACCGGCGCCGAGTAGGCCGGCTCGATCTTCTCCGCCGCGGCGACGCCGGAGGCCACCGCCGAGGTGAGGCCGCCGTAGGCGGTGGGGACGAGGGCAGGATGGAACACGTGACCTCCTCGTGCGGCGACGCGCACACGTCGTTGTGGGGACCGGACCAGCTTGCCGTGCGCCGCGGTCCTGCACCCCGCGGGCGGGCCCCTTGTCGGCATTGTGACGAGGCCGTGATCTGAGTCGCCTGTCGGGCGAGGCGCCGTCCCCCCGCCGTCAGCGCGTGACGACCCCGCGCACACCCATGACGATCGCGTCGCCGGGGCCGGTGACGCGTACGAGGGCGATCATGTCGGCTCGCGGGAGCGCGACGCAGCCGCTCGTCGCTCCGCCGCTGAGCACGTGCACGAAGATCGCCGAGCCGCGCCCCTGCACGATGGGGTCCGTGTTGTAGCCCACGACCAGACCCTGGGCGTAGGCGCCCCGGACCGCGCGGTGCATCGCCTCGTCGGCCGGGCCGCAGCGCCCCCGGAAGTAGCGGTTGTAGCGGCGGCTGCCGACCGTCGAGCCCCAGCACGAGTCTGGCCGCAGCCGCAGGTAGGGCACGCGGGCGCCGGGATCACGGCCGCCGAACGCGGGTCCGAGCGCGAACACGCCCGAGGGGGAGCGGCCGTCCCCCTCGCGCTTGGCGCCCGGCCGCGCGAAGCCGCGGCGGCCGACCTGTCCCTCCCGCACCCACGCCGGCTCGTAGCTCGACCGGTCACCGATGTCGCGACGCACGCAGTGGGTCACCCGCACGGCGCTGCGCCCGTAGCCGGTGGCGAGCGCCAACGTCACGCGGTCGGGTGTCCCGCGCAGGCCGGGGACGCGCTGCGCCGCGATCAGTGCGCAGTCGCCTGCTCGCGCCGCCGAGGCGACTCCGGTCGCGCGCGCGACCGGTTGAGGCGACCCAACGAGAGCCGCAACCAGGGTCACCGCGAGGACAGTGCGGCCCACCACGGCCAATGCCCTCGCCGCCGTCGCTGCCGTCACCGCCGTCGCTGCCGGGGAGGGCAGGTGCGCCCCGCGTCGGCCCGCGCTCATGCTCCGCCCGCGTTCAGGCCGCCGGACCCACCGGCACGTCATCGCAGATGTCGGTGTCGGGGTCGGCGAGGAACTGGGGCGCGGGCGCGCCGAACTGCTCCGCGATGCGCCCGGCGATGCCGTAGTAGATCCGCCGCGTCTGCTCGATGGAGGCGGTCAGCGGATAGTCGGTGACGATCGGCGTGAAATGCGCCACCGGCTCCCCGCCGGGCAGCAGCTCGCCGGTGACCTCGTCGAGACGGCGCAGCACGAGCGGCCGGCCGGGCACCTCGCAATGCACGTGGACGGTGACGCGCACGCGGCCGAGGTAGCCGATCTGCGCGGCGCGTCGGTGCAGGTAGACGCGCTGCTCGGCGAGCACCGACTCGAGATCGGCGAGCAGCACGTGCGACGGGACGCATCCGGCGTCGGGGATCCAGCCATACCGGCTGCCGCCGACGACCACCGAGCCCGGCTCGATGTGCAGCGTGCCGATGACGTTCGTCACGCCGGGCTCCCGCTCGGTGTAGGCCCACGCGCTGCGGCCGTCGTCGCTCACCGCGAACTGCGGGTCGCCGGGCGCGTAGGCGAGGGGCCCGATCGGCACCTCACCGTGCCGCGTGGCGTCCGTGACGATGGTCACGAGGTCGTCCGGGCCCACGGGTGCCGCTGAGATGAGGTCGACGAACTCGCCGAGCACGGCGGCGCAGGCGCCACGCGTCGGGTCGACGACGTCCAGCACGGGGCGGATCGCGTCGAGCAACGCGTCGTGGTCGGGAGTCGGTGCGGGGCTCACAGTTCACTGTAATCGGCTCGGGCAAGCAGCCACAAAGGTTCATTTCGGTGTTTCGCGACATGTTCGTGGCGTCCTCGTCGCGGCCCTACCGGCGATCCCCTGGGGTTGGGAATCTGCTCAGGTCGTGGGGAATTCGTCCGTAGAGGCAGGCATGCAGCAGTTGCGGCGCGATATCGCGGAGGCCGAGGCGCGCATGCGCGTGACGTTCGGGACCCGCTCGGCGATCCGCAATCTGCACGAGAGCCTCGACGCCGGTGAGCTCGTGCTCGTCATGGTCGCCTGCTTCTATTCCGGCAGCGACGGCTTGCTCGTGCTCACCGACCGGCGCGTCATCGCGGTCCGCGACGACTTCTCCAAGTTCCGGCTCCAGGCGGTGCCGCTGGGCGACGTGCGGGCGCTGGACTACGCTCCGGCCGTGCACGACGGCCTCGCCGTGCTCACCGACGCCGGCCGCGTCGCAGTGCGCAAGATGGACCGCCGCGACAGCGATGCCTTCGCCGCCGCCCTCGTCGAGCGCGTGCCGACGATCATCGTGGGCGCGAGCCGCCCGCACTCCGGCGAGCCCTTCCGCGCCCAGCCGCCCCGCGCCCCCGCAGCCCCGGTGCCGCCCGAGGCCCCGGTAGCGGGAGTGGCCGGTGACGCCGACCGGCAGGCCGCGGCGGCCACGGCCGCTCAGGACGCCGTGCTCGGCGCCGCGGCGCAGCCTCCGGCGCCGACCGCCGGGCAAACGGGGCCGGACGGGGATACGGACACGCACGCGCGCACGGACACGCACACGGACACGCACACGGACACGGACGCCGGGGCCGGCGCACCGGCTGTCGGCGGTCCGGTCCACGGCGGGACGTCGGCGGACAAGGACGTGCTTCTCGGGGTGCTCGCCGACCTGCACGCCAAGGGCCTGCTGACCGCCGACGAGCTGGCGACCAAGATCGCCCAGGTGACCTCATCCCCCTGAGCGCCCGACCCCTGAGCGCCGGCGCGCGCTCGACCTGCACCGCCCGCAGACCTGTGCCATATTGGGCAGCCCGTGCGGCGCCCCTCGGGCCCGGGGACCTCCGGACGCCGCCTCCACGGTCGTCGACCCAGGAGGTCTGTCGTGTCCCAACCAGTGCAGCCGGCCGACTCGCCGCTGGCGCGTCGCGTCGTCGCCAAGGTGTCGCGCCGCCTCATTCCCTTCATGGCGCTGCTCTATTTCATCAACTATCTCGACCGCACGAACATCGGCTTCGCCAAGCTGACGATGAGCAAGGAACTGGCCCTCACCGAGACGATGTTCGGACTGGCCTCCGGCATCTTCTTCGCCGGATACCTGCTGCTCGAGGTGCCCAGCAATCTCGCGCTGCACCGCTTCGGCGCACGCCTGTGGATCGCGCGCATCATGATCACCTGGGGCATCATCGCCGCCGCGATGGCCTTCGTGCCCAACGCGACATGGCTCTATGTGCTGCGCGCTTTGCTGGGCGTCGCCGAGGCCGGGTTCTTCCCCGGCATGATCCTCTATCTGACGTTCTGGCTGCCACGCGCCCAGCGCACCCGGATGACGGGATTCTTCATGCTGGCGATCCCGATCTCGTCGGTGCTCGGATCGCCCTTGTCCGGCCTCATCATGCAATACACCGACGGCCTCTTCGGCATGTCGGGGTGGCGCAACATGTTCCTCATCGAGGGCATTCCGGCGATCGTGCTCGCGTTCGTCACGTGGTTCTACCTCACCGATCGCCCGAGCGAGGCGCGCTGGCTCGAGCCGGACGAACGTGACTGGCTGCAGGGCACGCTCGACGCGGAGGCCCGCGAGACGAGCGAGCGGCATCACTGGCCGCTGCGCAAGTCGCTCACCGATCCGCGCATTCTCGGGCTGTCGTTCGTCTATTTCGCCGCCGTCTACGGGCTCTACGCGCTGAGCTTCTTCCTGCCCTCGATCGTCGCGGGCTTCGCGCAGATGTTCGACACGAAGTTCTCGCTCGTGCAGACGGGCCTCATCGTCTCGGTGCCCTATCTCTTCGGTGCCGTCGCGATGATCTGGTGGAGTCACCACAGCGATCGCACCGGGGAGCGCGTGTGGCACGTCGCCGCGCCGATGATCCTGTCGGGTTGCGCGATTCCCGTGGCGCTCTATCTGCAGTCGCCGGTCGCGGTCATGGTCGCGATGTCGATCACGGCCATCGGCATCTTCGCGACGCTGCCGGTCTTCTGGTATCTGCCGACGACCTTCCTCACCGGGGCCGCGGCGGCCGGTGGCATCGCCCTCATCAATTCGCTCGGCAACGCCTCGGGCTTCTTCGCGCCCTACATCACAGGGTTTGCCAAGGACGCGACCGGCGACTACAAGCTGGCGATGTTCATCGTCGGCGGCGTCATGCTGGCCGGCGCCGCGCTGACGCTCGTGCTCAAGGCCGCGCCGGCACCAACTGGGCCGCCCTCGGGACCGCACTCGGGGCCGGGCGCGGGCCCCGCCGCGCAGGGCGGGGTCTCCGACCGGATCGACGCGCCCTAG
>JBDIAP010000163.1:0-7951 GCA_039812485.1 Kineosphaera sp.
GCTAAGAGGGAATGTCACACATCGGCGTCGTCGCCGTCCCCGCGCTGGCCCCAAGCCCACCACATGGCCTTGAACCACGCGTGCGTCTTGGAGGGATGGAGCGCTACTTGGGTGGCCTCCATTCGGCAGCGGGCGAACGCGACCAGGGCGGGGCCGTCGTACAGCGCGATGGCGGTGTGAAGGTCCGCGATCGGCCATTCCCATAGGGGATATCGGAGGCGGACCGAGGGGTCGATGTGGAGGTCGATGCGCCGGGCGAGTGCGAAGAAGGCCTTGGGGTCGGTGGCGGCCGCGGTGAGGAGTTCTCGGATCTGGTGCGGGGAGAGACGCTCTCCTCCTATCCCTCGGGTGGGTCGGTGCATGACTTTGGCGAAGGCCGCTTGATTGACAGCGAGGTTGGCCGCTTTGAGGGCGTGGAGTTCGCGGGTATCGATGAGGGCGAGCTCGTGGGCCTCGTCCAGCTCGAGCCAGAGGTAAAGCGGGCCGCTGGTGTCTTCGATTTGGACGTCGGGATCGTCGGTGTCTTCGGGTGGTCCGGTCAGGCAGGCTTCGCGGCCACCGTGGTCAACGCGCTGAACCCGCCGAGTTACACGTCGTGGCGAAGGGATTGGCCGCCGCTGGCCGCCTCGGTGCTGGCCGCTGCTGAGCGATCGGGTGCGCGGCTGGTGACGATCGGCAACCTCTACGGCTATGGGCAGGTCGACGCCCCGATGACCGAGTCGACGCCTGTTGCACCCAACGGCCCCAAGGGTCAGATCCGTGCCCAGATGTGGGCGGACGCCCTCGCGGCCCACCGGGCGGGCAGGGTCCGGGCCACCGAGGTCCGCGCCTCGGACTACGTCGGGCCGGCGACTCTCGCGTCCAGCCTCCTGTCCACCTACCTCATCGCACCGCTGCTGGCAGGCAAATCGCCTCGTATGCCGTTGGGACACAGCGACGTTCGCCACTCGTGGACGTTTGACCAAGACGTGGCCACCCTCGTTCGGGAGCTGGCCCTCACGGTCGACGAGACGGCATACGGCCGCGTGTGGCATGTGCCCACGGACGAGCCGGCGACGTACGCCGAGGTGGCCACGCTGGTGAGTGAGGTCGCCGGGGTCGAGCCGCGGCAGGTGCGGGTCCTGCCTCGCAGCGTCGTCGGCATCGGCGGGCTCGTGGTCCCTCTGCTGCGGGAGCTCAAGGAGACGCGCCACCAGTTCGAGCGACCGTGGGTCCTGGACGGCAGGGCGGCGCAGGAGCGTTTCGGGATCCGGCCGACGCCGCTGCGCGGGGCCGTGATCGCGACCGTCGAGGCGGTGCGGGGTCAGGCCACCGTCCGTGGGTGACCAGTTGACGTCGCCGGAGTTTGCCTGGGGACGACTCGAGGCACGTCCAGAGGCAAACTCCGAGCACTCGATCCCTCGGGGGCGGTGGCTTCACGGCGATCGCGTGGGAGTTCGGCATCATTGGTGGGCTGGCCGCCGGCGGCGTCCACGGGCCCGCGGCATGTCGCGGCCGGGCCCGTGAAACAGTGCTCCCGTGACCGACGAGACCCAGGCCCGCACGCTGCTCGCGCAGCTGGGTGCAGCCATGGTCGGCACCGGGCAGCCGGTCAACGAGGTGGAGGACGACCTGCGCGAGGTGGGTCGTGCCCTCGGCTTCCCTGACGCCCAGATCGCCGCGGCGGCCACCGGCGTCACCCTCTCGCTCGCGGTGGGCAGTCCGTCGACCTTCGCCGTCAACCCCGGCAACCTCCGCCTCGACCAGGCCTCCGAGGTCCGCGAGATCCGTCACTACCTCTCGCGCAGCCGCCTGGACCCGCTCGTCGCGATGGAGCGCCTGGCCGCCCTGCGCACCCAACCGACCCGCTACCCGACGTGGCTGGAGAACATCGGCTGGGTGATCTGCGCCGTCGGCATCGCGATGATCATCCAGCCGATGTGGGCGGGCGTGGCGGTGGCTGCGCTGGGCGGGATCGCGGTCGTCGCGCTGGTGCGCATCGCCGCTCGCTCGCCGCGCTTGGGCGCCCTGCTGCCGGTGGCCGCGGCCTTCGCGGTGTCGTGCCTCGTCTTCGCCGCCACCCAGCATGGCCTCGTCGAGGCACCGCTGCGAACTCTGCTCGCCCCGCTCGCCGTGCTCTTCCCCGGCGCGCTGATCGTGACTGCGATGGCCGAGCTCGTCTCGGGCCACATGGTCGCCGGCACCTCCCGCCTCGGCTACGGCCTGGTCCAGACGTTGCTCTTCACCCTCGGGATCGTGTTCGCCGCCCGCGTCTTCCCGCTGACCAGCGACCAACTCACCAATGTGCGAATCAACGACATCGGTTGGTATGCCGCGCCGCTCGGTCTCGTGCTCGTCACCATCGCGATCGGCTTGCTGGAATCCCCACCGCCACGGCTGCTGCCCTGGATCCTCCTGGTCCTCGTGCTCGCCTTCGCCGCGCAAGTGGGTGGGCAGCACCTGGCCGGCGCCACGGGCGGAGCCTTCCTCGGCGCGTTGGTCGCGACCCTGGGCAGCTACGGAGTCGAACTCTTCGTGCCTCGGCTGGCTCGCCTCGTCGTCTTCCTCCCGTCCTTCTGGCTGCTCGTGCCGGGCAGTCTCGGTGTCCTCGCCGCGACCCAGGTCGCGGTCGACCCGACCGTGCAGACGGATGCCCTGCGGGTGGTCAGCATCGTCACGGCGCTCGCCCTCGGACTCCTCCTCGGGTCCGCGATCGCCCAGGCGATCGGCGGTGTCCGACGTCGCCGGCGGTCTGCCTCTCAGGCGGTCGGCTGAGCGGACGCGTCCGCGAAGGCCGGGTCCTCCCTGTCATGGCGTTGCAGCAGTTGGGCGACGAACGGGAAGACCAGGACGGTGAGGGCGCCCGCACCGACGAGCAAGGACGCGGTCTCCGCGTTCATCAGGTCCGAGTTCAGGGCCACCTCGGTGACGGCCACGATGATGGGGAGCCCGGTCGCGGCATACAAACCGAGTTGGAGCCGCTCACGCGCAGTGGTGAGGCCGGAGCCCGTGTCGACCAACTGCTCGGTCAGGACCACGGGAAGCCCACGGGCACAACCGATCAGGACCGCCAGGCCGAGCAGCACCCACGGGTGCTCGACCAGTGCGGCGACCTCGATCGCCATGCCCGAGGCGACGAAGAACATCGGGATGAAGAAGCCGAAGCCCACCTGCTCGAGGGAGTGCGCGAGGGTGTGCGTGTGCCGGCCACTGATCCGGGCCAGGGCGACACCGGCGGCAAACGCCCCGAGGACGACGTCGAACTCGAGGATCGCGGCGAGCGCCATGAGGCCGGTGAGGAGCAGCATGACGGCCCGCAGGAGGGTGCGCAGCGACCACTTGGACAGGGGGTCGTCATCACGACCGATGCCGACGCGTTGCAGCACCCGGGTCGGGACGGTGATCGCAGCGAGGACGACGAGCACGAAGAAGCCCATGAGCAGGCCGGCCTGCAGGGGCGAGTGACTGGTCAGCAGGAGGGCCATCACGACGACCGGGCCGATCTCGCCGACGGCACCGTGGGTCATCACGCCATGGCCGAGGCGGGTGCTGGCCAGGCCGCGGTCCTTGAGGATCGGCAGGAGGGTGCCGAGCGCGGTCGAGGAGATCGCCAGGCCCAGCGCGACGGCCTGGGTCAGGTTGCCGCCCGGGGTGAAGACCGCCGCGAAGGCCACAGCCACCACGAAGCCGATCGCCCACGTCCCCCAGGCCCAGCCGCCCTGGCGACCGCCGAGGGATTTGAGGTCGATCTCCATGCCGGCGAGGAGGAAGAGCAGCCCCATGCCGAGTTGCTTGATCATCTCGATGCCCGTGATCGTGGCCAGTCCGAGCGCGTGCGGGCCGAGGGCGACGCCGAGCACGAGGAGGACGACGACCTCGGGGGTGCGGCCCCGCGACAGGCGCGCGATCAGGGGTGCTGCGACGACGGCGAGCGCCATCCAGAAGAGCGACACCGACATCGACACCATCGACACATCAGAGGCGAGCACGAGAGTCAGTATGTCGGGTGGGCGAGATCACCCCTCTCTCGCTAGGCTCCTCCCTGACTCGACCTGCTGCCTGGCACTCGACCTGACGCATTGACTAGGAGCCCACCATGTTGGCAACGGCCCGCCGCTCGTCCACCGCCCTGATCGTGACGGGCGTCATCGCCCTCATCTTCGGTCTGGTCGCTTCCTTCTGGCCGGTCGGCACAGCCCTCAGCCTGGTCGTGATGTGGGGCGCCTACGCCCTCGTCGATGGGGTGACGGCGCTGATCCTGGCCTTCAGCCGCCCCGGTGCAGGGGCCAAGGCGTGGCTGGTCTTCACCGGCATCCTGGGCATCCTCGCCGGCCTCTTCGGCATCTTCCAGCCGGTCGCCTCCGGCGTCGCCCTCGCCTGGGTCCTGGGCATCTGGCTGATGGCTCGCGGCATCTCCGAGTTCATCGGCGCGTTCGCCGAGACGATCTCGAGCCCGCGCTGGCTGCTCCTCCTCGGCGGCGTGGCCTGGTTCATCGCGGGCATCCTGTTCGCCCTCAACCCCGGTGCGGCTGCGCTGACCATCGCCTTCTGGCTCGGCGCCTTTGCCATCGCGTGGGGTCTGCTCTCGATCGGCGCCGGCATCGCCCTGCGCTCCCACGCGAAGAAGTCGGGTGCCCAGGCGCCGGCCTGAGGCGAGGACCTCATTGGGGGGCCTGCTCGGTCGCCGTGGCGTCCGGGCAGCCCTGGAGGCCGTGGCCGTCATCGCGGCCTACTACGTCATCCCGATCCAGGCTGACCGGGACCTCGGGCCGCGGCTGGCGCTCAGTGCCGTCACGCTGCTCGTGCTCGGTGTGATCGTGACGCGCCACGTGCGACGGGGCAACGACCCTCTTGACCGCCTGTTCATCCTCTTGCTCATCGCGATTGCGACGATCTCCCTCGCGTTCTTCGGCGCAGCCAGCACCCCGGGGCAGTTCGTCGGGTTGGAGACGCGCACCGATGCGCTCTACTTCACGATCGTCACCATGGCGACGATCGGCTATGGCGACATCCACGCGACCGGTCAGTTCGCCCGCGTGCTGGTGATGATCGCGGTCCTCTTCCAGTTCACCTTCCTGACGGCCCTGATCTCGACGATCACCCGTCGCCTGCGAGTGCGGGATGCCGATGACTCCTGACGGCACCGCCGACCGGGGGCCATCGCCTCGGGCGCACTCGGGCAGCACGGCATCCGGCCCGACATCAGGCCCGACATCAGGCCCGACATCCCGCCCGGCATCCGGCCGGGCAGCGGTGGTGCGCCCGCCGGCCATCGCTCTCGTCTGGGGTGCGTTGGCCGGAGCGGCCGCCGCAGTGGTCTACCTGGCGATGACGGGGGCCCAGCACCTGATCTGGCCCGAGGGCTTCGCCCGCTGGTACATCCCGATCGCCGTCCTGGCCGGCGGCACCCTGATCGCCCTCATCCGACCGCACACCGACGACGGGTCGATCGAGGACCAACTCTCCTCCGCTGCGGATCCGACGCACCTGCGCCGCAAGCGCACCGCGGCACTGGCCCTCAGCGCGATCATCGCCTACGGCTTCGGCGGCGCCATCGGCCCCGAAGCCGGACTGCTCGCCGTCGTCGCCGAACTGTCCGCCCTGGTCAGTGCGCGGATCGCCCGCTCGGAGAGGGAGGCCCGACTCATCGGGCAGAGCGGCTCGGCGGCGGCCCTGGCCGGGCTCTACGGATCACCTCCTGGCGGTGCGGCCTACGAGGACGACACCCTCGCCCCCGGCAAGGTGCTCGCCCTCCTCGCCGGCGGGTCGGGGTTCCTGGCCTTCCTGGTGCTGAATCGCACGCTGGGCGCCGGCCACACCGATCTCGGCCTGCCCCTCTATGACCACAGCAGCGGACAGTTGGCCCTCGCGATCCTGCCGGCGGTGCTGGGGGCAGCGATCGGCCTTTCCTTCAACGCCCTGCATGACCTGTGCACGCGCCTGCTCTCCCGCGCCGGATCGCTGCGCCGACAGACGCTCATCGGCTCGGCCGCACTGGCCGCTCTGGCCACCCTGTTTCCGGTCGCGTTGTTCTCCGGGCATCACCAGATGGGTGAGTTGATTCAGCTCGTCGACGATGGCGCGTGGGCCCTGCTGGCCGCTGCGGCGGTCGTGAAGATCGTGGCCACCTCGATCACGGTCAGCAGTGGCTGGCGCGGGGGCGAGTTCTTCCCCCTGCTCTTTGCCGGGGCGGCCGCTGGGTCCGTGGCCACCTTCGTCCTGCCGGACCTGCAACTCTCCACCGCTGCCATTGCCGGCCTCGCCGCCTCCACCACGGTCGGCCTGAAGAAGCCGGTGGCGGCGGTGCTCATCTGCGCGCTCCTGATCGGCCAGCTGGCCTGGGGGCCCTTGATCGTCGGGGCGACGATCGGCTTGGGCGTGACCGGGCTGCGTCGACAGAGCACCGGCCACTGATCACTCCTCCCCCCTTGGCCGGGCGCGGGAGGTATCTGCGCGTCGCGTCATGACTCCTTCCCCACAGTTGGGTCCGCACTTCCGCGGCCCCCACCTGGGAAAGGGACGTGATCATGCTCAAGACCTATCGATTCCTCGCCTACCTGATCTGCGCCCTCGTCGGCGTGCAGGCGGCAAGCCACGCGTGGGGTTCTGCCGGGATCGGCAAGTACGTGGCGGACGGCGGTGTCATCGACAAGGCCGCGATGGCCGAGGGGGGCGCTGACTTCCCCGAGATCCTCGGGCTCATCATCCACGGCATGAACGGGATGATGTTCATCCCCTTCGTGACCCTGGTCTTCGTCGTCGTCGCCGCCCTCACCAAGGTCCCGGCCGCCATCCGTCGCGCGGCCGTCGTCGCGGCGCTCGTCGCGCTGCAGGTGACCCTCGGCCTGTTCGGTCACGGCATCACGCTGCTCGCGCTCCTCCACGGCTTCAACGCGCTCGTCCTCTTTGCGTGCGCCTTCCACGCCGGGATCCGCACGCCGCACGCGATCGCCACCTCGACATCCACGGCACAGGTGCCCGCGAGCGTCTGATGAAGCGGGCAGTGCCGAGGATGGCGCGGGCACTCAGCGTGGGGGTCGCAGGGATCATTTGCGCGGCCCTCGGGTGGCTCGTCCTCGACAGTCGGATGCCCGGCACCTATTCGGCGATGGAGATGGGTCACGTCGACGATGGGCGGGGAGGGTCTCTCGCAACGGACTCTGGTCACGGGCGAGGCCCCGGAGGCGGTCATGGGGGTCACGGGGTCAGCCACGGAGCGCGGACCCGGGCCGCTGCGGCGGTCTCGGTCGCTGTAGGCCTGTTTGAACAAGTCGGTTTCCGAGATGTCCCTGCGTGCAACCTTGTTCTGCGTTTCGGCGTTGATCTTCACCGTGGCCACTCGTACGGCCTCTCGATAGTGCCCGGACTGCCACAGAGAACGCGCCGCTTCCCACACCCACGGGTGCAAGCCCCCGGCACTGATCGTCGGGGCGTTGTCACCCAGCCGCTCCGCGATCTCTGCCTGACGCTCCAGTTCTGTCACGGCTCGGATCGCAGCCTGGCGATGGCGCGCCCATCGCTTCTTGCCGTCGTCGGGGACCTCGGTACGCCAGCGAGGGATCACCCGATCAAGGATCTTCTCGACCACTTGCGCGGCAGCGATGATGTCGCTCGACCGCCCGACAGGACTGGCGAAGTCCCCCATGTAGACAATCCCGCCGCCCGAGGCAGGCTGGCGCAGAGTCGTGAGCTCGATGAAGCCCCGGAGCTCCGACAATGCCCATTCAACGTCCACGTGATCCGCCTTTCCTGATTACGCAACGACCCATCGTCGAGGACAGTGTCCGCCACACAAAGAGCCTGGTCGGTCAGGGCCCTGTATGGGGTTGCGACCCTAGATAAGAGTGCATCTCGAGGGGTTGTCGACTTGGAGCGAAGGTCGCGCGGGCGCGTGCAGGCTACTTTGCACACCGGACCCCATGTGAACGACGGGCCTGCCAGGATCCACACCTCGCCCGGATCATCGAAGTCT
>JBDIAP010000164.1:0-7951 GCA_039812485.1 Kineosphaera sp.
CGGCGCCGCCGCCCGGTCGCGCGGCCCCCGCGGCCCGCCCC
The DNA here is from genome assembly GCA_039812485.1 of Kineosphaera sp. Classification (GTDB taxonomy): domain Bacteria; phylum Actinomycetota; class Actinomycetes; order Actinomycetales; family Dermatophilaceae; genus Kineosphaera. The sequence goes on from JBDIAP010000164.1 coordinate 42, forward strand.
TGCGGCCCGCGCCGCCCGCTCGGCGAGCGCGAGGAGTTGCTCGTTGAGCAGGTCGGGGTGCTCGAGCATGATGACGTGGCCGGCGTTGGCGACGACGACGTGCTCGGCGCCGGGCAGGTGCCGCACGATCTGCTCGCTGTGCTCGGGAGGCGTCAGCCGGTCCTGCATGCCGCTGATGACGAGTGACTCGATGCCGTCGAAGCGCGCGAGGGCCGCGACCTTGTCCATCGCCTCGAAGCGGGGCATGAACGCCGAGATGACGTCCATGCGGGTGCCGAAGATCATGTCGGTCGTCAGCCGTGCCACGCTCATCGGCACGGGCGAGGCGAACGAGCCCCAGTCGACGAGCAGGTCGACGACCTCGCGGCCGGCCTTGATCGTGCCGTCGACGAGCCCCTGGCGGCCCGAGAGCAGCACGGTCGTCGGCGGCGCGAGCCGGTTGACGAGCCGGCCGAGCAGCGGGATGCCGTAGGTCGTGCCGCCGAGGTTGCCAGGGCTCGTCGCGACGAAGGCCGCCCCGACCACGCGGTGGGCGATGAGCGCCGGATGTTCCAGCGCGAGCGCCATCATCGTCATGCCGCCCATCGAGTGCCCGACGAGCACGATCGGCCCCCGCGGCACGACCTGCTCGATGATCCGGGCGAGGTCGTCGCCGAGCTGGTCGATGTCGTAGGACTCCTTGCCCCCGGTGCCCGACCGGCCGTGGCCACGCTGGTCCCAGAGCACGACGCGGTAGCCGGCGTCGCGCAGCGCGCGGCGCTGGAAGACCCAGGAGCGCAGCGACAGGCAGTAGCCGTGGCAGAGCACGACGGTCGGGCGCACGCCCGCCGAGCCGGCCTCCTCGGAGCGCGCGCGCCCACCGGGCCCCCCGGCCCCGGGGCCGCTCGACCCGGCCGGCGCCGCCGGCTGCCGGGCGTGGTCGACCTCGACGTGCAGCGCGACGCCGTCGCTGGCCAGCACGGTGTGCGTCTCGTCCGGATCGTCGTGGAAGGGGTCGATGGAGACCGTCTCGTCGAGGGCGAGCGCGACGCGACGCTCCCGGTTGAGCCGGTCCGCGGCGAAGCCCGCGGCGGCGGTGAGGCCGGCGGCCGCGAGTCCGAGGGCGACGCCGACACCGGGCAGCCTCGGCAGCTTGGCCTCGGAGCCGGTCGCGACGCCACGCAGCTCCGGCACCCCCTTCGGGATGGCGGTCTTGGCGCTCACTCGCCCGACCCGTCGCCTTCGGTCGGCCCACCGACATAGACGCGGGGCAGCCGGCCGCTCATGCGGGTGACGATCTCGTAGGAGATCGTGCCGGCCGCTTGTGCCCAGTCCTGCGCGGTCGGCGAGCCGTCGCGCCCGTCACCGAAGAGCACGGCCACGTCGCCGGGCCGCGCGTCGAGGTCGCCGATGTCGAGCGCGACCTGGTCCATGCAGACGCGCCCGGCGATCGTGAACCGCCTGCCGCGCAGCACCGCCGGGCCCGCGCCCGAGGCGTGCCGCGGCACCCCGTCGGCGTAGCCGATCGGCAGCAGCGCGACGCGGGTGTCCGACGCCGTCGTATACGTGTGCCCGTAGCTGACGCCCTGACCGGCGGGCACGGCCTTGACGAGCGCGACGTCGGCCTCGACCCGCATCGCCGGCACCAGCCCGTAGGAGGACGGCCCGCCGAGGTCGGGCACCGGTGAGAGCCCGTACATCGCCAGGCCCGGCCGCACGAGGTCGTATCTCGCGCTCGGATCGGTCAGCACCGCCGCCGAATTGGCCAGATGCCGCCAGCGGATGTCGAGGCCGGCACGCGCGGCGGCGTCGACGGCCGCGCCGAAGACCTCCTGCTGGGCGGCGATGCTGGGGTCGCCGGGGGTGTCGGAGGCCGCGAAGTGCGACATGAGCCCGACGACCTGCACCCGGCCGCGGTCCTGCGCGCGGGCGGCGAGCTCGATGAGCTCGGCGGCTCCGCCGCCGAGCGGCTGGGCGGCGTCGGGGCCGGTGCTGACACGCCGAACACCGCCGGCACCCGCGCCGCTGGAGAAGGGGGAGCCCGGTGCGTAGGCGCCGTTGCGCCCCAGGCCGGTGTCGAGTTTGAGGTGCACCCGGGCGATGCGACCGGTCGACGCCGCGGCGGCCTCGATCTCGGCGAGGGCCCACTCCCCCGAGACGCCGAGGTCGATGTCGGCCTCCAGCGCGGCGGCGAAGTCGGCCCCGGGCGCGTGCAGCCACGACAGGATCGGCCCGTCGATGCCGCCCCGCCGCAGCCGCAGCGACTCGCTGAGCTGCGCGGTGCCGAGCCAGGCGGCGCCGGCGGCGCGGGCCGTGCGGGCCACGGGCAGCAGGCCGTGGCCGTAGGCATCGCCCTTGACGACGGCGAGCAGCGGGGTGCCGCCCGCGTGCCGCTGCAGGGCGCGCACGTTGGCGCCGATGGCGTCGAGGTCGACGACGACCCGCACCGGCCCGACCGCCTCGTCCGTCCGCTCGTGCTGGCCCCCCATCGGGGCGCTGTCGCTGGTCACGACCCTCTGGCTCCTTCGTTCTCATCCGTCGTCCCGGCGGCCCGCGCGTCGCACCGCCGTCCCGTGCTCACGGCCGAGGCCTCGGGTGACGCGCGCGCCCGACCGGCTCCCCCGCCGTCATCGTTCGCCGTCTCTCATCGTCCTCTTATCGTCCTCACATCGTCGGCAGTCACCGGGGTCCGCGCCGCAGCGCGGCGGCGACGACCGCGCCGAGGGCGTCCGCGACGTGCAGGGCCCGCACCGGCCCGCCCGGGTTGGCCTCGTCCCCGGCGAGGCCGTGCACCTGGGCCGCGAGCGCCCCGGCCAGTAGGGGGTCGAGCCCGGCCGACAGCAGCATGCCCGCGAGGCCGGCGAGCACGTCGCCGCTGCCGGCGGTGCCGAGCCACGCCGGACCGTCGGCCTGGGCGAAGACGGGCAGCGCCGCGACGGGCGGCACGACATACGTCGTCGAGCCTTTGAGCAGCACCGTCGCGTGCAGCGCGGTCGCGGCGCGGCGGGCGTGGTCGACGGGAGCGGCGACGACCTCCGCGCTGCTCACCGCGTCGGGGCCCAGGCGGGTCAGCAGCCGGGCCAATTCCCCCGCGTGCGGCGTCAGCAGCGTGCGCGCCCCGGAGTGCGCGCGTGGGCCGTCGAGCAGGTCGAGCCCCCCGGCGTCGACGACGCAGGGCAGGTCGGAGGCCAGGGCCTCCCGGGCCGCCTGCAGCTGGGCCTGGCCCGCGGCGTCGTCGGGGGCGGGCGCCGGGTCGAGCCCTGGTCCGACGAGCCAGGCCTGCACGCGGCCGGGGCCGAAGACCGCCTCGGGCACGCGGGCGCGCACGAGGTCGGTCGGCGCCGCCGGACCGATGTAGCGGACCATGCCGACCCCGGCGGTCACGGCCGCGGTGACCGCGAGCACCGGCGCCCCCGTGTAGCCCTCGCCGCCGGCGACGACGCCGAGCACGCCGCGCGTGTACTTGTCGTCGGCCGGCCCCGGCACCGGCCACAGCCGGGCGATGTCGTCGCGCACGAGCCGCACGGCCGCCGGCGCGCCCGGCTCGTCCAGGCCGATGTCGACCACGGTGAGCAGCCCGCACGCCGCCGCGCCGGCGAGCACGTGCACCGGCTTGCACACCCCGAAGGTCACGGTCTCGTCGGCGTAGACGGAGTCGGCCACCGGCCGCAGCCCGCTCGGATCGGTGCCGCTCGGCAGGTCGACGGACACGACATACGCCTCGTCGGGGATGGCCTGCACGAGCGCCCATGCCGGCTCGTAGCCCGACAGCCCGGGCCGCCCGCCGATGCCGGTGACGCCGTCGACGACGACGTCGGCCTCGGCGAGCAGGTCGAGCGCCTCGGCCAACGCGGCAGGAGCCGTCTCTTCGGCGGCGTCGGTGTCGGTGTCGGTGTCGTTGTCGGTGTCGTTGTCGGTGTCGTCGGCGTCGGCGTCGGCGTCGTCGGCCGCGTCCCCAGCGACCGAGCCCGCCGCGCCGGAGACGTCGACGACGAGCACGCCCGCGGCACGGGCGGCCGCGAGCGCGGGGCCGTGCGTCGAGTCGGTGACGAGCAGCGCCGCGACGAGCGCGTCGGTGTCGCGCGCCACGAACGCCGCCGCGTAGAGCGCGTCTCCCCCGTTGCCGCCCGAGCCGGCGAGCACGACGACCCGAGGCGCTCCGTCGGTGTCGGTCGGCCCCACCGGCTCGTCGGTGTCGCCGTAGCCGTCGTCGGTCTGTTCGGCGCCGAGGGCGCCGAGTTCGCTGAGGGCCGCGGGCGGCGCGGGCGGAGCGAGCCCGGGCAGCCGGGCCTCGACGACGAGGGCGAGCCCGCGCGCGGCGCGCTGCATGAGCTCGCCGTCGGGCAGCTGCGCCATCGCGGCGGCCTCGGCGGTGCGCACGTCCTCGATCGACCAGGCGTTGATGGGCACGATGTCCTCCTCGTCCTGCGTTCGTCCTCCCGGGCGGCCCCGCCCCGCGGGGCGGGGCTCGGCTCAGGCCCGGGTCCTGCCGGCGGGCACCCGTAGATCAGACGGTACGTGGCGAGGGCGCACCCGCGCCGCCGACCCCGTGTGCTGTCGACCTCAGCCGGCCGCGTCGCGGCGCTCGGCGATGACAACCGCCGAGGCGATCCCCCCGTCGTGGGTCAACGAGACGTGCCAGTCGGTGACGCCCAGCGCCGCCGCACGCTCCGCGACACCCCCGCTGACCTGCAACGACGGCGCACCGTGCGCGCCGGTCGCGACGCCCGCGTCGGTCCACTTGAGGCCCGGCGGGGCGCCGAGCGCCTTGGCCAGCGCCTCCTTGGCCGCGAACCGCGCCGCCAGCGACGCGATCGGCAGCTCTTGCTCGGCCGGCGTGAAGAGCCGCCGACGCAGCGCCGGCGTGCGCACCAGCACCCGCTCGAACCGAGCAATATCGCACACGTCGATCCCGACCCCGACGATCACCACACGCCGCCCATCCCTTGTCTCGGATCACCGGGTCTCGCGCCCAGGCCCGACTCTTCGACCGTGACTCTTCGCGCGTGACTATTCGACCGTGACGGACTTGGCGAGGTTGCGCGGCTGGTCGACGTCCAGCCCCTTCGCCGTAGCGAGCTCGCAGGCGAAGACCTGCAGCGGCACGACGGTGAGCAGCGGGTCGAGCATCCACCACGCCTGCGGCACGCGGATCACCTCGTCGGCGAAGGGCAGGACGGTGTCGTCGCCGTCCTCGGCGATGACGAGGGTGCGGGCGCCGCGAGCCCGGATCTCCTGGATGTTGGAGACCACCTTGTCGTGCAGGTTGTGGGGGCTGTCGGGGCTCGGCACGACGATGAAGACCGGCTGACCGGGCTCGATGAGCGCGATCGGGCCGTGTTTGAGCTCGCCGGCGGCGAAGCCTTCGGCGTGGATGTAGGCGAGCTCCTTGAGCTTGAGCGCCCCTTCCATCGCGATCGGGTAGCCGACGTGCCGGCCGAGGAAGAGCACCGAGCGGGTGTCGGCCATGAACCGGGCGATCTCCTTGACGCGGTCCATGCGTCCGAGCAGCTCGGTGATCTTCTCGGGCACCCCGGCGAGCTGCTGGATGACCTCGGCGGCGGTCTGGGCCGTCGAACCGCCCTTGAGCTGCGCGAGGTAGAGACCGAGCAGGTAGCAGGCGGTGATCTGCGCGAGGAACGCCTTCGTCGAGGCGACGGCGATCTCGGGCCCGGCGTGCGTGTAGAGCACCGCGTCGGACTCGCGCGGGATCGTCGCGCCGTGGGTGTTGCAGATGCTCACGGTCTTGGCGCCGAGCGAGCGGGCGTGTTTGACGGCCATGAGCGTGTCCATCGTCTCGCCGGACTGGCTGATGGAGACCACGAGCGTGTTCGGCGTCAGCACCGGGTCGCGGTAGCGGAACTCGTGCGCGAGCTCGACCTCGCACTGGATGCGGGCCCAGTGCTCGATCGCGTATTTGGCGACCATGCCGGCGTAGGCGGCTGTGCCGCAGGCGACGATGACGATGCGGTCGACGGCGCGCAGCTCGTCCTCGCTGATGCGCACCTCGTCGAGGGTGAGCCGGCCGTCGGCGTCGGTGCGGCCGAGGAGCGTGTCGGCCACCGCGTGCGGCTGCTCGTGGATCTCCTTCTCCATGAAGGTCGCGTAGCCGCCCTTCTCGGCGGCGGCCGCGTCCCACGTCACCTCGAACGGCTTGCCCTCCGCGGGGCTGCCGTCGAAGCCGATGACCTCGACGGCGTCGGGCGTGATCGTGACGATCTGGTCCTGGCCCATCTCGACCGCGTGCCGTGTGTGGCCGATGAAGGCGGCGACGTCGGAGCCGAGGAAGTTCTCGCCCTCGCCGAGACCGATGACCAGCGGCGAATTGCGGCGGGAGGCGACGACGGTGTCGGGCTCGTCGGCGTGCACGGCGAGCAGCGTGAAGGCGCCCTCGAGCGTGTTGACGACCTGGCGCATCGCCTCCGTGAGGTCGCCGGTGGCCTCGTGGGCGCGGGCCAGCAGGTGGGCGGCGACCTCGGTGTCGGTCTCGGACGTGAACTGCACCCCGTCGGCGAGCAGCCCGCTCTTGAGCGCGTGGAAGTTCTCGATGATCCCGTTGTGGATGACGGCGAGCTTGCCGTCGGCGCCGCCCCGGTGGGGGTGCGCGTTCTCGTCGGTGGGACCGCCGTGCGTCGCCCACCGGGTGTGCCCGATGGCGGTCGAGGTGTCGGGCAGCGGGTTTTCTTCGATCGCGTGCCGCAGATTGGCGAGCTTGCCGGCGCGCTTCTTCGTCGCCACATGAGCGCCGTCGACGAGCGCCACACCGGCGGAGTCATAGCCCCGATATTCCAGTCGCGCAAGGCCTTCCATGACGACGTCCAATGCCCGACCGTCTACGCCCGGGCCGACGTAACCCACAATCCCACACATGTCGACCAGCCTACGCGGCAGCTTCCTGCCCACGGTCCACGCGAGGAACGCGTGGTTTTCGGCCAGAATGGCGAGGTGGCCGGCACCGACATCGACGCGACGCTGCTGCGGGGCAGGCGTGCCCGTGTGCACGCGGCCGGCACCTCGGGCGCCAACATCCCCTCCCCGTATGTCGAGCTGTCGCGCGAGGACTGGTCCCGGCTGCGCCGCCAGCACCCGCTCGACCTCACCGACTACGACGTCGCGCGCCTGCGTGGCCTGGGCGAGACCCTCGACCTGTCCGAGATCGAGGACGTCTACCTGCCGTTGTCGCGGCTGCTCAGCTACTACGTCGAGGGCACCGGGCATCTGCACCGCATCACGAGCAACTTCCTCGGGGAGCGCCCGGAGCGCACGCCCTTCGTCATCGGCGTCGCCGGGTCGGTCGCGGTCGGCAAGTCGACGACCGCGCGCATCCTGCGCGAGCTGCTGTCGCGCTGGCCGTCGACGCCGCGTGTCGAGCTCGTCACGACCGACGGTTTCCTCTATCCCAACTCCGAGCTCGAGCGGCGCTCGCTCTTGCACCGCAAGGGATTTCCCGAGTCCTACGACCAGCGCGCGCTGCTGCGCTTCGTCGCCGAGGTCAAGGCCGGGCGCGAGGAGGTGCGGGCGCCCGTCTACAGCCACCTCACCTACGACATCGTGCGCGACCAGGAGGTCGTCGTGCACCGTCCCGACGTGCTCATCGTCGAGGGACTCAACGTGCTGCAGGCGCCACGGGTGCGCGAGGACGGCCGCACCGGCCTGGCGGTCAGCGACTTCTTCGACTTCTCGGTCTATGTCGACGCCAACGTCAACCACATCCGCCGCTGGTATGTCGACCGCTTCCTCACGCTGCGACGCACGGCGTTCGCCAAGCCGGAGTCCTACTTCCGGCGCTACGCGCAGATGTCCGATCAGGAGGCCCGCGACACGGCCGAGGTCATCTGGCGCACGATCAACGAGCCCAACCTCATGGCCAACGTGCTGACCACCCGCGGCCGCGCGACGCTCATCCTCACCAAGGGCCACGACCACCAGGT
>JBDIAP010000165.1:0-7927 GCA_039812485.1 Kineosphaera sp.
GCGAGCTGGGCGCGCGCGTCGAGGTCGTCGAGGCGGTCCTGGTTGGCGCGCAGCGTGGCCTCGAGCGCGGCCTGGCGAGCGGCGGCCGCGGCGACGGCGGCCTTGGCCCGCTCGACGTCGCGCTGGGTGGGCGCGCCGGCGCCTGACGACGGTGCGGGCGAGGGTGACGGTGGCGCTGCCACCGCGGTCGTGGAGGGCGCGATCAACGCGCACAGCAGAGTGACGGTGGCGGCGCAGCGGCGCATGCTCTGTGGTCCCTTTCGGCGTTCGGCCCCAGGGCACCGGCGGCTGATCCGTCGCCTCTTCGCCCGCCGCGCGCGCAAAGCCCCCGCCGCTGATGCGCACGGTGCAAAAAGACCACGGAACCGTCAGGACGGGTCGATTACTCTCTAGACGACCAGTCAGACACCGGCACCGGTGATCTGTATCGGCCGACAGGGGATGGATCTGAGCATGTCTGAAGACACGAATAATCTTGGCGGAGAGTCTTCTTCGTCACAGGTCGAGGGCGCCGGGGACAGCGCCGCGACTGCCGCGAACACGTCGACGACCGGCGGCAAGCGCCGCGGCGTCATCATCGGCGGGGTCGCCGCCGGGCTCGTCGTCGTCGGCGGGGTCGCCTTCGCCGGCACGCAGCTGCTCGGGGGCGGCGGCACACAACCGGAGTCGGTGCTCCCCTCGGACACCGTCTTCTTCACGAAGGTCGACCTCGACCCCAGCGCCGCGCAGAAGGTCGGCGCCTTCCGGCTCCTGGACAAGCTGCCGCAGGCCAAGTCGGCGCTGCAGTCCGGAGACCCCAAGAAGGCGCTCTTCGAGTGGCTGAAGACCACCGACAAGAGCCTGTCCGACATCGACTACGCCACCGACGTCGAGCCCTGGCTGGGCGACCGGGCGGCGATCGCGATGCTGCCGACCCAGGGCTCCTCGACCGAGCCGGTCGTCGTCGCGGCGCTGGCCGTCAAGGACGAGGCCAAGGCCAAGGAGGGCATCGCCCGCCTCCAGGCCAAGACCAAGGACGCGGTCGCGAAGGTCAAGGACAAGGCCGCCGGCGCCTCCGCCTCCCCCACGAAGGGCGGCAGCGAGGAGAACGTGCAGATCTACAAGGACGGCTACCTCCTCCTCACCGAGAAGAAGAACGAGTCGCGGGTGCGGGCGGCGCTGGAGCAGCCGACGCTCGCGGCCAACGAGACGTTCAAGACCGACATGGCCGCGCTCGGCGAGACGGGAGTCGCCTCCGGGTGGGTCGACGGCACCCAGGCGATGAAGCTCAGCGGCACGACGTCGATGCCGGCGGCGATGGAGGAGCTCGCCGGGCTGAGCGGGCGCAGCGCCTACGCGCTGCGGTTCTCCTCCGACTACCTCGAGCTCGCGCAGGTCAACCGCGGCATGAAGGTGCAGACGAAGGCCGCGCCGCTCAAGGACGTGACGAACCTGCCGGCCGACACCGGGGCGTTCTATTCGTTCAGCGGGGGTTCGGACTACCTCGGCGAGCTGTGGCCGACGATCAAGAAGTTCGCGGCGGCCAGCGGCGCGGGCGACGTCGATGAGCAGCTCAAGGCGATCGAGCAGCAGACCGGCCTCGTCCTGCCGGCCGACGCCCAGACGCTGCTCGGCAAGCAGCTCGACGTCGTCGTCGCCAAGCAGGACTTCAAGAACCTGCAGGCCATGCCCAAGGTCGGGCTGCGGCTGTGGACCGACACGGCCAAGGCCCAGTCGATCATCGACAAGCTCGTCAAGCTGGGCAACAGCCAGGGCACGGCCGTGCCGGTGCAGACGCGGGTCAGCGGTGAGCACCTCGATGTGGGCCTCGACTCGCCCTACCTGTCGGCGCTGGGCGCCGGCGGTGACCTCTCGTCGGCCCCGGGCCTCAAGACCGTGCTGCCCGACCTCGACAAGAGCGTCGGCGCACTCTACGTGGACCTCGACGCCTACGAGTCGCAGTATCTCGACGAGGTGCCCGCCGAGCAGCGCGAGCTCGTCAAGGCACTGCAGGCGGTCGGCATGACCTCCCAGCCGGTGCAGGACGGCGAGCAGCACTCGACGCTACGCGTGTCGGTGAACTGACCCGGCGCATGCATGGCGAACGGCCGGCCCCCGACTCGGGGGCCGGCCGTTCGCCGTCGGAGGGTGGGGTCGCTGGGATCGATGGGCGCTCAGAAGAACTTCCAGCGCTTGGGGATCTTCTCCCCCGGCAGCGCGGTCTTGACTTTGACGTCGGAGAAGGCACCGACGCGGTGGATGCGCAGCGTCGGCCCGGCGGGGTCGGGCGCGGTGCCTTCGAGCTTGTCGTCGCCGAAGAGCGAGAAGCCGCTGACCTGCACGGTCAACCCGGGCGGCACGACGACCTTGACGTCCCCGAAGAGGCTGTAGACGGTGAGCTCGGCCCGCGCCGGCAGCTCGGCCTCGCGCAGGTCGAGATAGACGTCACCGAAGACCGCGACGCCGGAGGTCTGCTCCTCGAGCCGGAAGTGGCCGGCGCGCTTGAGGTCGCCGAAGACCCGCACGAAGTTCGAGCTCGACCCGCCGGCCGCCGGCGCCCGGCCGCTCCAGGTGCTCGGCGCACTGCCGCCCGCAGCGCCCGGCGCGGGGTGCACGGCGCGTTCGCTCGGCACCACCTGTCCGATGCTCGGCGTGATGACCGGCATCTGCGCCTCGCCGGGCTGCGGCGAGCGCAACCGATCCTGCACCCCGCCGGCCGGGCCCGGTGTCCCTGATGCGTCGTGTTCCCCTGAAGTCGTCATGCCGATCAGCGTAGAGGCGCGTTTCGACCGCTGCCCAGTGCGAGCGGCGCGCACGGGTGGGATCTCAGGGCTGCGTGGGGCACCGCGGGTCACGAGGTCAGGAGCGACCCTGACCTCGTGCGCTCCGATGGGTCCCGCCGGCCCGCAACCCCCGTGAGATCTTGGAGCGGGCGAGGGATCGGCCCGAGCACGGCGACCGTGTGGTGGGTGCTCGCGGCCTGGGCGCGCGCTAGGCCTTGGACGGTTCCCCGAGCTCGGCGTCCATGTCCTCCAGCGTCTGGCCCTTGGTCTCCCGGACGAAGCGGACGACGAAGAGCAGGGAGAGTAGGGCGCACACCGCGTAGAAGCCGTAGGCCAGCCCGAGCGAGATCTCCTTGAGACCCGGGAAGGTCACGGTGATCGCCCAGTTTGCGACCCACTGGCCGGCGGCGGCCAGCGAGAGCGCCGCGCCGCGGATGCGGTTGGGGAACATCTCTCCCAGCAGCACCCACACGACCGGCCCCCACGACATCCCGAAGGCGATGACGAAGACGTTGGCGGCGATGAGGGCAATCGGGCCGGCCGCGCCGGTCAACGCCGGGGTGCCGTCGGCGCCGACGGGGGCGGACCCGAAGATGACCGCCATCGTGCCGAGCGCGATCGTCATGCCCGTGGAGCCGATGATCAGCAACGGTTTGCGCCCGAAGCGGTCAACCGTGGCGATCGCGATGAGAGTGGTGGCGATGTTGACGACCGAGGTGATGACGGTGATGACGAACGAGTCGCTCTCGGAGAAGCCGACGGCCTGCCACAGGATGTTGGAGTAGTAGAAGATCACGTTGATGCCGACCAGCTGCTGAAAGACCGACAGCAGGAGACCCACCCAGACGATCGGGTAGATCCCGCCTCCGGGACGCTTGAGGTCCTTCCAGGACGGCGGCGTGTCGCGGTCGAGGCTGCGCTGAATGCGGTCGAGGGTGATGTCGAGGTTCTTCTCCCCGAGCAGGGCGGTGAGCACCTTGCGCGCCTCGGGGATGCGGTGGGTGGCGACGAGGTAGCGCGGGGACTCGGGGATGGTGAGGGCGAGCGCGCCATACAGCACGGCGGGCACGGCCATCGCCATGAACATCCACCGCCACGCCTCCAAGCCGAGCCACAGCGTCTCGCCCGCTCCGCCGGCGACGTGCGCGAGGACGAAGTCGACGAGCAGGGAGAGGAAGATGCCCGTGACGATGGCGAGCTGCTGCAGCGAGCCGAGCCGGCCGCGGATGCGGGCGGGAGCGATCTCCGCGATATAGGCCGGCGCGATGACGGAGGCGACTCCGACGCCCAGACCCCCGATGATGCGGAACAGGATGAGGATCTCGAGGTTCGGCGTCAGGGCACTGCCGATGGCGCTGACGAAGAAGAGGACTGCGGCGACCTTCATGATCGCCAGGCGGCCGAAGCGGTCGGCGATCCGGCCGGCGCTCATCGCGCCCGCAGCGGCGCCGAGCAGCGCCGAGGCCACGGCGAAGCCCAGGGCCCCGGCGGCGACGTCGAACTGCTTCTGGACCGGCTCGACCGCGCCGTTGATGACGGCGCTGTCGTAGCCGAAGAGAAACCCACCCAGAGCCGCCACCGAGGCGATGCGAATGACGCTGCGCCCTGTCTGCGTGTCGTCGTCCATGTAGGACTCTTCGCTGGTGAATGACCCGTGTTCGCTCATGCGCACCGCCTGCTGACGTCGTTGTCGTGGAGCTGACCCGCGGTGCAGTCAAGCGGATCGTGCGCACAGTGCGCAATAGTCGGTGAGAGTCTGGGACGGAAGAGGATCCATCGTTCGAGCTATGAAGAATCAGCCTCGGCGTCGCCGTGCCGCAGCGCCAAGAGGACGGCTCCGAAGGCGTGCGCAACCGCCCCCAGCTGCGCGGTCACGATGTTGAGATCCGCCGTGGCCACGGGAATCCCCTGCCTGCGGATGACCTCCCGCATGGGGGCGATGAGGAAGTCGCCCGCCTGGGCGAGCTCGCCTCCTACGACGATGAGGCCGGGGTTGAGGACGTTGACGAGGTTGGCCACGGCGACCCCTACGTAGCGGCCGGTGTCCGACAGCACGCGACCACACGCGACGTCCCCCAGCCCGGCGAGCCGGGCGATGTCCGAGATCGTCAGCCCGCTGCCGTGCAGCGGCTCGAGCAGGTCGACGACGGCCCGCGCGGCGACGAGGGTCTCGAGACAGCCGCGGTTTCCGCAGCGGCAGACCTTGCCCAGCTCGTCCATCGTCGTGTGCCCGATCTCGCCGGCGATGCCCTGCCTGCCTCGGTAGAGATGGCCGTCGATGATGAGCCCGGCGCCGACGCCTTCGGAGAGCTTGAGGTAGGCCAGCGAGTCGCACCCGCGGCCCGCTCCCCAATGGTGCTCGGCGATCGCGCCGAGGTTTGCGTCGTTGTCCACGGCGACGGCGACACCGAGCCTCTGAGAGAGCAGATCACCCAGGTCGACACCGACCCAGCCAGGCAGGATCGACGGCGCCGCGATGCGCAGGTTGGCCCGGTCGATCGGCGTCGGCAGCCCGAGCCCGATGCCGACCGGCTCGGTGATCCCCATTCCGGCCTCGTGCAGCGCCTCGCGCACGAGGTCGGACATGAGATCCGCAGCGACAGTCGCCGAGGAGTTCGCGCCGATGTCGGCCCGTCTCTGCGCGTGCACGCGTCCCGCCCGCGAACCGACTGCGACAGTGATGTGGCGATGGCCCACGTCGACGCCGACCGCGACGTCGGCTCCGCGCGCGAGCTTGACCCCGGTCGAGCGGCCGTCGATGCGGACCGTCGCGAGGGCGCCGTCGGCGACGAGCCGCTGGACCAGGTTGGATACGGTGGAGGGCGCCAGCCCGGTCGCGCGGGAGAGGTCGGCCTGGCTCATGGTGCCCCCAGCATCGAGGCAATCCAGGATTCGGCGCTGGTTGGAGTGCCGGAGCGTGGGCAGCGAGCCCGGCCCCGACGATGCGGCGTCGACAGGGTCCACGACGACGATCGTGCGTCCGCGCGCGACTCGAGGGCAACCCCGACGCTCAGAACCACCCGAGACCAGGCGTGAGCAGACGCCGAGCCGTGCCGCTCCGCCGGCGGGTGGCGCGCTGGCCCGGCCGGCAGCTGCCGCCTCAGCGCAGGAAGGCCGCGGCGACCCCGGCGTCGACGGGCACGAGCAGTCCGGTCGTGTGGGTCAGATCGCCGCCGGTCAGGGCGAAGACGGCGTTGGCGACGTGCTCGGGCAGCACCTCGCGACCCAGGATCGTGCGCCGGGCATAGAAGGCACCGAGCTCGGACTCCTCGACGCCGTAGACCGCAGCGCGCGAGGCCCCCCAGCCGCCGGCGAAGATGCCCGAGCCGCGCACGACCCCGTCGGGGTTGACGCCGTTGACGCGGATGCCGTGCGCCCCGAGCTCGACGGCGAGCAGCCGCACCTGGTGGGCCTGGTCGGCCTTCGTCGCCGAGTAGGCGACGTTGTTGGGCCCGGCGACAACGGCGTTCTTGCTGGCGATGTAGACGATGTCGCCGCCCATCCCCTGGCGGGTCATGACGCGAGCGGTCTCGCGGGAGACGAGGAAGCTGCCCTTGGCCATGACGTCGTGCTGGCGGTCCCAGTCGGCGACGGTCGTCTCCAGGAGCGGCTTGCTCAGCGACAGCCCGGCGTTGTTGACGACGAGGTCGACGCCGCCGAAGGCGAGCACCCCGGCCTGCACCGCAGCGGCGACGGCCGCCTCGTCGCTGACGTCGACGGCCACGCCGATCGCCACGTCGACCCCGCCGAGGTCGGCGGCGACCTCCCGCGCCGTGCCGAGGTCGAGGTCGGCGACGACGACGCAGGCCCCCTCGGCGGCCAGGCGCCGCGCGGTGGCCAGGCCGATGCCCGAGGCGGCGCCGGTCACCAGGGCGATGCGGGCGGCGAGCGGCTTGGGCTTCGGCATCCGCGCGAGCTTGGCCTCCTCGAGCGCCCAGTATTCGATGCGGAACTTCTCGCGCTCGTCGATCGGGGCGTAGGTCGAGACGGCCTCGGCCCCGCGCATGACGTTGATCGCGTTGACGTAGAACTCCCCCGCCACGCGCGCGGTCTGCTTGGTCGCCCCGAAGGAGAACATGCCGACGCCGGGCACGAGCACGATCGCCGGGTCGGCCCCGCGCATCGGCGGCGAGTCCGGCTGTGCGTGGCGCTCGTAGTAGGCCGCGTAGTCGCGGCGGTAGGCGGTGTGCAGCTCGCGCAGGCGGGTCTCGCACTCCTCCAGGGACGCCGAGGCCGGCAGGTCGAGGACGAGCGGCGTCACCTTCGTGCGCAGGAAGTGGTCGGGGCAGGACGTGCCGAGCTGCGCGAGCGGCGCGAGCTTGGCGCGGGCGACGAAGTCGAGCACGACCCGTGAGTCGGTGAAGTGGCCGACCTGCGGCTTGTCGGTGCTGGCCAGGCCGCGGAGCAGCGGGAAGAGGGCCGCGGCGCGCTCGTGCCGCTCCCGCTGCGGGAGTGGCTCGCGGCCGGGGACGACCGGGCCGAACGGCTCGGGATCGCCGTGGGCGTCGAGGTAGGCCTGCGCGGTCTCGATGATGTGCATCGAGTTCTCCTCGGCCTCCTGCGAGCTCGCACCCCACGCGGTGATGCCGTGGCCGCCGAGGATGCAGCCGATCGCGTCGGGGTGTTCGCGCTGGACCTGCGCGATGTCGAGGCCCAGCTGGAAGCCGGGGCGGCGCCACGGCACCCAGGCGACGCGCTCACCGAAGATCTCCTTGGTCAACCGCTCCCCGTCGACACTGGTCGCCAGGGCGATTCCGGCGTCGGGGTGGAGGTGGTCGACGTGGTCGGCGTCGAGCAGGCCGTGCATGGCGGTGTCGATGCTCGGGGCCGCGCCGCCCTTGCCGTGCAGGCAGTAGTCGAACGCGGCGACCATCTCGTCCTCGCGCTCGGCGCCGGGATAGACGCCGACGAGCGCCCGCATGCGATCCAGCCGCAGGCAGGCCAGGCCCGCCGGTCGCAGCGTGCCGAGGTCGCCGCCCGATCCCTTGACCCACATCAGGTCGACCTGCTCCCCCGTCGCGGGGTCGAGCCCGCGGCCCTTGGCGGAGGTGTTGCCGCCCGCGTAGTTGGTGACCTCCGGCCGCGACCCGAGGCGGTGCGAGCGGTCGAGCAGGTCGAGCACGGGCTGCGGCTGATCGGTCATGACGTCCTCGTCTGTGGCTCGC
>JBDIAP010000166.1:0-7921 GCA_039812485.1 Kineosphaera sp.
CCCTAGGTCAGCGGCCTGGGCGCGAGCTGGCACGTGGGAGCAGCGTTGGGGCAGCGTTGGAGCGGCACGGTTGGAGCGGCACGGTTGGAGCGGCACGGCGGGCCCGGCGCGCGCCCGTCACCCCCAACAGGTGACCCGCCGAGACCGGGTCGGTCTCGGCGGGTCACCGGCAGGGGCCGGTCGGCTACGAGCGGCGCACCGAACCCGCGGTGGGGATGCGGTGCCGCCGCCGCGGCGTGACGACGGCGTGTGCGGCCTGCTCCGGGACGCGGACCGCCTCGGCGGCCTGCACGACCGCGGTGTCGGGCCCGGCCGGTGCGGCGGTGCGGCGAGCCTTGGGCCGGCGCGGCAGCAGCTGGGGGCGACGCCCCGCGGCGACGTCCTCGACCCACCCGAAGGCGAGCACGAACGCGCCCATGAGGATCCAGGTCGCGGCGAAGACGACGAGCGCAGCCTTGACCGGCTCGGGGGTCTCCTCGTCGGTGAACTGGGCCGTGATCGGCGACTGGTCGAGCAGCCACAGCGCGAGCGCGATCACCGTGTTGCCCCACAGGTAGATCGTCATGGCCCGCCGGTTCATGGCTGCCACGAGCCCATCGAGCACCGGCACCTTCTTCATCCACGAGAAGTCGAGGTAGAGGCGCAGCAGGAGCAGCACGACGCCGAGGCTGAAGAACGTCGACGCGAGCGGGATGTCCGAGACGTTGGGGCCGCTCGCCGGGTCCGGGAACGTGAAGGCGTACCAGAGGCCGATGGCGGCGAGCGCCACGGACATGGGGATGACGCGGGACAGCGGGATGCGCCGCAGCATGCCGTCGTGGTGGGCGAACCCCAGCAGCCAGCAGGCCATGTAGGTCGCGACGTAGAGCATCATGTCGCCGGAGCGGCCCTCCAGCTCGATGACGCCGACGCTGGCCAGCACGACGAACACGACGGGGAAGACCATCATGCGCCGCGGCCAGCGGCGGAAGAGCCACAGCAGGGCCGGGGACAGCAGCATGAGCCACAGGTAGGTGCTGATGTACCACAGCGGCACGACCATGTCGGCGCCCCAGGAGCTCGCCGGGGGCGTCGCGAACGGCACGAGCCACAGCAGCATCGTGTCCCAGGACAGCGGCGACGCGAGGTCGGACTCCACGGTCCAGCCCCACACGAGCATGGCCGGCACGAGCACGAGCCCGAGCGCCCACAGCGGGGGCAGCAGACGGCGCAGTCGCTTGGCGAGCACCCGCCCGTAGTGCCGCTGCTCGCGGTCGAGCGAGGCCGCGACGAGCGAGCCGGCGAGGGCGAACATGATGCCCATCGACGGGAAGATGATCGGCAGCCAGATCCACCCGAAGAGGTGGTAGGTGACGACGCGCACGAGCGCGAGGGCCCGCAGCGAGTCGATGTAGCGATCGCGGCCGGGTCCGCCGGCGGCGCGGGCCGACGGCGCGTCGGTCGGCGGGGCGACCGGGCCTGCCGTGGCCGGCTGCGGTCGCTCTACCGCGAGCTGCTGGCGTGGTTCCTCGGTCATCGTCATGAGCGCACCCCCGTGGTGTCGGACGGCAGGACGGGGGACGCCCCGAGCGTCGCGCCGCTGCCGGAATCGCCGGACGAGGCAGCGGGGCGATCCCCGGTGACCTCGGTGTGGTCGTCCATCGACCCGGACCGGTCGAGCTTGTTCCAGCCCATGAGCCCGCCCTGCACGGCGCGGTGCACCGAGGTGTAGAGCAGGTAGGCCCGCAGCGGCTCGAAGACGACGCGGTAGATCGGCACCATGAGCAGGTGGTGCCAGCGTTCGCGCATCATCCAGATCGCCGCGGCCGCGAGGGCGAACTGGGCGGCCAGGAAGAAGAAGAAGTAGGTCAGCAGCATGCCCGGACCGTCCACCTGGAGCACCAGGAACGCCATGACCAGCACGAACGGCAGGAAGATGAGCGGGATGAGGATGGAGGCCACGTAGTTGGGCAGCACATACCAACCCAGCGCCAGGTGCGTGCGCCGGAACATCATGTCGCGGTTCTTGAAGACGGCCTGGAGCGTGCCGTAGGTCCACCGCTCCCGCTGCTTGAGCAGGTCGTCGACGGTCTCGGGCGCCTCGGTGTAGGCGATCGCGTCGTCGTCCTGAGTGACCCGCCAGCCGGCGCGGTGCATGCTCAGCGCGAGGTCGCAGTCCTCGGCGAGCGTCGACGTCGAGTAGCCGCCGACCCCGAGGATCGCCTCCTTGCGCCACGCGGCGCACGCGCCGGGGATGATCGAGATGCCGCCGATGGCGTCCTGAGCGGCCCGTTCGAGGCCGATCTGCGTGACGTATTCGAGCGCCTGCCACCGCGTCAGCAGGTTGCGTCCGCGGTTGCCCACCCGCACGACGCCGGCGACGCCGCCGAGCCGTTCCGAGCCCTCGACGCCGAAGTGGCGCACGAGGTTGGTGATCGTCGTCGGCGTGATGATCGTGTCGGCGTCGAGAGTGACGACGACGTCGCCGACGGCCTCCGCGACGCCGTGGTTGAGCGCGCCGGCCTTGCCGGTGTTGCGCTGCTGGATGAGGCGCACGCGGTGATCGTTGGCCGCGATGTCCTGCACGACCAGCGACGTGCCGTCGGACGAGCCGTCGTCGACGACGACGATCTCGGCGATGGGGTAGTCGGAGGCCAGGATCGTGCGCAGCGTGCGACCGATGACCCGCTCCTCGTTGTAGGCGGCGAGCACCACCGAGGTCGAGACCCGCAGCTCCGCGGGGAACGGCCAGACCATGGCCCGGCGGCGGCGGTGTCGCACGAACGCGAGCACGCAGTTGATGCCGCCCATGACGATCATGACGAGGACGGCCAGCAGGAACAGCACGCTCATCACGTGGTTGGGCAGGTCGAACATGGCGCCGGCCACGAGCGTCGTCGCCTTGTCGGCGAAGGTCGGGCTCACCGCGGCGTTCGCCTGCGAGATCGAGGGGTTGACCTGCGGCATCGTCTGGAACGTGTAACCGTGGGCCCGGGCGTAGGGGATGAGCCGCTCGACGTATTGCACCGTGCGCATGCGGTTGGGCCCGCCGGCGTCGTGCAGGAGCAGCGTGATGTTCTTGCCCGAGCTGAGGTCGGGCAGCGGGATGTCCTGCGCGTTCCCGTTGGGGTTCGCGTCGTGCTCCCAGTCGAGGGTGTCGAAGTCGTAGGTGGCGTGGGTGAAGCCCATGCGCTGCGCCCGCAGGAAGGGCTCGATCGACTCCTGCTCCAGGGCCTCGTCGGGGGAGGTGTACGGCATGCGCCAGATCGTCGAGGCGTGGCCGGTGACGTCGCGCAGGATGCGGTCGGTGGCGACGAGTTCGACGTGCTCACGCCAGCCCGGCTCCTCGTTGAGGTCGGGGTGCGTCATCGTGTGGATGCCGATGGCGTGGCCCTCGCGGGCCATGCGCTCGACGATGTCCTTGTCCTTGACGATGTTGCGACCGACGAGGAAGAAGGTCGCCGGCACGTGGTTCGTGCCCAGCACGTTGAGCAGCGCGGGCGTGACGACCGGCTCGGGCCCGTCGTCGAACGTCAACGAGATCGTGCGGTTCGCGGCCGAGGAGTAGCCGTAGCGCTGGATGGCGTAGGGCGCGGAGCCGATCTCCTGCGCCTCGGACGCCGAGAACTTCGCCAGCTGCACGCCGGTGAAGGGGTCCAGGCCGGACACGCCGGACGTCCGGTCGATGCGCACCACGCGCTCGAGCGGGCCCTGACCGACGACCGGCGCGTGCTCACCGGCTGCGGCCTTGCTGATCTCGGGACCGAGTGGCAGCGTCGACTGCTCGGGCGAGCGGTAGGCGTTGGCCGCGTAGGCCCCGAGCGCCACGAGCACGAAGATGACGACCGCAGCCGTCACCGAGCGGGCCTGGCGGCGGCGGCGGCCGGTCGGATCGAAGAAGACGGCGGTCGCGCCGCCGTGTGGTCTCGCTCTGCGCGGGTTCGCGCTGACGTCGTCGTCCGACGTCTCGTGCGTCGAGCCTGTGCTGCTCATCGATATCCCCCAAAACGTCACATGTGTGGTGTCGATCACGCTGCCGCCGGCGGTCCACGACCGCGGCGGTGAGGCCGCACAACACGACGCTGTCTGTCACGGCGGTGAACCGGAACGCACCACCTCGGCGCGCACCCCAACTGGGTGAATGGCCTTCTCCATGCCGCACAGTGGCTTTGGCTCAATCCTTTTCGCTCGATGAGCCGCGCCCTGTGAATGCCGACCCGAAGCCCCTCGCCATGACACCCGAGCGGAAGCTTAACGGGATTTGGGCGTCCGTCCAACTTGAGTGTGGCCGCCGAGGCGCGCCGCCCCCCGGGAGTTCCCGGGGTGTCAAAGCTCACAATCCGGGCGGCCGACCCGGGCGACAGGGCCGGGAGACGGCAGGCCGGGATCGGCCGCCCCTGAGCCGTCAGGTGCGTGGGCCGGTGGCCGATGAGGGCCAGTGGATCGCTCCTTCTCGAGTGTCCCAGCGGCCCTGCGGGCACGCCGCGGCGGCGCGACCCTCGCCTGTCCGCCGGTCCCCCTCGCTGTGCCAGGAGTGCGTCATGCCCTGTCGTCCCGTGCCGCGCCGCACCACATCCCTTGTCACTTCTGCGCTGATCGCGGCCCTGCCACTCGCCCTGCCAGCCTCGGATGCGGCCCTCGCGGCGGTCGGCTCGGGACCATCCCGAGGTCCGGTGTCCACCGCGTCGTCGCGCGCGACGACCGGCGCTGCCGCCGGCCGGCCTGCCGCCGCCGCGGTGGCCGACTCCCGGGGGAGCCACGCCGTCGCCGGGGCGCCGACACGCTCTCCGGGAGCGCGCGCGAGAGCCGCCGCGCGGCCCGCGGCGGCGACGCTGCTGACGAGCCCCGCCTTGCGCGAAGTCGCGTTCCAGATCCTGGGATCGGCAGAGAACTCGAGCCTGAATTGGCGCGCGCAGTACGGCTACATCGAATACGACGTCGAGGGAAACGCTGCCGAGAATCGCGGTTACACCGCGGGGATCATGGGATTCACCTCCAAGACCCACGACATGCTCGTGCTCGTCGAGCAATACGCCCGCGCCGCCCCCCGGCGCAACCCGCTGGCCCGCTATCTGCCGGCGTTGCGGCGCGTCGACGGCACCTCCTCGCGGCGGGGGCTCGGCACGCCCTTCGTGCGCGCCTGGCGGGCCGCGGCCGGCGACCCCCGCTTCCGGGCGGCCCAGGACCGCCTCGCCGAGCGCATGTACTTCCGGCCGGCGGTGCGCCAGGCCGTCGCCGACGGGCTCGGGCCGCTCGGGCAGTTCGCCTACTTCGACGCGATGGTCATGCACGGGCCCGGCGGCGATCGGCTCAGCTTCGGCGGCATCCGCGCCGCCGCGCGCCGGGCCGCGGCCACCCCTGCGACGGGTGGGGACCAGCGGCGCTACGTCAACGCCTTCCTCGACGCCCGGGTCCGGGCGATGCGGGCCGAGGTCGCCCACGGCGACGTGTCCCGGGTCGAGACGGCGCAGCGACGGTTCCTGCGGGCGGGCAACCTCGCGATGCGCCTGCCGCTGCGGTGGTCGGTCTACGGCGACGCCTACGCGATCACGTCGGTGCGCGCCCGCTGACGCGGGGCCGGGGAGGCCGACGGGGGCCGACACGGGCCGACACGGGCCGACACGGGCCGACACGGGCCGACACGGGCCGACACGGGCCGACACGGGCCGACACGGGCCGACATGGGCCGACACGGGCCGACATGGGGGCATGGGCGCGGGCCGCGGTCCTCCTACGCTGCTGCCATGGCGAGGATCCCGGCCCCCGAGCATCGCGAGCACCTGCGCACCCACCACGGGCACACGGTGGACGACCCGTTCGCCTGGCTCGCCGACAGCGAGGACGAGGACGTGCTCGCGCACCTGCGGGCGGAGAACGCCTACGCCGACGCGACCACGGCGCACCTCGGTGCGCTGCGGGAGCGACTCGTCGCCGAGATCCGGGAGCGCACGCTGGAGACCGACCTGTCGGTGCCCGTCCGCTACCGGGGCTGGTGGTACTACAGCCGCACGGTCGAGGGCAGCCAGTATGCGATCCGCGCCCGCGTGCCCGCGCGACCCGCAGGCGCGCGGCCGGACCTGCGCGACGGCGAGGTGCCCGTCGGCGAGCAGGTGTTGCTCGACGGCAACCTCGAGGCCGGCGACAGCGAGTTCTTCTCCCTCGGCGCGCTCGAGGTGAGCCCGGATGGGGCGCAGCTCGCCTACGGGGTCGACCTGCGCGGCGACGAGCGCTTCGAGCTGCGGGTGCGCGACCTCGCGTCGGGGGAGGTGCTCGACCGCGTGCCGGACGTCGGCTACGGGGCGGTGTGGTCCTCGGACGGGCGCTATCTCTTCTACACGCGCGTCGACGAGGCCTGGCGCCCGCACGAGATCTGGCGACACGAGATCGGCGGTCCGGTCGCCGACGACGTGCTCGTCCACGCCGAGCCCGACGAACGCTTCTGGCTGGGCATCGGCTCGTCGCGCGACGACCGCTGGCTGCTCGTCCAGGCCGGCTCCCGCACGACGACCGAGGCGCGGCTGCTCGACCTGGCCGACCCCACGGGGCCGCTGCGTCTCGTCGCCGGGCGCGTCGACGGGGTCGAATACGACGTCGAGCCGGCCGGGGACATCCTGCTCGTGACGCACAACGCCCGGCGTCCCGACTTCGAGCTGGCGTGGGCGCCGCTGGCCGACCCGCCCGCGTCACACGCCCGGCTCGACGACCCATCGGCGTGGCGGCCCTGGCTGCCGGTGGCCGACGACGAGCGGATCGTCGGCGTCGACGCGTTCGCCGGGCACGTCATCGTGTCGCTGCGCAGCGGCGGCCTCACCGCGCTGCGCGTCGTGCCCCGGCGGGAGGGCGACGGGCCGGCGCACGGCGAGCCGTTCGACGTGCCCGCGCGCGAGGCGTTGCGCACCCTGTCGGTCGGCGACAACCCCGAGTGGGACACCCCGGTGCTGCGCTACCGGCTCGAGTCGTTCCTCACCCCGGCGACCGTCGCGGAGTTCGACGTGGACACCCGCGCGACGACCGTGCTCAAGCGCCAGCCCGTGCTCGGTGGCTACGACCCGGGCGACTACGTCGAGGAGCGGGTCTGGGCGAAGGCCCCGGACGGCACCGCGGTGCCGGTGTCGATCGTCGCCCGCGCCGACACCCCGCGCGACGGCACCGCGCCCGGCGTCCTCTACGCCTACGGCGCCTACGAGACGTGCCTCGACCCGTGGTTCTCGATCCCCCGGCTCGGGCTGCTCGACCGCGGCCTGGTCTTCGCCGTGGCCCACGTGCGCGGCGGGGGCGAGCTCGGCCGCGCCTGGTATGAGGCCGGCCGCCTGGCCCGCAAGCCGAACACGTTCAGCGACACCGTCGCCGCCGGCCGACACCTCGTCGACACCGGCGTCGTGGCGCGCGACCGGCTCGGGCTCGAAGGCGGCTCGGCGGGCGGCCTGCTCGTGGGGGCCGCGCTCAACCTCGACCCCGGCCTCTTCCGGGTGGCCCTCGCGCAGGTGCCGTTCGTCGACGCGCTGACGACGATCCTCGACCCGGAGCTGCCGCTGACCGTCATCGAGTGGGAGGAGTGGGGCGACCCGCTGCACGACCGCGCCGCCTACGACCTCATGGCCTCCTACAGCCCCTATGAGAATGTGCGGGCCGCCGACTACCCCGCCATCCTCGCGACGACGAGCCTGCACGACACCCGGGTGTCCTATGCCGAGCCCGCCAAGTGGGTGGCCCGGCTGCGCGAGACCGTGACCCAGGACCAGGGCGCACGCCCGATCCTGCTGCGCACCGAACTCACCGCCGGGCACGGCGGGCGCAGTGGCCGCTACGACGCGTGGGACCAGATCGCCTGGGAGAACGCCTTCCTCCTCGACGCCCTCGGCGCGACGCAGCGCGTCCCCGGCGCGTAGGGGCAGAGGACGCTCGATCGTCGTGTCCTCTGTCCTCGTGTCCTCTGTCCTCG
>JBDIAP010000167.1:0-7873 GCA_039812485.1 Kineosphaera sp.
GATCTGCGCGACGCCCGCGGCACCGCGACCGCGGAGTCGGCGGCTGAGGCGAGGCTCGTCGCCGCGCTGCGCCTCGCGCGTGTCTTCGCGCCGATCGAGGCCGTGGCCGCGCGGGTCGACGAGGGCGGTCAGGGGCCGGACGGCGGCGGCCTGGCCCGCGAGGTCGTCTCTCAGATGGCCAGCCCCGTGCTCACCGCCCCCGACGGGCGGCGCGCCATGCCGGTCTTCAGCGGCATGGACACGCTCGCCGCCTGGCGCCCCGCAGCCCGCCCGGTCCCGGTGCACGCGCCCGAGGCCGCGCGTGCGGCGATCGAGGACTCCTGCGACGCCATGCTGCTCGACCTCGGCACCGACCTCGGGCACGTGCTGCGACTCAGCCAGCTGTGGGCCCTGGCCCAGGGTCGTGACTGGCTGCCCGCCCACGACGACCCGGTCGTGCAGGCGGCCCTCGCCCGCGCGGTCGCCGGCCGCCCCGACATCGTCGAGGCGCGCCTGGGTGACGGGTCGGTGCATGCCGCCGGCGTCACCCGGGTCGTCCTGACCCTGCGTGCCGGACTCGCCCCAGAGCAGGTCCGCACCCTCGCGCAGGCCGTCGGCGACGCCCTGGCCACCGACCCTGACGTGCGCATCCGCGTCGACGACGTCGCCATGGTGCTCCGCAGCGCGTAGGCGCGCGGCTGCGCAGCACGGTGGGCCCGGCGCTCCGCAGGCATGGAGAGCACGGAGAGCGGTTCGCCAGCGGCGCGTTGGAGGCTCTGGCTCACTCCTGCTACCCTTGACGGCGATCAGTCGTGTCCTGCACCGGTCATCGGCCGCGAGGGCCCAGCTCTCGTGTCGATCCCAGTGTCGGCGCCAGTGACGCGTGTCGACGCGACTGCCCGAAGAGAAGCCGCTCACCACGCTTCCACCCGCGTCGGCCGCCCAGGCTGCCGGGTTCACGGATCGGAGCCCAGGCTCCGACGCGTCACCCGGGCCACGGCTCGGGGGCTGCGCAGTGGTGGTGATTCGGCCTTTCGCGGGACGCCTCGCGGAGGGCCTTTCGTGTGTCCGGCGGCAGCCGGACGGGCGAGAAGCTCGTCGCGATCGCGCATCGATGCACCGACTGACACTTCAGCAACGCAAAGGAGCACGACATCAGCGATCCTCGTATCAACGACCGCATCCGAGTCCCTCAGGTCCGCCTTGTCGGACCCAACGGTGAGCAGGTCGGGATCGTCAAGATCGAAGAGGCCCTGCGCCTCGCCGGTGAGGTCGACCTCGACCTCGTCGAGGTCGCACCCATGGCGAACCCACCGGTCGCCAAGCTCATGGACTTCGGCAAGTACAAGTACGAGGCAGCCCTCAAGGCCCGAGAGGCCCGCAAGAACCAGGTCAACACGGTCATCAAGGAGATCAAGCTCCGGCCCAAGATCGACCCGCACGACTACGAGACGAAGAAGGGCCACGTGGTCCGCTTCCTCACCGCGGGCGACAAGGTCAAGGTGACGATCATGTTCCGCGGGCGCGAGCAGTCGCGTCCGGAGCTCGGCTACCGGCTGCTGCAGCGGCTCGCCGCCGACGTCACCGAACTCGGTTTCGTCGAGAGCGCCCCCAAGCAGGACGGGCGCAACATGATCATGGTCCTCGGCCCGACCCGCAAGAAGGCGGACGCCCGAGCCGAGCAGCGACGTCGCCGCGACAGCGCGCGACCCGCGGGGGCCGAGCAGGAGCAGGGCAGCCAGGCCGAGACCAGCCAGGACGAAGCACAGGACGAAGTACAGGCAGCGCAGGCCTGACCGCCCCGCGGCCCACCGCCCCGCCGCACCGGCGGGCGCATCACGACGCACGAAGGAGATCGGCTCACCATGCCGAAGATGAAGACGCACAGCGGCGCCAAGAAGCGCTTCCGCCTCACCGGCAAGGGCAAGGTCATGCGCGAGCAGGCCGGCGGCCGCCACCTGCTCGAGCGCAAGTCCAGCAAGTTCACGCGCCGCATCGCCGGCGACCTCGAGCTCGCCCCGCAGGACGCGAAGAAGGTCAAGAAGCTCCTGGGCCGCTGAAGCGGCCTCGGGCGCTCGGCGCCCGACGGGCGCGGCTTGCGCCGCGCCGACGTGATCGACCAGCACCAGGCGCCGCGGATTCGGCGGTCGCACGTCGTGCCGCCGCCGAGCACGCGACGCGGTTCTGGTGCTCGCTTCGCGGGCGTTTCGTTGGGGCGGGATCTCGTATCTCGCCCGGGACGACTCTGCTTGTGAGGCACCGAGATTTTGTGAAGACGTTTGTGTGGCCGGGGTTTTCGCCCGGTGGCCAAGAGACAGCATCGCGTGTCGCGCGACAGCGCGGGCACGCAACTGAAGAAGGAGTACTCACGTGGCACGCGTGAAGCGGGCGGTCAACGCCCAGAAGAAGCGTCGGGTCGTCCTCGAACGCGCCAGCGGCTACCGCGGGCAGCGGTCGCGGCTCTACCGCAAGGCCAAGGAGCAGGTCACCCACTCGCTCGGTTACGCCTACCGCGACCGGCGCGCCCGCAAGGGTGACTTCCGTCGCCTGTGGATCCAGCGCATCAACGCCGGTGCCCGCGCCAACGGCATGACCTACAACCGCTTCATCCAAGGCCTCAAGGCCGCCGGTGTCGAGGTCGACCGCCGCATGCTCGCCGAGCTCGCCGTCAACGACGCCGCCGCGTTCACCGCGCTCGTCGAGCTCTCCAAGGCCAACGTTCCCGCCGCCGGTGAGAGCAGCGACGCCGCCTGAGCCGCGGCGCCCGCACCACAAGCGCCGGTCCGCCGGCACCGACACGACGCGTCGCCCGACCGAGCCGGTCGGCGGCCCGGACGTCCTGAGCAACGTCCGGTCAGAACGCGTTCGTGCGGTCGCCGCGCTGGGCCGGCGCTCAGTGCGTGTGCGCGAGGGGCTCTTCCTCGCCGAGGGACCGCAAGCGGTGCGGGAGGCGGTCCGCTGCCGCCCCGATGCCGTGCGCGAGATCTACACCGACGCCGCCGGCCGGGAGCGTTGCGAGGAGATCCTCGCCGACGCCGCCGCAGCGGGAATCCCCGTGCGGGACACCACAGCCCAGGTGCTCGCGGCGATGTGTGACACCAGCGCGCCGCAGGGCGTGCTCGCGGTCTGTCGCCCCGTGGACACCTCGCTCGAGGCCGTCCTGGCCCGCGACCCGAGGTTGCTCGTCGTCGCCACCACCATGCGCGACCCCGGCAACGCCGGCACCGTCATCCGCGGTGCGGACGCCGCCGGGGCCGACGCGGTGCTCGTCGGCACGAGCAGCGTCGATGTCTACAACCCCAAGGTCGTGCGGTCGGCCGTCGGCTCCCACTTCCACGTGCCGCTCGTCCTCGGCCTCGACGTGCCCGCGCTCTTGGATCGCCTCCGGGAGCGCGGCATCCGCAGTCTGGCCGCCGACGGCACCGCGGCCACGAGCCTCTTCGACGCCGACCTCGTGACCCCGCACGCGTGGGTCATGGGCAACGAGGCGTGGGGCCTGCCGTCGCAGCTGCTCGACGCCTGCGACGAGGCCGTCGCCGTGCCCCTCTACGGGCAGGCCGAATCGCTCAACCTCGCGATGGCCGCGACTGTCTGCCTCTACGCCTCGGCGCGCGCCCAGCGGGCCTGATCGGATCACCGGCTCGATGCCGGATGGGGCGCCCCGTCGGTCAGCGTCCGAGGAGGTCGAGTGCCGCCGCGACGATCGCGTCGGCATCCAGGCCGTGCAGGCGGTGGGCGTCCTCCAGGGAGCTGGACTGGCCGAAGGCGGTGACGCCCAGCGGCGCGATCCGGTCGCCGCGGACGCCGGCGAGGAACGCCAGGGTGTGCGGGTGGCCGTCGAGGACGGTGACCAGCGGCGCGGCGGCGTCGGGCGGCAGCAGCGCCGGCAGCACCGGCGCGCCGACGGGGGCGCCGGCGAACTCCCGGAAGAGCAGGTCCGCGCTGCTCACGCACACGACCCCGGCGCGCACGCCGAGCTCACGCAGACGGTCGGCGGCGGCCAGCACGTTCGGCAGGAGGGCGCCCATCCCGACGAGCACGACGTCCTCGTCGCGGGCCGGGTGGTCGCTGAGCCGGTAGCCGCCGGCGAGCACCTGACGCCGGCGCCGCTCCCGCAGCGCGGGGTCGGTCGGCACCGCGGCCAGCGACTGGTCGATGGTGCGCGTCGACAGCCGGAAGTAGGACGACTCGCCCCCGGGCACCCCGGTGCGGCTCATCTGGTCGAGCAGGGCCCACTCCAGGTCCTGGGCGAACGCCGGCTCCCACGCGGTGCAGCCCGGCTGCTGCAGCCCGATGCCGGGCGTCGAGATCGACTGGTGCGCGCCGCCTTCGGAGGCGAGCGTCACCCCGGAGGGGGTGCCGACGAGGATCGACTGGCCGCCGGCGTAGACGGTGAACGACCACGGCTCCAGGGCCCGCGAGACGAACGGGTCGTAGAGCGTGGCGATCGGCACGAGGGGGCGGCCCCAGCGCGACCACGTCGCGCCGAGCTCCCCGGCGAGGCCGACGAGGTTGACCTCGGCGATGCCGAGCTCCAGGTGGCGCCCCGAGAGCGATTCCCGCCAGCGCAGCATCGTCTGGGGGTCGTCGGCGAACCAGTCGGTGCGGGCCCCCGGCGACCACACCCCTTGTTTGTTGATCCAGCCGCCGAGGTTCGTCGAGGAGGCGACGTCGGGGCTGAGCGTGACGACCCGGTCGGCGAGCGCCGGGTCGACCCGCGGCAGGTCCGAGAGCACCCGCCCGAGCGCGCCCTGGGTCGAGATCGGGCGCCGGTAGGCCAGCCCGAGGTCGGCCGGCACGATCGGCGGCGCCGCGGCGGGCAGCGGGTCGCGGTGCAGCCGCCGCGCGGCCGCCGCGACGACCCGGCCGGCCGGGGTGTCGGGGTCGAAGCGCTGCCACGGGTCGTCCAACGACATCCCGGTGTCGGTGGCGAGCTGGGCCATCTGCTCCCCGGTCAGCAGCGCGGAGTGGTTGGCCGGGTGCCCCTGGGTCGGCAGCCCGCGGCCCTTGACCGTGTAGGCGAAGACGACGCTCGGCCGGGTCGGGTCGAGCGTGTCGTAGGCGGCCAGCAGCTGCTCGATGTCGTGGCCGCCGAGGTCGCGCAGCAGGTCGCCGAACTCGGCGGGGTCGATGCCGGCCAACGACGTGGCGAGGTCACCGTCGGCGTCGGCCGCGAGCGCGGCGTGGGCGTCCTCGGAGTCGCGCCGCAGCAGCCGCTGATATTCCTCGTTGGTCATCGACTCCAGCCGCTGCTGGAGCGCGGTGCCGCCCGGGCCGGCGAAGACCGCCCGGATCCGCCGCCCCCACAGGCACGTCAGCACCTGCCAGCCGGCGGCCTCGAAGAGCCCGCGCCACTTGTGGATCTGCACGTCGGGCACGATCCGGTCCAGCGACTGCCGGTTGAAGTCGACGATCCACGTCACCTCTCCCAGCTGCCCGACCATGGGGTCGACGACGGCCTCCCAGATCGCGCCCTCGTCGAGCTCGGCGTCGCCGACGATCGAGACGAACCGTCCCGCGGCCGGGATCGACGGGTCGTGCGAGCGCAGGAAACGGTGCGACAGCGCCGCCCACAGCGGGGCGGTCGCACCGATTCCCACGCTGCCCGTGGAGAAGTCGACGCGGTCGGGGTCCTTGGTCCGGCTCGGGTAGGACTGCAGCCCGCCCAGCTCGCGCAGCGTCGGCAGCGCCTCCTGCGGCAGGTCCCCGAGCAGGTAGTTGACGGCGTGCAGCACCGGGGAGGCGTGCGGCTTGACGCTGACCTGGTCCGCGCCGGTCAGGCGCGCGAACCACAGCGACGTCATGATCTCGACGCACGACGCCGACGACGCCTGATGACCGCCGACCTTGAGGCCGCTGGTGTTGGCGCGCACCCGGTTGGCCGTGTCGATGATGCACGTGGCGCTCCAGCGCACCCGCTGCGCGATCTCCTCCAGCGCCGCCACCGTGCCGGGGTCTGTGGGCAGGTCCCTCGCCGGGTCCGTGGGGGAGTCCGGGGCCAGGTCCGGCGCCGGGGGACCGCCGTGCGGGTCCGTCATCGTCGGGTCCATCGTGCGTCGCCGCCGGCTCAGACGATGCCGCTGTAGGCGTTGAGCGCCGGCTGGCCGCCGAGGTGGGCATACAGCACAGTGTTCTGCGCGGTCAGCGTGCCGTTCTCGACGAGGCCGAAGAGGCCGGCCATCGACTTGCCCTCGTAGACCGGGTCGAGGATGACGCCCTCGAGCTGCGCGGTGCGGCGCATCGCGTCGATCGTCGACTCGACCGGGATGCCGTAGAGGTCGCCGGCCCAGCCGGGGAGCACCTCGATCTCCTCGTCGCGCAGGTCGCGGCCGAGCTCGATGAGGGCGGCGGTGTGCCGAGCGATGCGGGCCACCTGGTCACGGGTCTTGTCCAGCGTCGCCGAGGCGTCGATGCCGATGACGCGCCGCGGCCGGCCGCCCGCCTCCTCGAGGGCCGCGAACCCGGCGATCATGCCGGCGTGCGTCGAGCCGGTCACCGTGCACACGACGATCGTGTCGAAGAAGACCCCGAGCTCGGCCTCCTGCGCCGCGACCTCGTAGGCCCAGTTGGCGAAGCCGAGGCCGCCGTACTTGTGCTCCGACGCCCCCGCGGGGATCGGGTAGGGCGTGCCGCCGCCCGCTTCGACCTCGTCGAGCGCGTCCTGCCAGGACTGGCGGATGCCGATGTCGAAGCCGTGTGGGTCGAGCCGCACGTCGGCGCCCATGAGGCGCGAGAGCAGGATGTTGCCGACCTTGTCGTTGACGCTGTCGGGCCATTCGACCCACTTCTCCTGCACGAGCACGGCCTTGAGGCCCAGGTGCGCGGCGACCGCGGCGACCTGCCGGGTGTGGTTGGACTGGTAGCCGCCGATCGAGACGAGCGTGTCCGCGCCGGAGGCCAGGGCGTCCGGGACGATGTACTCCATCTTGCGGGTCTTGTTGCCGCCGTAGGCGAGTCCGGAGTTGCAGTCCT
Source organism: Kineosphaera sp. (assembly GCA_039812485.1). GTDB lineage: Bacteria > Actinomycetota > Actinomycetes > Actinomycetales > Dermatophilaceae > Kineosphaera. The sequence continues at coordinate 6,952 of JBDIAP010000167.1, forward strand.
CCCGCTTGGCCCAGATCTGCGGGCCGCCGAGGTGCGTGCTGAGGCGCTGCATCGGGTGCACGGGGGAGGGTCCGAACGTCAGCTGGTAGCGCTCGAAGTCGGTGATGGCCATGGTGGCTCCTCGTCCAGGTGGGGTGTCGGTGGTCGTGTCGTGCGGGTTCAGGCGGACCGCGGGTCCGGGGTGAGGGCAGCGTCGGCGGGATCGGCGTCGCGCGCCGCGGGGGCTTCGAGGTGGGTCCAGATCTGACCGGTCACCGCCAGGGCCCGCGGCAGGTCGCGGGACTCGCAGGCGTCGATGAGCGCGTCGTGCGCGGCGATCGAGCCGCGCCCGGCCGCCGACGAGAAGCGGGCCCGCGCCAGTCGGCGCAGCAGCGGGCTGTACTGGTCGAGCACGGCCGCGGCCACGGAGTTGCCGGCGACGTCGACGAAGAGCCCGTGCAGGGCCTCGTCGGCGTCGAGCGCGGCGTCGGCGTCACCGGCGTCCAGCGCCGCGGCGAAGCGCGCGTTGCGGTCGCGCAGCGCTCGGATGTGCCCGGCGCTGAGCCGGGGTAGCGCCGTGGCGACCGCGATCTGGTGCACGGCGGCGACGACCGGGCGGGCGTCGCGGGTCACCGGGCTCTCCAGCGGCGTGACCGTCGTCGAGCGGCCCGGTGACATCTCGACGAGACCGGCGGCGCTGAGGCGCAGCAGCGCCTCGCGGATCGGGGTGCGGCTGACCCCGAGCCAGCGCTGCAGCTCGACCTCGCGCAGCTGCTCGCCGGGCTCCAGGACGCCGTCGACGATCGCGGTGCGCAGCAGGACGTAGGCCCGGTCGCGCAACAGCGGCTGGCTGCCGACACTCTCGGCGGTGGGAACTGGCATGCAATATATTGCACGTAGGTGGTGTGCCCTTGTCAACCCTCGGGCCTGTCGATCCTCGGGC
>JBDIAP010000168.1:0-7872 GCA_039812485.1 Kineosphaera sp.
CGGGCCGGCGCGGCGCGTCGGTGGCCTCGTCGGCGCCCGGCGCAACCGACAGCTGCTCGTCGGTCGGCTCGGGCGCGACGGCGTCGAGCATGACCCCGCCGAATGCCCCCGCGCCGACCCCACGCCCCGAGAGGCCCGAGGATGGCTGGCCGCGGCGACCGCGCGCGCGGGGCCGGGTCGACCAGCTCCGGGCGTCGGCCGCGCGGACGGCGTCGAGCACCCGCGACACATCGCGCGCGGGATCGGCGAAGATGTCGGCGCTGCACACCGCCACGTATTCCCACCCCAGGGCGCGGAGGCGGGCCGGGCGGCCGAGCTCCCGCTCCCGGGTGTCGGCCATCGACGCGTAGCGCGGCCCGTCGGACTCGACGGCGACCACGGCGTGACCGGCGTGGTGCGGGTCCTCGACGACGAGGTCGATGGGCTCCACACCCTCGCCGTAGCGTTCGCGCACGACGAGCCCCTCCTGCCGCAGCCGCACCGCGAACTCGGCCAGCACCGGGTCGGACTCGGCCCGTACCGGCGCGCGGTCGAGGGCGCCCTGAAACCCGGTCGCGGCACCCGTGGCCGCGACGGCGAACTCCGTCGGCGACGCCCCGGCCTCGGCGTCAGCCTCGTGGTCCGCCGCGTCGGCCCCGCGCGCCGCCGCGCCCGCGCCGGCGCTCGTCGGCGCATCGGCGCGGAAATCGACCCGGGTCTCGGCGCGTTCGCGCAGCTCCGGGCGTCCTTCGCGGGCGCAGTGCTCGAGGAGTTCGCGCAGCAGCGTCGCGCCGCGCGAGCGCAATGGGCCCTCGAGCTCGTCGGGGGTCACGGCCGACACCACGGTCAGGCGCCGCCGCGGCACGAGCATCGCGACGGCCAGCGCGCGCTCGCCGTCCTCGCGGGACAGTGCCCCCAGCGGCTCGGTCCGGGTCACGGTGATGGGGTCGACACCGACGCCGAGCACGAGGGCGTCGCGCGAGTGCCCGGCGAGCTCGTCGAGGCTGACGACGATGACCGGCTCGGCTCTCCCCTCGTCGAAGAAGTCGACGACGTCGGGATCGCGCTCGGCGTCGAGCCGGGCGCGCAGCCGCTCGACGAGCCGCTCGGCGTGCCCGGCACTGAGCGCCGCGACCGCCAGGCTCTCGCTCGGCCGCATCACGGCGTGCTGCACGACGAGATCGACGACCTTCTCGGCCTCGATGTCGCGCAGGTCGGGCAGCGGACGGTCGGCGAGGTCCGCACGACCACCCGACGGGGCGTCGGCATCCGGGTCCTCCCCCGGATCGACGAGCACAAGCCGCACGGCCTGCGAGCCGGCCGACCCCGCGCCGGGCAGGGCGCGCAGCCGACCGTCATAGAAATGGTCGTCGGCGAAGTCGACGAGCCGCTCGTCGAAGCTCCGGTAGTGGGTGTCGAGCTCCAGCGACTCGAGCCCGCCCCCGAGCAGGTCGAGCAGCGACGGCCCGGCCGGCCGCAGCGGCACCATGACGCCGGGGCGCGGCACGCTCGTCGTGAACGGGCGCGGCTGCAGCTGCACCGAATCGCCGACGAGCAACACCTGCTTCGCACGGGCGAACGCCGAGACGACGTGGGCGGGGTCGAGCCGCCCGGCGTCCTCGACGACGACGACGTCGAAGAGCTCGGCGGGCGGCAGCGCCGAGGCCACGACGAGCGGGCTGAGCAGCCAGCACGGGCGCGCGGCGAGCACGAGCTCGGGCGCCGCCTGCACGAGCCGGTCGACGGGCAGCTGCCCCCCGAGCCGGGATGCCTCGGCCTGCACGAGCCGCACCTGGTCGCGGTGGGCGGTGGCCGCGGCACGCACGGCCTGGGCGTGCCGGGCGAGCACGACATCGACGCCGGCGCGCTGGCAGGCGGCGTCGAGGGTCGCGTAGTCGCCGACATCGCGGCGCAGTCGCGCAGCGTCGTGCCCGCCGATGCGCGCGTCGCTGCGGGCGACATCGTCGAGCACCGATCGCCACCACACGAATTCCATCTCGGCGGCGGTCGACTCGGGGCCGACGCGCCGGTTCGCGAGGTCGAGCGCCAACGGCCCCAGGCCCATCGCGCCGATCTCGTCGAGCAGCGGCACGACTCGGGGCAGCACCTCCAGGCGGTCCTCCCGGCCGGCAAGCCGAGCGAGTCGGGCGCGCAACTCCGGCACCGGGGTGCCGTGCAGGTCGCCGCCCTCCTGCGTCGGCGTGAGCCGTTCGGCGAGCCAGAGGAGGTCGGCGTCGAGAGCGTCCCAGCGCGCCCGCGCAGCGTCGAGACCGGTCGGCACCCGCGGCGTGCTCGAGCCGCCGGAGAGGCGGCGCCACGTGACGGCCTGCTCGTGGGCTCGCGCCAACGCGAGATGCAGGTCCTCGATGGCCGCGCCGTCGCGCACGAAGTCGCGGGTGCGGCGGCGCAGGCGCATCCGTGACCACCACGACTGCCGCAGGTCGTTGTCGCGCCGGTAGTCGGCGTCTCCGGTGGCGCCGAGGAACGGCACGAGGTCGACCGTGAAGACCTCGGGGTGGAAGATCCGCAGCGTCTCGCGCACCCCCTCCACCAAGGTCAGCGACACCGCCCAGTCCCCCGGCACGCGCGCCGGGCCCAGCCCGCAGGCCTGCAGCAACGAGTCGAGCTCGTCGCGGTCGTCCTCGAGCCGGTGGCCGCCGAGCTCGCGGGTGAGTTCGGCGGCCCGCGCGCGCGAGGTCTCATCGGTGATCCTGGCGCCGGCCCACGGGTCCTTGCGGCGCTCCTCCGACCACCCGCCGGCCGACGCGGCCTGCGTCAGCAGCTCTCCCCCGCGGCGCATCGCGGGCACGTCGAGCGCCGCCAGCGTGTGGCCCTCGAGCCGCACCCGAGAGGTAGGAGGTCGGCGCGGCCGGGTGAGCCGGGCGAGCGCGGCGAGCCCGTCGAAGACGCTGACCCCCCACGGCCGGCGCACGCTGTGCAGCGCGTCGCGGTGCGCGTCGAGCCGGTCGCGCCGGGCGGACAGGCCGTCGACGACCTCGGTGACGTCGGGTTCGCGGTCGCCGCCGACCCCCTCGAGGGTCTCGCGCACCGCGAGCGCCACCTGGCCGCGATCGAGGCCGCCCTCCCCGACGCGCACGGCGAGCTGGTCGAGCCCTGCCTCGGCCAGGCGGGCGGCGAGGTCGTCCAGCGGCGTGCTCGCCTCGGACACGACGAGCACGCGCTTGCCGTCGGCGACGAGCGCCGCGACGGCGGCGGCGATCGTCTGCGTGCGGCCGGTGCCCGCCGGGGCGTCGAGGGCGACGTCGCGGCCCTCGCGGACCGCGTGGATGACCGCTCGTTGCTGGGCGTCGGTGCCGAGCACGAGGAGGTCTTCGCCGAGGCGGGGGCGTCCGCCCGCGGGGGGCGGACCGGCTACTGGGGTGGCCGGCAGCAGGGCCGGGCCGCGGGTCGCCTGCGCGAGCTGGACGACGAGCCTGTTCTGGGCGAGCGCCGGGCCGTGGGCGACGAGGTCGGCGACGAGCGGCAGCTTGGCGTAGGAGAAGGGCGCCACGATCTTGCGGTCGGCGATGCGGAAGCCGGGCACGCCGCGGCACATGCGGGTCAGCTCACGGAAGACCGGCAGCGGGTCGAAGCGGCGCGCCGAGTGCGCCAGCGCCGCGACGGCCTCGGGGTCGATGTCGATGCCCTGTTCGGAGGCCAGGTAGTGGGCGAGCACCGGGTTGATCTCGACCGCCGGTGACAGGTCGATGTCGTAGTCGCGGTGGCTCGGGTCGGTGGGCGTGAGGCTGCAGCCACGCAGGAGCACCGGCGCGAGGGGGGCCCGGCGGGCTCCCGGCACGTTCCACGTGGCCATGCCGATCGCCATGAATCCCGCTGCCAGGCCACGCTCCTGGGCAAGTTCGACGGTCTTGTGGCGGATGGCCTCGGCGCGCCGGTGCGCTTCGGCGAACGCGCTGCGCTCCCGCACGAGGTCCGAGAGCCGGGTGGCGCGGCCCGCCATGAGCATCGACACGCCGCCCGGGTGCGCGGTCGTCAGGTCGAGGAATCCGCCCGGCGAGTCGTCGAACCACAGCAGCGTGTTGGGCCCCCCGGCATCGACGAGTCGACGCTGCCAGGCCTGTAGCGCGCGGGTGACGAACTCCGGCGGCGTAGGAGGTGGGGTCGCCCCCGCGCCGCCCGTCGCCGCGGGCGCACTCGAGGACGGCTCGGCTGGGGCGCTGGGGGGCACGGAACTCACCGACGAATCGTATCGTCGCCCCGCGCGCCCGCCGCTGAGCACGCGGACCGCCGCGCGGCGCCAGGCTCGTCCTAGTCCGGCCGTCCTACTCCGGCCGTCGCCCCACCGCGCGCCAGGGCCCGGCCGCCGAGGGCTGGACTCCGCGACGACCGGCGCTCTCGCCCGGGCCGCCGAGAACTCGACTCCGCGACGACCAGCGCTCTCGCCCGGGCGGCCGAGAACTGGACTGCGCGACGACCCGCGCCCTCCGCCCGGGCCGCCGAGAACTGGACTCCGCGACGACAACCGGCGCTCTCGCCCCGCCCCTCGGCCCGAACCTCAGCCGTCGGCGGGCGCGGCACGCCGCTCAGCGCGCCAGCACGATCGCGTCGCTGACGGGCCGCTCGCTCGAACCGGACACCTTGTTGACGGTGCGGCCGTTGACCGCCAGCGTCGTGGAACCCCCGCCGTCGAGGTTGACGGCGTCGACGAGGCCGAGGCTGCGGGCGATGCGCGCGGTCTCGACGAGCGTCGTACCCACGCTGGAGACCGAGCGCCCGTCGATCGTCACGAGCATGACCCGACCGTCGGCGGTGCGCCCGATGAAGGAGCGCGGGTTGCGACCGAAGAGCACTCCGGTGCCGCGGTTCTCGACGATCTTGCCGTCGCGCACGAGACGGTAGCGGCCGCTCACCCCGGAGGTGTCGGGGCGCAGCGCGACCTTGTCGCCGTCGGCGTCACGCACGGCCTCGTCGAGCCTGACGCACCCGTCGTGGGCCTCGCGCAGGATCTGGGCGGCCCGATCACCGGTGCCCTGGATCGAGAACTGCGCGGCCGTCAGCTTCGTGCCGCGGGTCTCGGCGACCCGCACGAGGCACCCGTCCGGCCCGTAGACGGCCTCGGACCCCGGCCCCGAGGGTGTCGCCGCCGCGAACCGGGGTGAGAACCGCACGAGCTCACCCTTGGACTGCGCGCAGCCCTGCGGGTCCTCGTCGGTGCGGCAGGCCTCCGGCACCCGCGGCACCCGGTTGACTCCGGCGAGGGTGCGGCGCTTGCCGGTGGCGGTGTTCTCGACATACCCCGTCCACGTGAAGCGGCCCATGCGCAGGCGCCCGCGGTCGGCGTCGATGAGCACGTTGTGCTCGGCGGCCGTGCCGGTCTGCTCGCTCATCACCGCGCCGCGCGAGACCGTCAGCCCCACCGAGTCGCCGCGCAGGGCGACGGCCCCGTGGTAGTTGAAGAAGCTCGCGTTCATCGCAACCCGCGCCCCGGCCCACCGCGCGATGCGCGAGGTGGTGTCGGGCGCCATGAGCGTCTCGCCGTAGACGGCCCGCAGCCGCAGCGTCGTGCGCTTGGGGTCGATCGTCACGACGTTGATGCGCCACGGCCCGCGGGGCGTGACGTTGATGCGCGCCGGGGGCGCGGTCTTGTCGCCGCGCACGATGACCAAGCGGCCGATGCCCGGCCCGAGCACGGACGGGATGCGCCGCTCGGGCAGGTTGCTGTCGCCCACCGGGAGCGCCGCGCGACGGCCCGAGGCGCCGGGGGCGACGGCAGTCGCCCGGTTCGACGCGTCCACCTCGGCAGCGGAGCCGTGGACCTGGTCTGCGACGTTCGCCGCGGGAGCACTGCCCGCGGACACGGGCCCGGCAGCAGGAGCGGCAGCGGGCAGCGCGACGGCGGACACCGCCGGCCCGGCAAGGACGACCCCGAGTGCGGCGGCGACCGCGCCGCGCGCCGTCGCGAGTCCGTGCCCTCGGGAGCGAAGGAGTCCGTGCCTTCGGGAGTGGAGTCGGGAGCTGTGCCGCATGGGAGTCTCGTCCTCTTCTCGGGTCGGTCGTGAGTTCATGGCTCTCGCATCCATCCGTGGTCTCGTCCGTCGAGGGTGCCGGCGGTGTGGCTTCGCCGTGGTCGCACCAGGCCGCGGAGCACGCCCGGTGCGTCGAAGGCCGCGGCCCTCTCCGGAGCCGACCTCGCGCGCAGCCGAGCGTAGCCAGCGCACACGGCCGCGGGCGCCAAGGCCCGACTCCGACCGCGCCGTGCCCCGGCACCACCACCGGCACCGGCACCGGCACCACCACCGGCACGGGCACCGGCCGAACGTCCGAGACCCCGACCGGTCGTCCCGTCCCAGTCCCGCCCCTGGTCACGCCCCGAGGCAGCCGTGGTCGGCCCGTCGGCGGCTGCCCCGTCGAGAGTAGGCACGATCCGCGCACACCCCGCGGATCTCGTCGCCGCCGACACGGGCCGCCCGCGCGCCGGCGACCGCCGGGCGAACCTCCTACGGGGATGGGCAGACCCGCGACTCCCCGGGGCCTGAACGGGCGTCCAGTTCGCCTGGTGGACATTGCACCGCCGGCGAGTTGACGCACGAGCGCGCCGCCGGAAACCTAAAGCGCGATCAGCCAGCTTCAGCACGAAGGATCCCTCCCCCATGAGCGACGTAGAGCGTCAGCACGCATCGATCCGCGCGATCCCGGCGGAGGGTCCGATGGTGCGGCCGCGCCGCACGCGCCCGCGGATGGGGTGGCGCTCGCTCGCGTACACCGCCACCGCCGGCCTGTGGAACCCCGGGCCGAGCGAGAAGGAGCAGCGGCACCGCGACCGCGAGGCCCAGATCGCGACGCAGCTGCGCGGCAAGCATGTCACCGCCTTCTTCTGCCTCAAGGGCGGCGTCAGCAAGACGTCGACGACGGCCGCGACGTCGGTGGCGCTCGCCGACCTGCGGCCCGACCCCGTCTTCGCCATCGACGCCAACCCCGACGCCGGCGACCTCGCCGAGCGGCTCGTGGGCCGCCAGCTCGCCGGCATCACGGCCCTGTCGCGCAACGTCGACCGGATCGAGTCGCTCGAGGACCTGTCGCAGTTCACGGTGACCGCGGGGCGCCTCACGGTGCTGCCCGGCGAGCCCAATCCGGTGCTCGGCGACTCGCTGAGCTCGGACGACTTCGAGCGCATCCTCGCGGTCGTCCAGCGCTACTACTCCTACGTGCAGGTCGACTGCGGCACCGGCGTGACGCACCCGCTCATGCGGGGCATCCTCAAATACGCGACGACGGTCGTCGTCCCGGCGGCCTGGTCGGTGACCGGCGCGCGCCGGGCCGCGGAGACGATCGACTGGCTCGAGGACAACGGCTTCGAGCACCTGGCCCGCACGAGCATCTGCGTGCTCACCGCCAAGGACATCGTGAGCCGCAGCGTCGACAAGCAGGCAGTGCTCGAACACCTTGGCAAGGCAGCCGATCTCGTCGTCGTGCCGGCCGACCCGCACATGGCCGACGGCGGCACGTTCGACTGGGACCTGCTGCGCCCGCACACCCGCGAGGCGTTCCTCGACATCGGCGAGGCCATCACGCGCCGCTTCGACCGCCCGCATCACGAGATCGCCAAGGCGCCCCTGACGCTCGGCGGCGCCCTGTCGCCCGAGAGCCCCGAGACGCCCACGGCCCCCGTCGTGCCGGACACCCGCGCAGGTCAGGACGCCTACGCCCGCAACGAGCGCATCCGTCGCGACCACACCGACCGCGCCGACCAGCCCACCCGGGCGCCACAGTCCACGTAGGACCGCCCCGCGGCGCCCCCGCTGCCCGTCGTCCGTGCCGGAGCGCGGCGCCACCCGGGTTAGGCTGACGCAGGCCCCTCGCCCTCGTAGCTCAGGGGATAGAGCACCGCTCTCCTAAAGCGGGTGTCGCAGGTTCGAATCCTGCCGGGGGCAC